>NZ_JAUTYT010000003.1:0-422642 GCF_041946075.1 Flavobacterium sp. LAR06 | reverse complement strand
AAAAGGAGCAGAAAACTTTTAGCTTCTGCTCCTTTTAATTAACAATTTATTCGCGAAAAGACTTTTTCAGTGTCCTCAATAAAATTTGGGGCTTTTTTTTGACCTATGTGCTTAAACACTAATGGATATCTAATTTAAATTGCCTTGTATTGTCACTCTTTTTAAAGGTTTCAATTTACAAAAATTAAAAAAAAATAAGAAGTAAAAAAAACTATGAATTGATTTTAATAGATTTGTATAATCTATGAATCCTCAAAAATGGTATGAGGAAATTATAAAATACAACATAAAATGAAATCTGTTAGTTCAATAATTATATTATTAATGTTCTTTTGTTCCAATGCTTACTCACAATTGAGCGCGGATAAAATATTTGAAAGCTTTAAACAAGGAGAGCGTACCAATTGCTCCTCGATTGCTTTTATTAAAGCTGCTTTAAATGTTTATGGACTGGACAATCTTTTTGTGACTGAAAAAGTAAACGACACTACCTATAAAATTACACTAAAAAATAGTGCATCATTCAACCTGAAAAATGATGAGTTAAACAAAGCTAAATTTTCTGCTGATTTTGTATTTATAAAAGAAAATTGTGAGAGCGAAAAAATAACAGATTATGCAGTCTTGACCTATGCTGTAATGGCAAAGTACAAACAAATTATTGATAAGAAGTCAACTTTTGATAAAGCGCTGGAGGATTTAGAAGAAGGTGAAGTATATACTCCAACAATTTACAAATATCTGGGATTTAAAGAAGGCAAAGAAATACAAAAATTAAAGCGCGAATCAGGAAGTGAATTCTGTGGCGTTGTTGCCTGGTCTACTGCACATGCCGTTTTTGTTTGCGAAGACTTCATGGATTATTATGGCAACAAAAAAAGTATATATATAAAATACCCGGGACGTTTTAGAATAATTAAGTCGTAAATGTGCTAATGTATTGATAAACAGTAATAAATGGTGGTTTTTGTGAGCTGCCTTTTTTCTATATTGATTATGCCAATTTAACTTTTAGACTGATTGTTAAATTTAAATTAAAAAAAAGAAATCAATACAGTTGCAGTTTAAGTTAATTTATATATTTTTGTCCTATTAACAACCAATTACATTCTCAAAATGAAAAGCACAATTTTCCTACTTAGTTTCCTTTTCTTCTTATCAACTGAAGCTGTTTCAGCGCAGGCGAAAAATGCTCCAAGAAGTATTATCAGTACAACAGCTATCATCCGTAAATACCATGATCAAAAAGAATTAAGTGGTATGCAAAAAGGTGAACTTTTGGAATTATACATTGAGCGTATTAAAGTTTTAGTAAAAACGCTTCCTTATATTGCTTTGGTTACTAAACCAGGTGTTACTATGGCAGACTTAGGTATACCAGACGATTCTGAGCACAAAAAAGTATTAGACGGACAAGCAGTTGGTACAACAACTTTCTTAGATACAACAGTAGAGTTTCAAAGAAAAATGATGCCTTATTCAGATAAAGGGAATTTAATCGCTGCCATTTTATTTTACGAAAGCACATTAAAATCATTACACGAATTCAACGATTTGAACGAAATGTAATATTTTTACAAAATACAAAAAGCCTCCAAAATCAAATGATTTTGGAGGCTTTTTTTTTGCTCTCTTTTAAAACCATTTCATTTCATAAGGATTTAGTTTTTTCGGATCAGAACGAAAAGCTGTGGAGATAAAAAAAATTATCATGGAGAACATAAAGTTTTTTAAATAATGTAAGTTTAGTAAAAACACAAAGTTCACAAAGCTTTACGGACTTAGATTATGTAAACACAACTTAAATATTTCGTTTGTGGAGAATTCCTTCCGCATTTATGTCTCCTCAAAATTCTTAATTTTTTACAAAACCAAATTCTAAAATTCCATTTTAATCAGAAATTTATCCTAACTAACTAAACTTAAGTGACAAACACTCCCAAAATTATTATAAAATAAAGTGAAAGTTTGTGTTGACAGAGAATAAAGAAGTAACAAAAGCGTTCATTCTGTATAGAAAATTATATTATGAGCTTATTTGATTTTATGACAGTGGAGATAGCTATGGATTTAGGCACCGCTAATACATTAATAATTTATGAAGGAAAAGTTGTGGTCGATAGCCCTTCGATTGTGGCAAAAGATATTAGGACCGGGAAAATTATTGCTGTAGGCAAAGAGGCTAATTTAATGCAAGGTAAAACACACGAAAATATTAAAACGATCCGACCGCTTAAAGATGGTGTAATTGCAGATTTTGATGCATCGGAGAAAATGATTAACTGGTTTATTAAAAATATACCAGAATTAAAGAAGAATTTTTTCACTCCCGCACTCCGAATGGTGGTATGTATTCCAAGCGGTATTACTGAGGTAGAAATGAGAGCCGTAAAAGAATCTTGTGAGAGAGTAAACGGAAAAGAGGTATTTTTAATTCATGAGCCTATGGCTGCTGCAATTGGAATTGGTTTAGATGTGATGCAGCCGCAAGGGCACATTATTGTTGACATTGGAGGAGGAACTACAGAAATTGCAGTTATTGCTTTAGGAGGAATAATTTGCGACAAATCCATAAAAATTGCCGGAGATGTTTTTACCAATGATATCTTGTACTTTATGAGAACGCATCACAATCTATATATCGGAGATGCTACGGCTGAACAGATTAAAATAGATGTAGGTGCGGCAATTGAAGAACTGGATTCTCCACCAGATGATTTATTGGTTCGCGGAAGGGATTTACTAACCGGAAAACCGAAGGAAGTCAAAATTACTTCCAGAGAAATTGCAAAAGCTTTAGATAAATCAATCCTAAGAATTGAAGATGCTATTATGGTGACACTTTCTTTGACACCACCAGAACTGGCCGCAGATATTTATAATACAGGTCTCTATCTCGCTGGTGGAGGGGCAATGCTACGTGGTCTTGATCAAAGAATTTCAAGAAAAACAGATCTTCCGGTATATATTGCAGAAGATCCCTTAAGGGCTGTGGTAAGAGGTACAGGAATTGTTTTAAAGGACATACCAAAATATAAAAGGGTATTGATATCCTAATTTCTTTAAAGAAGTTAATAGGATCACAATGTTTAAAAAAAGCACCAAAGTCAGTGATTTTGGTGCTTTCTTATTTTCTTTAAATAAGTATAAAGGTCAATAAATACCCCAAAAAAGAAGCGCCTAAAACAATAAAAGCACTATTTATTTTTTTGAAACCAAATGTAACGGCAATACTTAAAAGAGCAATCAATACGGTTCTCCAATTGGTAATAGTATCTTGTGCCATACTAAAACAAACGGCTATAATAATAGCTACTGAAGCTACGTTAACGGCATCAAGAAATACAGAGAACAGTTTTGAGTTTCTCATTATCCTTACCAGCGGATTTAATAGTGAGACAAATACAAATGATGGCAAAAAAATAGCTACCGTTGAGACAATAGCACCACCTAATCCGTTAATTTGATATCCAATAAATGTTACTGAAGAAAATACTGGTCCGGGTGTAAATTGTCCGACTGCAATAGCATCAATTAATTGATGTTTGGTTAAAAGTCCTGTAGCAACTAGCTCTGTTTCAAGAAAAGCAAACAAAACGTAGCCGCTGCCGTAAAGTATGGAGCCAATTTTGAGGAATATCCAAAATAAATGAGAGTTTGACACTGAGAGAATAGGAGTGTCCGCTATTTGAAAAAAGGTGAGGGAAAGAAAACTAGTAGTATTCGTTATTTTTTTGTTTCGGACTGTAGTGATCAATAAAGCAAGCAAACCCGCTCCAAACATCAGGTAAATCTCATTCAGATTAAGCAGGGAACCTGTTAAAACCAACATCCCAATTATCGCTAATTCAATTGACTTTATTGATTTTTTTGCTAATGGAAAAATGGCTCCAAGAATAATAGCTATAATGGCTGGTTTTATACCATAGACAAAATTTTGTATTTCCGGAAGCTGTCCATATTGTTTGTAGATCCAGGCAAAAATTCCAGTGATAAACACTGCTGGCAGAATAAAACAAAGTCCTGCCAAAAGCAAACCTTTCCATCCAGCCTTTTCGTGTCCTATGTGAATTGCCATTTCGGTGCTGTTAGGACCGGGAATTAAATTTGTAGCACCAATTAAATCAAGAAAATGTGCTTCGGTGAGCCATTTTCTTTTTTTTACAACTTCTTCATGCATCATAGCAATATGAGCGGCGGGACCACCAAAACCAATAACACCTAGTTTAAAAAAAAGTTTTGCTATGTCTTTTAGGCTGGCCTTATTTTCCATTCCTAAATATGCTATTATCAAGAGACCACAAGCCACCACCTTTTATTAAAAGAAATATACTGCCTAAAAGCATGGACCAATCTGTTCGGCTTTCATGAAGCATTGCCCAAAAACCTTTTTCGGCTAAAATTTCTGTTTTTGTTGTTAAGATAGCAACAAGTATAATAATAATTAGGGGGATAGCCGCAAATCGGGTTAACAAACCAAGCAAAAACAAAATGCCGCAGATAATTTCAAAACTTCCAACAAAACTTCCCAGAAAAACAGGTATAGGCAACCCAATTTTTTCAAATCGGCCAGCTCCTAAGGTATCTGCAAATAGAAACTTCTGAATTCCTTCTGAAAGAAATACTGCTCCTGTCATCAGCCTTATCAAAATAGTTGTTTTTGAATTGTCTGTTTTGAATATTTGGTACTCCATTTTTTGTTGCTTTATTTTTGAAATGCAAACTTAGTAACTTGATAATAAGAGTTCAAGACTCAGATGCATTTTTGTATGCTAATATATAAATAATTTAATGTGGGTTATATTATTTCAGATCGCTTTCTATACAATTATTTGATAGTTAATTTTGTACAACTCAAAAAATACAAATCTCCAAAGCTGTTTGATTTTGAAGTGATTTTATGAATATAGTTGTTTTAATTTCCTTTCAATAAATTGATACTTACCGTAGCGATATCAGCTTCCGGAAATCGTTTAAAAATGGATTTGTCCGGGAATAATCCTGCTTCTGCAGCAACAGTATTAAAAACATCAATCTCAACAATATATTGATCAGAAAAACCATGTGTGGCATCATAAGCTGTTGCAGGTGTTTTTCCTAAGTTATCGGCAGCCAGTTTTGGATTTATGGTATGCAATTCAATCAGAAGCAAACCAAATTTCCGTACATAAGGCGACCACTTTTGCAGATGCTCCAGGAGATTATCTTCCACCAAATTATTACTGATTCTTTTGCCTCTGTACGCAAACGCACCAGTTGAGGTACTGATTCTATTTTTGTTGATATGCTCCGGATCTGTCCAAATGCGATTGTGATCCAAAAATGTTCTTACGTTCAGCAAATCTTTCAGGTCAATATTGTAATTCTCTCTTAAGTCATCTGAAAGTAGGTCAGGGCGACCAATATCTCCCCAAATTACTTTTGCCCAAATATCTGCTTTTATAAGATTTGCTCTGGTGACTTTCAATGCCGCCTGATTATAATCGGCACCAACCAGAAACAATGGATATTCGTCCAGTATTTTTCCTCTTAAAGTTTGCCTGTCGATTACTTCAAAAATGTGTTGCAGGAAAGCGCCATTACCACAACCCATGTCTAGAATTCCTTTGGGCTGTTCTTCAATTGGTAAATTAAAAAGTTTAATAATAATTTCATCTACCACTTTAAAATAAGTGTCGTGAGCACCGCCGCTTCCCCAAACATTCATTTCACGATCTACATGAATTTCATTTTCTCCATCGGCTATCATTCTTAAAACAGCAGGATCTCCAAAAATTAATTCTTCAATTTTGGCGAATGTTGGTAAATAAGAAACTGTCACGCCGTAGGCACTGGATCTTTTTGCGAAAAACAAACCCACTTCTGTAAATTGATAATTGCCATTTTTTTCGATAAACCATCCAAGATGTACCAAAAAGTCTAATATTTTTTTAAAATTTTCAGGCGATTTATGAAACTCTTCCGGTTTGAAAGAAGTCTCCATGAAATATTTGTGAAACATTCCGTTCATTGCCAAACGAACGATTGTTGGTGCAATCAGATAACCTTCAATATGTTTTAAAACCTGATCCTGAATTGTGTTTGTCAGATCATCATCGGAGGGTTTAATTCCATATCCTTTTTTATATTTTTCAAAAATAATATTGAGTTTTTCAAACGGCACATCGTCAAAAATGCGGGTATGAAACTGTATCGAAAAGTGAAGTAAATCAACAACGTCCTGATAAAGATGAAACAATGAAAAAGCTATTTCTGTCTTTTCATTTACAGAGATCTTAATTTCCGCTGTTTCGTTATTGACTTTATAATCTAAAAAGCCCTGAGAAGCCAAAATTCTTAAACCAACATTCAAATAGCCTTCATTTGCTTTAAAAACAGCAACAAGTTCTGTCAGCTGTACTTCCTTTTTGTTTAGGATGAACGCTAAAACTTCCTTTTTTTTAAGAGCAATTGCTACGGGAGCAACAGCTAAGCCATCAAGATGTCTGAAAATAGAACCTCTAAGTAGTGATTTATCGTTCATAGTATAAAAATGAAGGTTTCTTACTATAAAGATAGTTTAAAATGAAATCTGATGTTAGACATTTTGAATATATAAACCATTTTTTAGAGGATTTTTAAGGAATGGCGAGTCTTAAAAAAAAAGCATCGATTATCTCAGCCTCGGAGTTTTTAAAACGGTTGATTTTTTTAATTCAACCTTTTAAAATTAAGAAAATTCGTATTTATGAAAAGATTTTGTAAAAACGAGTAACTGTCTTGTTTGAAGTGACTTAAAATTTTACTAAAATTTTAGTTAACATTTTTTTTGCAAAAAATTCTCTTAAAACTTGGGTGTTTAAATTTTTAATATACATTTGTTCTATTGAATTTATAGAATTTAAAAGTCTTATAAACAAAGGGATATAAGACTTTAAATTGATTCGATTTAAAAAAATAGGAGCCATTTTGAAGATTTATGCTTAAGAGTTAGTTGGTTTTGAAATTCTTCAAATGTCTCATTCATAAAATTTTTGGCAAGAGGAAAGCTTGAGGTGATGGATTGAAATTTTTATAAAACCAATTTTAAATAATAGTAATCTAAAAATATATAAAAATGAAAAAGCGAATGTGCTGCAAATAAAAAACCATTTCTGTTGCAGCAGAAATGGTAAAGCTTAAAGAAATTGTTCATCTCTATAAGAAAAGCGAGAATGGAATTAATCCGTTCAGGGCTTACTTATTTTTAAACCAAAACAAAGTAATGAAAAAAAAAATAAATAGATATATCTGGTTGTGTGTTTTCTTGATTTCGATAGGGATTAAAGCACAAGAAACCAAACCGTTAATTCAATCCAAACTCGAGGGAATAGTTGTAGATGCTAGTACAAAAGAACCTATTATTGGAGCTTCAATAAATATTAAAGGAACTACACACGGAGTCGTAACAGATTTTGATGGGAAGTTTTTTTTCCAGACAGGACAAAAATTGCCTTATACATTACTAGTAAGTTATTTAGGGTATAAAAAAACAGAAGTTGTAGCGAATACAAACTCAGTTGTTATTGAGCTTACTCAGGAACAAAATGCGTTATCTGAAGTTGTAGTTACTGCACTTGGTATCACAAAAGAAAAGAAATCTTTAGGATACACCACTCAGGCACTTAAAGGCAAGGAGCTATCCGATACAAAAGAAACGAACTTCCTAAACAGCCTTACCGGTAAATTGGCTGGAGTTCGTATTACCAATTCACAAGGTGATATGGGATCTTCACGTATTATTATTCGTGGTGAAACCTCTATATCAGGAAATAACCAGCCACTATTTGTGGTGGATGGAGTCCCGGTAGATAACTCGCAGTTGAACTTTGGTGGTGCTACCCGCGATTTTAAGAATGCAATTGCCGATTTGAATCCTAATGATATTGAAACATTAACTGTACTGAAAGGCCCTAATGCAGCGGCACTTTACGGATCACGTGCTGCACATGGTGTTGTTCTTATAACAACAAAATCAGGAAAAGGTCAAAAAGGACTGGGTATAAACTTCAGTACTGGTATAACGATATCTCAGGTTAGTACTTTGCCTTCTTTTCAAAATACATTTGGACAAGGCTCAAATGGAAAATTTAGTTACGTAGATGGTAAAGGAGGCGGAGTTAATGATGGAGTTGATGAAAGCTGGGGGCCTAAAATGGATGGACGCCTTATTCCGCAGTTTTATTCAAATGGTGAGGCAGTACCTTTTGTGGCGCATCCTGATAATGTTAGGGACTTTTTTAATACTGGTATTACGTATGATAATAGCATTTCGGTGGCCAAATCAGATGAAAAATCAGATTTTCGTTTAGGAGTAAACAATCAAAAACAATTAGGAACAGTGCCTAACAGTGAGGTTAACAAAACAAACTTTACCGTTAACACGAATTACCAAATATCCAAAAGTGTAAAAGTAGGTGTAAATGCGAACTATATTGTTACCAATGCACCAGCTTTACCAGGTGGTCCATCGGGTAACCGTGCTGCCGGCGTAATGCTGCAGTTCCTTTGGTTCGGACGTCAGGTTGATATTAATGAACTTGACAAGGATTGGACCAGAAACTGGAATAACAGCTATTACAGCAATCCGTATTGGAATGCCAATTACAACACTACAAGTCAACAGCGCAACCGTTTAATAGGTGATATTCATTTGGATGCCAAGATTTTTGAAGGACTTAATTTTAAATTCCGTACCGGAGTTGATTATTATAATGATCGCAGAAAGTATGAAATTAAATACGGTACAAATGGAACTCCTTTCGGATCCTATGCTGAAGATGCCTACACAGTAAACGAGCAAAATACAGAAGGTATTTTTACTTACACGAATAAACTGAGTGATGATTTTAGTTTAGATGCCCTTGCCGGATTCAACGTTCGTAACCATAGTGACGCAAATAATTATCAAAAAGCGCCACGTTTGGCAGTACCTGATTTATACACATTGACGAATTCAAGAGATCCGTTAACTTCATCAAATTCGTTATCAAGATTGAGAGTATACAGTGCTTATGCTTCTGCACAATTGGGTTATAAAAATTATGCCTTTTTGAATGCAACTGCCCGTAATGACTGGTCATCGACATTGCCAAGCAGTAACCGTTCTTATTTTTATCCTTCTGTTAGTGGTAGTTTAGTATTATCTGATGCTTTGAAATTGAAAAGTAGTACACTTGATTTCTTAAAGCTACGTGGTGGTTGGTCTGAAGTTGGTAATGATGCAGATCCGTATCAATTGTCTACGGTTTACAATTTTCAAACTGCATTCGATGGAAATCCGATTCAAACATCTTCTCAAAAGAAACTTAATGAGAACTTAAAACCGGAAACAACACGTTCTACCGAAGTTGGTTTAGAATCTTCTTTCTGGAAAAACAGACTGCACTTTGATTTTGCTTATTATAATACCAATAGTTTTGATCAGATTTTGGAAATAAAAACTACTGCTTCAAGTGGTTATAATTCACAATTAATCAACGCGGGTAAAATAAACAACCATGGTATTGAAATTCAATTGGATGGAAACCCTGTTCAAAATGAAAATTTCAAATGGAATGTAGCTGTAAATTATTCAAAGAATATAAGCAAAGTAGAGATTTTGGATTATGATAAACAGATTCAAAATTACACGATTGGCTCTTCAGGAGGTGTTGATGTTTTGGCATCTGTAGGACAGGCTTACGGGGCACTTTATGGAACAGCTTATCAACGCGACGCAAATGGAAATATAGTAGTAGGTGCGAACGGATTACCAAAAGCTGATCCGCAAAAGAAAGTACTAGGACATTACACACCAGATTATTTAGCTGGACTTACGAATACATTGACCTATAAAAATCTTGAATTATCATTTCTTGTTGATGCAAGTGTAGGAGGTGAGCTTTTCTCAGGAACGAACAGAACAGGTAATTATACAGGAATATTGGCACAAACTCTTCCGGGACGTGATGCCGCTAATGGTGGATTAAATTACTATTTAGCAGGTACTACGAAAACTTTATTGCCCGCAGGTACAACTGCACCAGGAGGTGCAGTATATGAGGATGGAATGATTTTTAACGGAGTATATGCTGATGGAACTCCTAACACTTCCGTTCTTAGTGCACAGGAATATTACAAAGCATCTTACAATATTAGTGAAGCTTATATTTACAGCTCAACTTTTGTAAAATTAAGAGAAGTAAAATTGGCTTTTAACTTCAATAAGTCATTTGCTAAGAAGCTGGGATTAGATGGGGCAAGTATTACTGCAGTAGGCCGTAACCTGTTTTTTATCTATAAAGATGCACCAAATATTGATCCTGAAACAGCTTTCAATACAGGTAATGCACAAGGATTGGAGAGTTTATCTCTGCCAACTACCAGAAATTTCAGCCTTAATGTCAATCTAAGATTTTAAAAATACAGAATCATGTTAAAAATTATATTATATACAACGCTATTTGCAATTACACTGACTTCATGCAGTGATACTTTGGATGATATTAATAAAAATCCAAATGCAACTGAAACACCATTAGCACCTTATCTGTTAACAGGAACCCTAAAGCAGGGCGCTGATTTATATTGGGGTTCAACCAATAACTTTGATTCGTCTTTGTTATTTGTGCAGCATTGGGCTAAAATTCAATATACGGAACCGGATAGATACGATGTGTCCAATACTTCTTTCACAACTTTGTGGAATACAGGATATGCAACCCTGATTACGGATTTGAATACAATTATCAATTTTCCACAAGAACAGGCAAATCCAAATTACAAAGGGATTGCATTAACGTTACGTTCATGGACCTTTTTATTGCTGACAGATGCTTACGGAAGCATTCCTTATAAAGAAGCAGGTTTAAAAGTAAATCCGGCGTATAATACTCAAAAGGAAGTATATACAGGATTATTAGAAGATTTGAAACAAGCACAGTCTTTACTAAACACAGCAAACGGTGCTGTAACGGGTGATTTATCATACAAAGGAGATATTTTAAAATGGAAAAAACTGGTGAATTCACTTCGTTTGCGTATTGCATTAAGAATATCTGACAGAGAACCAGCTTTGGCTAAACAAGCTGCGATTGAAGCAACAAGTGATGCTGCAGGAGTATTTGCCAGTAATAGTGATACTTTTAAGTTTACGTACACAAGTTCGCCTCAACAAAATCCTGCTTCGGCATGGTTCGAAACTCGCGATGATTATCGTATTTCAAAAACAATGGTTGATAAGCTAAATGAACTATCCGATCCACGTTTACCAGTTTATGCACAATTGCCCTCAGATGCAAGTGTAGGTAAATATGTTGGAGGCGCGAATGGATTATCAAACAGTGATGCTAATAGCCAGGGTTTTGCTAAAACATCAAAACCGGGAACTTACTTCTTAACTTCCTCATCGCCGGCAGTACTTGTATCTTATTCTGAAGTATTATTTAATCTTTCTGAAGCGGTAGCTCGTGGTTATATTTCTGGTGATGCTGAGCAGCTTTATAAAAATGCGATCACGGCATCGTTCAATCAATTTGGAATTACCGATGCAACCGTTATCACTAATTATCTTAATCAGGTTAGTGTAAAATACGATGCAACAGACTATGCTAAATCGATCGGTACACAAAAATGGATTGCATTCTTTGGACAAGGTCTTGATGCTTTTGCCGAGTGGAGAAGATTGGACTATCCCGTATTGACAGCAGGTCCTGCAACAGTTTTAGACGGAAAGTTACCTTCACGTTTCTTTTATCCAGGTACAGAGCAATCGTTGAACGGAAATAGTTATCAGGCAGCAATAGCGGTTCAGGGTAAAGACTTGCTTACTACAAAACTTTGGTTTGATGTAAAATAGGCTGAAAATCCTAAAGAGATAAATTAAATAAAATGCTTCTAATAAAAAACTCCGCAAATATCTTTTGCGGAGTTTTTGGCTTTAATGTAAAACAGTTTATATGTTTTTAATAAGCTAAACTATTTAGCTTCGAACACTGCCATAAATTCTTTTATCGTTTCTAATTTAGGCATAAGTTCTGTTTTTTAAATTTTGAATAATTTCTAAATATCTCTTTTCGAAAACTGTCTGATCAACTGGTAAAACAACAGATTCAAATAATTTTATCAAATCCTCACAATGGTTTGCTACTTTTTTTGCCTGAATGTTGTAATGAATAAATTTTACCCATAGTATGGCTTTTAATTCTGTTTCCTCTTCATTCCACATTTTCATTTCAACGAGTAGGAGATTGTCTGTATATTGAATTAGCTGCGATTCAATCAGTACCGTTTCCATTGTAAAAGCCGGTTTCAAATAGCTTATTTGATTAGAAGCAACAACCCAACTAAGTCCTGTAGTCTTCATGTACTTAAATATATCAAGATCATAATGTTCAGCAATTTGATCTTCGCGGACATTAATAAAATATTCTAAATACTTGGAGTTGTTCAAATGATTAAAAGGATCACAGTCCTGAAATCTAACTTTTCTTTTTGTCTTTAATATTTTTTCCATCTTCTAAATAAATTATATAAAATACCGATCGGTATTTAACGGGTTAAAAAATTTTTATTTCCTGATGCGGCTAATTATGGTAGTATCTATAAAGTCCATTGCATCATTTATGTAGGTTGCGTCATTGTGTGTAAAGGCCAAAAGCGAACTTCCTTCAATTAGTGATAAAATTATTTTGGCATATTTTGTTGCATCAGTATTTTGCTGAATTTCATTATTAATGACACCATCACTTATAATATTAGTTAAACCGATAGTGAATTTTTGGGATAGATTTTGTGCTGCTTTAAACAGCAACGGATTGATGAATTTTGTATCAACTCCTGCTCTTAACATTGGACAGCCGCCCATGTCTTTAACCAGATTATAATAGCTGCGCTGATACTCTGTTATAACATGCAATTTATTTATACTGCCTTGTTTAGCGGCAACAAGCTTGAATAAAGGTGTTATGGCTAAATTTATGTTTAATTGAAAGGCTTTTAATGCTAAATCTTCTTTGTTCGAAAAATTGCAGTAAATCGCACCTTTAGTAAGTCCGGTAGCTTTTGTTATATCTGTCAGGCTGGTACCTACGTATCCTTGCTTATTAAAAATTGGAGCTACTTTATTTAATATGATGTCTGAAGTATTCATGATTTCTAATTTATGCGATAAGATTTATGACAAATATAATACAAATACCGATCGGTATTTGTTAAAGATGAAAAAAATCTCATTTACTTAGAAATGAGATTTTGATATTGTATGTTCGGCAAATGAATGTTTTAAAAGCTATTAAAGCAATAGCCAGTCCAAAGAGAAAGCAGCAATGATAAAAATATTGTGCACAAATACAAGCTGAAGGTAATATCCCTTAAAATTGGAAGTATGAGCGGATGGTATAATTTCAAGAAGAAAAGTCCAGCTTATAATTCGTATCAGACCGGTAACGAAACCAATAATGATACTCGTTGACCATGAAATTTCGACGAATTGAGAATACCATATTATGTAGTAAACTGCTGCAAACAAAATCCAAAGCTGTGGTGCAATAGCTTTCCTATTCTTAATTTGTTTTTTAATGTTAAATCAATAGTAAGAGCAGTAAGAATACTTGTAAGGAGTGTAGGTTCCTGGTAAGATTTTGCGTCTGGTGATGATAATGCCATGTTGGATATTCTTATGATAATACAGGCTACTACCCACGAAATAAGTATTTTAAAGAGCAGGGGCAAAATCATGAAGGGGTGTTATTTTTACACTTCAAAGATAGTATTGAAAAAGCTAAGAATAAAATTAAAAATTGAAAACGCTAATATTTTTATTATATACCTGTATGAGTAGTTAGTTAGAGTTGTGTGTGGTTATTTGATTAGGAGATAAGCCATATTTTTTTTTAAATGCAAAGGAAAAATGAGAGAGATCCTCAAAACCAACTTCGAGATAAACTTCTGTTGGTTTTTTCTTTTTTTCTGATAATTGATAATAGGCCAATTCTAACCTCTTTTGTGTTAGCCACTTTTGAGGTGTGTCATGAAAATGTTTTTTAAAGTCTCTGTTAAAGGTTGATAAACTGCGGCCTGTAAGATAACCTAATTTTTCCATCGGCATATTGAACATAAAATTTCGCTCCATGAAATTAATTAGATCAACTTTACCAGGTTCATCAAAATTGGCCAAAATGTTATCGACACTTTTATCAATTTCTCTTAAAATACTTATCGCTTCACTAATTTTTAACGATGCAATATTCTCAGGAAATTTACCTTCCAGATCAAAATAAGGTATTACTGAACTCAGACAACTTTCTAATAATGGATGATTACTAAAACTATATATTTTCTGTCCGCCAACATATTTTTTTTCTACATCAATTTTTTCATAAAACTTTTTTAATCGTTCTGTAGTTAAATGCATTACTACTGTCTTGTGCGGCTGTCCATTTTTTGGATAATTTATGATTGTAGCCATGTGATTTCTTGGAATTAAGAATATATCACCAGTCTTAAAGTAAAAAGTAGCATCTGCCTGTATTATTTTTGTTTCGCCCGAAATAAACCAAATAAGCATATGGTCGTCAAAGATTAAGTCAGATTTAAATAATTTATCATCGTAGCTGGAAAGCTTAATTTCAGGTGTTAAGTATTTTGAAATATGGTCCATGGTTTAATGATTTCTAATAAAAATTATTCTTGTTGTTTTTTACTTTGCTAGTTCAAAGATAGTTAACTGTGCCGGGCGTTGCAATAGATCTGAAATATCATAATCCTGCCCATTTTTTTATAGAGCAGGATTATAGTTGATTTAAGAAAATGGAAATGAAATACCCGTCATTTTTTCGCTTAAGTCCCACAATCTTTTAGCGTTTGTTTCATCAAGAGAGTACCTTTCTACTCCATAGGACCCAATGCTGTCTTCACCATTTGCTAATGGGGCGATATCATTATCTTCACAATAAACACCTCCAATATTTTCCAGTGCAGCGCTGGTAGTACACCAAACTGTTGTAGCAGCGCCTTGTGGAATTGTTTTTAATTTTGCAGCCACTTCGGGAAGAAGATTACCGTCTTCATCCAGAAAGCCCATTTTTTGGAATAATTCTAATGGAGCTTCTCTTGCTAACTCAGTTCCGGCAATTGAACCAGGATGCAAAGAATATGCTCTTACATTGAATGCTTTCGCACGATTGTCAAGTTCAAGAGAAAATAAGTTACTCGCCGTTTTTGATTGTCCGTAGGCTTGTAAGGTTTCGTATTCTCTATGTAGAAAATTAGGATCTTCAAAATTAAAAGGAGCCATTTGATGTCCAAGAGAAGATACATTGATTACTCTTGCGCCATTTGCTTTTTTAAGTGCCGGAAATAATCTTGCAGTTAAATGAAATTGCCCCAAGTAATTGGTAGCCAATTGTGATTCGATTCCGCGACTGTCTCTGCGCAAAGGAACCCACATAATGCCAGCATTGTTTATAAGGAGATGCAATGGCCTGTTTGATCGAAGGAAATTTTCTGCAAATGCATCGATAGAAGCGGGATTCATTACATCCATCATTTCTATTTCTACATTTTCAATGCCTTCAAGATTTTTCTTTGCTTTTTCAATGTCTCTGGCTGGTACGATTACGGTTGCACCGGCATTAGCCAACGTTTTGGTGGTCTCCAATCCTATACCAGCATTTCCGCCGGTTACGATTATGATTTTTCCTCTAAGGTCAATTCCATTAATAACATCTGATGAAGTTGATGTTGCGTTAAAACCTGAACCAATGGGCTGCTGTAAAGCTCCCTGATAATTGTTACGTCTCATGTTTTTCATTATTAAAAAGTTATAGGACAAAATTATAGGGATAAGTGCTGTTGTATTTTGTTTATAAAGTCAAATTACTTTGTTTAAAATGTCAATTAAGCTATATTTTTACAGTTATTATATTTTTAAGTGAAACTTTTGAATTAATTTAAATGATATTGTAAATTAGCTAAGTAACCTCCTTTTATATCAATTGAGATGTTTTAGGATGTAATTGGAATCATAAAATTTTGTGCCTTATGCCTTGGAACCCGGAAATATATAATAAGTTTAAAGACCTTCGTAATAAACCATTTTATGATTTGATGGATTTTATCAAATTGCCCGAATCTTCAACTGCAATTGATTTAGGCTGTGGTACAGGGGAGCAAACCGCTATATTAGCTGAGAATTTCAGTAAAACTGATTTTCTTGGGATTGATTCGTCAGCTGAAATGTTGATAAAATCAAAATCTTTAGAGACAATTAATCTCCATTTTGAACGCATGTCAGTAGAAGATATATTGAAATTAAATAAAAAATGGGATTTAGTTTTTAGTAACGCAGCGTTACAGTGGTCTGATAATCATGAGATATTATTTCCAAAACTGATTCATTTGCTTACTTCAAAAGGTCAGTTTGCAGTGCAGATGCCTATTCAGAAGGAAAATATTCTAAATAAAATTCTTTATCAATTGGCTGACGAAGATCCTTTTAAAACTTATTTTAAGGGATGGAGGAGAGATTCTCCTGTATTAAATATGGATCAATATGCGCAAATTATGTTTGATGGCGGATTGGAAGAAATTCAGATTATGGAGAAAGTTTATCCCATAATTGCGAATGATCATGATACATTGTATAATTTTATTTCTGGTTCGGCTCTGATTCCTTATTTAGAGCTTCTTGAAAACGATCAAAAAGAGTCCTTTATCAAAGCATTTAAAATTAGAATAGCAGAGCATTTTCCAAAGCTTCCTGCTATTTATGCCTTTAAAAGAATTCTGCTTTATGGAAGAAAAAGTGAAGAAAAAATATAACCAGTTTATAGTTTTAAATATAAACTGGTTATAAAAATAGTTTTCTAGTTAGTACCAGCGGCACTTTTATCTACAAGAAATAATAATTCTCCTGAAACGGGCTTAATCAATTGCATCGGGTATGTAGAAGGATTATATTCTCCTTTTGTTACTTCTTTCAACGCAGGCGCTTTTTTCTCTCCAAAAGCCACTACAATGATTTTTTCGGCTTTATTGATTAGGGGTGCAGTAAGTGTGATACGGTGCATTTTTTGAGGTTCAAGATAATAGGCAGCGACCCATTTATTTTGTTCGTCTAAAACTGCCTGACCTGGAAAAAGAGAAGCTGTATGTCCGTCATCTCCCATTCCTAATAAGATAAGGTCAAATTCTCCTTCGTCACCTAAAACCTTTCTAATTGAATGTTCGTAAGTAACAGCAAAATCTTCAGGTGTAACACCATCTTGGTACATCTCAAAAATATTTTCAGACGGAATAGCAACATGGCTCAGTAATGTAGCGTAAGACATTTTTGCATTACTTAAGTCATCATTAAGAGGAACCCAACGTTCGTCTCCCCAAAAAATAAAAACTTTACTCCAGTCTATTTTGGTTTTGTAAGCATCAGAAGCTAATAATTTGTAAATACCCGCAGGAGAGGAGCCTCCTGTTAGTACGGCTGTAAATTGGCCTTTTTCAGCAATTGCTTTTTGTGCTGCTGCTACAAAAAGGTCTGCTGCTTTTACATTAATTTCTTCTGTAGTATTATATATCTGTATCATCTTCTAAAAGTTCTTCTTTTGTTTGTGTGTTTGGAATCCATTTGTGTCCCTGACGCGCCAATAGTTCGTCAGCTTCTTCAGGTCCCCAGCTTCCTGCCTTGTAATTTGGAAAATTAACTGGCACTGTATCTTTCCATACTTGTTGGATAGTATCAATAGCATCCCAGGCTTGTTCTACCTGATCCCAACGCATGAATAGCGTAGGATCTCCTGCCAATGCATCTGCGATAAGCGTTTCATAAGCTTCCGGCGACATTGTAGAGCAGGCGAAATAATCGAATATCATTTCAGCTGGTCTTAAAGAAAGTGACAGACCTGGTTTTTTGGTCATAAACTGCAGTTTAATGTCCATTGCAGGCTGAATATTGATAATAAGCCTGTTGGGTGTCATGCCTTCTTTTCCATAAGAAAATGAAGAATGTGGAACTGGTTTAAATTGTATAATAATAGAAGATTGTTTTTCTTCCATTCTTTTTCCGGTACGCAGATAAAACGGAATTCCCTGCCATCTCCAGTTATCCAGATAAATTTTCATGGCCACGTAGGTTTCTGTGATAGAATCCGGTGCAATTCCTTTATCCTCACGATATCCGGGAATAGGATTTCCTTTTATAGCACCGGCATCATATTGTCCTCTGACAACGTAATGATCCACTTCTTCCGGTTTGATGCGTCGAATCGATTTCAATACATCTGCTTTACGGTTTCGAATGTCATCCGCTTGTAAAGAAGCCGGAGCTTCCATAGCGGTCATACAAAGAATTTGAAGCAAATGGTTCTGGATCATATCTTTTAAGGCACCAACTCCTTCATAAAATCCACCGCGTTCTTCAACTCCAACTTCTTCTGCTACTGTAATTTGAACAAAGTCGATGAAGTTTCGGCTCCATAAAGGTTCAAACATCGAATTTCCAAAACGGAAAGCCAAAATGTTCTGAACGGTTTCTTTTCCTAAATAATGATCAATTCTGTAAATCTGCTCTTCTTTGAAAGTCTGCGAAAGCATTTCATTAAGAGCAATGGCAGAAGTTTTATCGTAACCAAAAGGTTTTTCAATAATGATTCGGTCTTGCTTTGGATTAGCTGCAAGGCCAATCTTCTTGATATTACTTGAAATTGTAGTTATGAAAGAAGGCGTAATCGAAAGATAAAAAAGACGATTGGCACGTTCTCCAAAACTTTCATCAATAGCATTTATCTTTTCATTCAAACTTTGATAAGACGCTTCTTTGTCTATATCAAGGCTATGATAACTTACGTGAGAAAGGAATTTTTGAGTTTCCGGATCTGCAATATCTTTCTTTCTTGAAAAGATATTTAGATTTTCTAAGACATAGCTTCTAAACTCTTCATTGCTTTTTTCTGCTCTTCCCAATGCGATAATCTCAAATTTCTTTGACATGCGGCCGTCAAGGTACAGATTTTGAAATGCGGGAAATAGTTTTCTTTTTGCCAGATCTCCGGTTCCCCCAAAAATGACAATAATGGTTGGATTTATATTTTTGAACTTACTCATTTGTGTGTTGTGTTGCTTATAGTTCCTTATTCAGACCATTGGGTGTGAAAAACACCTGTTGTATCGATTCTTTCGTAAGTGTGAGCGCCAAAATAATCGCGCTGCGCCTGAATTAGGTTTGTTGGTAGATTTTCAGATCTGTAGGCGTCAAAATAAGCTAATGAATTCATTAATCCCGCTACAGGTAATCCTTTTTGAACAGCAAATTGAATCACTGATCTCATTCCCGCCTGGTTTTCGGTTAATTTTGAAGCAATACCGGCATCTAAAAGCAAGTTTGGTAAATCTGTTTTTGCAACATATGCTTTTCTGAAATCTTCTAAAATGTTGGCACGAATAATACAGCCACCACGCCATATTTTGGCAACAGTTTCTAAGTTTAATCCGTAATTGTATTCTTTAGATGCAGTATGTAACTGTGCTAATCCTTGTGCGTAAGTCACGACAATAGATAAGTATAAAGCTGATTTTAACGCCGCAATTGCCTCGCTTGTATTTACGTCAGTTGCCGGAGCGTTCCAAACTAGTTTTTTGGCAGCTTCAATTCTTTCCGGCTTCGTTTTAGACATATCACGCATAAAAACGGCAGCATCAATAGTTGGAATCGGTACTTGTAAATCCATTGCGTTTTGCGAAGTCCATTTCCCTGTTCCTTTAGATTTTGCCCAATCCGAAATTTTATTGATCAGCCTGCTTCCGTCTTCGTCTTTTTGTTTCAGAATGTTTCCGGTGATTTCGATCAAATAGGATTTAAGATCGTGGGTTTGGTTCCATTCTTCAAAAGTTTTCTGAATGGTATCTTCATCCAGATTATAGCCTCTTTTCATAAGGTCATAAATTTCAGAAATAAGCTGCATGATTCCGTATTCGATTCCGTTGTGAACCATTTTTACATAGTTACCGGCAGATCCGTTTCCTAAATATTCTACGCAAGGTTCTCCATCCACTTTTGCTGCAATAGCTTCAAAAATAGGGCGAAGTCTCTCGTAAGCTTTCTGATCTCCACCTGGCATCATAGCCGGACCGAATCTCGCACCTTTTTCACCTCCTGAAATTCCCATTCCAAAGAAGTGAATTCCTTTTTCAGATAATTCCAAAAATCTTCTGTCTGTATCGGTGAAAAAAGTATTACCACCATCAATTATAATATCTCCCTTGTCTAAATGCGGAAGTAAACTTGCTATTGCGCTGTCAACCGGCTTTCCTGCAGGAACCAATAACATAATAGCTCTTGGTTGTTGAATAAGTTCTACAAAATGTTTAACATCTGTGGTTGCTTCAATGGTATCATTAGGACCGGCTTCTTGTTGAAGAGAATTAACTTTTTCGGTATCTAAATCTAAACCTGCTGCTGCAAAGTTATGGCTCGCTATATTCAAAAGTAAATTACGACCCATTACACCTAATCCTACAATTCCAAAATCAAATTTGCTCATAGTTTTCAATTAACTAAAATTATTATAAAATGTTTTTCTGAAAAAAGGAGTAGAAAAAATAGTAATTCTTTTTCGTTCAGTTCTTTGCAGAAAAAACAAAGTTTGGCTCGATCTTAAATTTTAAGATCTACCGCGCTAAGTTAGAGAAAAATGATGAAACATTGCGTGATTATTAGCCCACTTTAAGGACTATTATGTTACTTTTTTATGTGTGAAAAACACATTTAGAAAGACATAATACTGTTGTTTGTTTATGAATTATCAGTCTTTAAACTAAAACCCGAAATATATTTCAATGAAATCGTGGGATTGATTAAACAAAAATTAGGAACGAAATAATAAGGGAATTATCTGCCATTATTTAAATACAAAAGGGAAGTAAACAAGAAAAAGAAGCTAAAAATCCCTTATATTAGAGATTTCAAATAACAAACGTAATAATTAAATTGAACTTGCATATGGAAAAGCTTATCCTCAACCTTCAAAACAGATTTTCAAAAAGTAAATTTTTATGTTTAATGATTATGACTATAATTTTTACTTCTAATTCGATATCAGCTCAAAAGAAAGACATGATGATTCGTATTTCAGAAATTGAAATTTATCCTGAATATTTATCGCAATATAAAGGAATATTAAAAGAAGAGTCTTCGGCTTCAGTAAAGTTAGAACCGGGAGTGTTGGCCATTTTTCCTATGTACCAAAAGAAGGATTCTACCCAAATAAGAATATTAGAAATGTACGAGGATAATGATGCCTACCAATCCCATTTAAAAACACCTCATTTTCTAAAATATAAAACAAGCACAGTTAAAATGGTTAAGTCATTAAAGCTGATTGATATGGATACAATTGATCCGGAATCTATGAAAATGTTGTTTAGGAAAATGAATGAATAGCTAGTTAATTTGGTATAAAAACATATAATCAGCAATTTCATCAAAACGAGTATATTTGGTTTTTTTTTTAAATTCCGGAATGTCACAAAACAAAAAATCGATTTACACACTACAGTTTATTTTGCTCTGCATGAGTTCTCTTTTGTTCTCGTCCAGTTTTAATATGATAATACCAGAGCTTCCCAGTTATTTAAGCAGTTTGGGTGGAGCAGAATACAAAGGACTTATTATTTCATTATTTACCCTTACAGCGGCCATATCACGTCCGTTCAGCGGGAAACTTACGGATCGATGGGGACGCGTGCCTGTTATGGCTGTAGGATCTGTTGTATGTTTAATTTGCGGATTTTTATATCCAATTTTAAGTTCCGTTTCCGGTTTTCTTCTTTTACGATTAGTTCATGGATTCTCGACAGGATTTAAACCTACTGCAACTTCTGCCTATGTAGCAGATATTATTCCACAAGAGCGATGGGGAGAAGCATTGGGTATGCACGGATTATGTTTTAGCATTGGTGGAGCTTTAGGACCATCAATAGGGAGTTTAATTGTAAATGCTTATGGAATGGATGCGATGTTTTACAGCTCTTCGTTTCTCGCTTTTTTATCTATCATTATAGTGATGAACATGAAAGAAACTTTAGCAGTAAAAGAAAAACTCCATAAGTCTATGTTTTTTATCAGCCGTACTGATATTATAGATATCGGAGCACTTCCTGCGGGAATAATAACTTTTTTCTCTTATACGGCATTTGGATTAATACTTACTTTAATTCCCGACTGGAGCGAACATTTGGGAGCCGTAAATAAAGGAATATTTTTCACTTCTTTTACAGCAGCATCCGTTTTGGTGCGGTTTGTTGCGGGCAAAGTTTCTGACCGATACGGTCGAACTAGTGTTATACTTGTCGGACTGGTTGTGACCGCTTTTTCGTTATTTATAATAAGTGAAAGCACAAGTGTTACGATATTATTAGTGGGAGCAGCGATTTACGGAATGGGTACTGGTACTTTATCACCTGCCATAAATGCATGGACAATCGATCTCAGCAGCCCGCAACATCGTGGGAAAGCCATTGCGACAATGTACATTTCTATGGAATTAGGAATTGGTCTTGGAGCACTAATTGGAGGCAGTTATTACAATGACATAATTGAGCGTATACCACTTATAATGAAAATTGATATCGTAATACTATGCATAGGTATTCTGTATCTTTTGTATTGGAGGAGATTAAAACAACATTAATGAGTCAAATGTTATTCTTCGCTCATTAAAAATTTAATTCATTATTATATCTTTATCTCCATATTATGGATCAAACTGTAGAAATTTTTGGCGCAATTTTCGGATTTCTTTCCGTCTATTTTACGATCAGACAAAACATCTGGTGTTGGTATTTTGGGTTACTTCAGGTGACACTTTATTGCTTTGTTTTTTACACCTCAAAATTATATTCAGATATGATTTTGCATGTTATTTATATTTTTCTACAATTTTACGGCTGGTACAATTGGAAATATGGAGGTTCAAATAAAAGTACACTGCGGGTAACATTACTAACCCATACAATGTTTTGGATTGGCCTGACTGTTTTAGTAACGGCTCTTTTAGGATATGTTATGCAAACCAAAACCGATGCATCCTTTCCTTATGAAGATGCCTTTATAACAGTAGCAAGTCTTGTTGCTCAATATTTGATGATAAAAAAAATACTGCAATCCTGGCTGTTTTGGATAATCGTCGATGTAGTGGCGATTACCATATATGCTTATAAAGATTTATATTTTACAACAGTTTTGTATGTGCTTTTTTTAGTGATGGCTGTAATGGGCTACTTAGAATGGAAAAAAGCCTACAATGAAGAATTTGCATATGAAAGACCATAAAGTTGGATTGACACTAGGGAAATTTGCCCCATTTCATAAAGGACACCAGTTATTAATAGAAACGGCTATTAAGGAGATGGATGAAGTGATCGTGCTAATTTATGACGATCCTGTAATAAATATTTCTTTGGCAACCAGAGCCAGTTGGATACGCGAGATATATCCAAATATTGTAGTTATTGAAGGTGTAAATTCACCAAATGATACTGGGTATACAGCTGAGATTATGAAAATTCAGGAAGATTACGTTTTAAGTGTTTTAGATAATCGTAACATTTCCCATTTTTACTCGAGTGAACCTTACGGCGAACATATGAGTATTGCGCTGAATGCCATAAACAGACAAGTAGATGTGAGTCGAAATATCGTTCCGATATCGGCTACAAAAATTAGAAAAGATCCTTTTAAAAATAAAAATTTTGTTCAACCTAAAGTCTATGCAGATTTGATTACGAAAGTGTTATTACTTGGTGCGCCGTCAACGGGTAAAACTACTTTGGCAGAAAAACTAGCCATCCATTTTGATACGCAGTGGATGCCAGAATATGGAAGAGAATATTGGGAGAAGCATCAGGTCAATAAAAGGTTAACTTTAGAAGATCTTTTAAAAATTGCTGAAGGTCACATTGAAAGGGAAGATGCGTTGGTGTTACAATCCAATCGATTCTTATTTTCTGATACCAATGCGATTACGACCTATTTATTTTCATTGGATTACCATGGAAATGCCTTAGAAGAATTAAAAAAATTAGCAAAATTGGCAGAAAACAGGCACGATGTAATTTTTGTTTGTGATACAGATATTCCGTATGATGATACCCGGGATAGATCGGGTGATGTAAAAAGGAAAGAATTTCAAGAAAAAATTATAAAGGATTTAAACAACAGAAACCTTAATTATCATATGCTTAAGGGGAGTGTTGCCGAAAGAATTGAAAAAGTATCCAAAGTATTGTCCGCGAGAGAAAATAATAAATTTTAATCTAACCCAGAACCAAAATAGAGCATGTCTGACTTATTCAATAAAACAGTGGGATTTTTTAAGAAAGTCCCGGAATCACCTACGAATCCGCAAGATGTTAAAAGCAACAAGAAATTTCAAATAGAAGATCTTTATTCAAGTGATGATCCTCAAAATGAATCTGGCGAGTCAATTACGCTGGATGAAAAATTGCGTCAGGCCTATTTTTGGATAACGAATACAGCCATTATTAGTCCGTATTACGACATCGAATTCAATGATGGCGATCCTAAAAAGTTTTTATTTGGAGACAGTAAAGTACCTGTTTATTTGCCTACAGATCAGAGTTATTCCAGCTTCGTATTAATGCCTTTGTTAAACTTAGCAGCAAGAGGTAAATGTCTTATTGTCGGAGGACCTGGTCGCGGAAAAACAGCTACTTCTGTATTGATGGGTTTGTTGGCCGGATATGATAATAAGGATGTGATGCGCGCTATTCAGCATGGTCAGCCTCAAATGACTATTTCAGATTTATTAGGACATCCATTACCATCAGACATGGTAAAGGCCGAAAAAACATCAGATATTAGAATTGCCTGGCGAAAATGGCTAGGAATGAGAGTGAAAATTATTGATGAATACAATCGAATTCCGACCAGAACGCAATCTGCTTTATTAACTGTTTTGGCAGACAATTATGCTGAAATTTTCGATCAGATTTATGAATGTCCGGATGGAGCATGGTATCTTACAGCCAACGATGATGCTGGTGGAGGAACGTATCAGGTTATTGAAGCCTTAAAGGACAGGATTGATATTGTAATCAGAGCGATGCATTTTAATACAAGGTTTGTTGAAGATTTATTACAGCGTATTGAACTCAATTTTAAACCGGAAGCGATAATTCCGGAAGAAATAATTTTTACGGAAGAAGAATTAAATACTATAAATAAACAAATCAGAGGCGTACAAATCGACCCTGAATTGCGTAAACGCATCGAGTTTTTCTGTCGCCAGTTTGAATTTTTTGAACCTGCATCCAACCGATTGGAATACATGACTAAAGACACCGCAAAATTGTCAGGTATGGATATGCGTACTCTTTTTAGAAAAGAAACCGGAAAAGACCCTATAAAAGATTTAGGTTCGCAGGCAAAGAATGGTTTATCGGTTAGAAAAATCATGACTTTGCTAATGTTTTCTAAAGCATTGGCTTATTTTAGAGGAAATAAAAAAGTGGAATTAGAAGATATCAGACAAGTGTTGCCCTTCATTTTGCACGATAGTTTAACACCACATTTAGAATCGCCATTTTTTGATCAGGTGGGTAATGAAGTTTATAGAGTGGATAGAATTGTATGGTTGCGAAACCTGTTTGATTTATCTTGTGATGAATATGTAAGTCAGGATCTGGATAGAAACGATCCAGTTGATCGATTTGAAGAAGAGTTTAAAAAAGGGCTTGAAAATATATCTTCAAAAGAAATTGATAACCGACTTTTAAATATCGAGAAGCAACTACAGAAGTGGTCTGAAGAGAAAAAGCTTTACGGTTACAGAGCAGATGATATTTTAAAATTAAAGTATTTGCATCAACGTTATACAAATTATAAAAGATGGCTGCAATGGAAAAAATAAGCTTTCCACCTCTTATTGCAGAATTAAGCGAGAAAAGCTCCTTGTACAATCAAAGATACAATGAGAGCGAAATAAAGTATGGCAGTTTGCCGGCTCATATCATTGCCAATTGGATGGTAGAAGTTGTGGAGCCTATTGTCAAAGAAACGGTTGCTTTAAATGCTGCTCCGGAAAAAGTTCATGAAGTAGTAAAAGCATTATATCAGGAATCTTTGAGATTAATCGGAAATGGGTCAGCAATTCGCTATAAGGATGAATATAAGCAAGCCTGGCTGTTAATGGGGCAAATGCCGAACTTATTAGTGAAATTTCCAATAAAAACCATTTCATTATTGAGTGATGTTCTTTCGAGTTTTCATTTGTATGCCCCGGAAAAAATAACAGCTTGGTGCCAACTTATGAGCAACAGCAGTTCGGAGATTAAAACGATTGAAGATTTTAAAATTGTAGGACGTATTTATGCATGGAAATGTGGTTTGGCGCATTTAAGAACACGTTTAAAGGCAGATTTCGACGAACTTTCTGAAAATCTCCAGGAAATTGTTGGTATTAGTTTGGGATCAGATAAAAATACAATCCAATTTTTTGAAAATCCATGGACAAATAACATCACGAAATTTGAAGGTGTTCAGGGAGGTTTTAGAGCAGAAACCGGATTCTTTGAGAATCCGCCACGACTGGCACAAATCGACGGAAATATATTTGCAACAGATTCAGTAAGTAGCTATGCGCTTTTTGCCGATCAATTTGGAAAAGTTTTAATTCCGGCAAATACAGTTGATGCAACTTATATTTTATCCTATTCTAAACGATTAGAGACCCTGGAAAAATGGCTTGGAAAAGACAGTGAAAAAATTGATGCAGATAACATTTCATCTGTAGTAACAACAGAAAATACTTTGGTTTTTACCCTGAAAAATTCCTATTTTTTATATTTATTCAGTCTTGGAAATGCATAATCTATCTAAAATAGAAGAAACATTAGTGTCATGGAAATCACATTGGCAGCAGGCAAAACTGGAGTGGAATCCTTTGTTGCGTCTGCAGGAACCTATTTGGTGCCTTTCTCATCAGGACGCCTGGAAAGAGGGACTTACGGGTAGTTTTGCCATGATTCGATTAAATGATCATCGTATTGTGATTAATTTAGAAGAAATTACAGAATGTGGCATTACCGACTATGCTATTGAAGTGTTGGCGCACGAAATTGGCCATCATATTTTTGCGCCTGCCAATTTATACGATAATGCTATTTTACTGAATCGGATTCGTTTTGCGCTTCCAGGTATTGAAGACAGGGCACCTATGGTATCTAATTTATATACCGATTTTTTAATTAATGATAAATTACAGCGCGTCAATAAATTAAGAATGTCGGAAGTTTATAAAGCTATAAATTCTGAAGATAATTTTACTGAATTATGGACGCTCATGATGCGGACTTACGAATATTTATGGCGTTTAAACCGTGGTGAATTAGCAACCAATTTATCCTTTCACAGTAAAAAAATAGATGCCGATGCTTCATTATTAGCTTCTTTGATAAGAAGTTATGCAAAAAGCTGGATTCATGGTGGAGGTAGATTTGCCGTGATGTTGTATCCGTATTTAATGGATGACAAAAAATTTGAAGAGGCACGCAAAAAGATTTTAATAATCTTAGATGCAGAAGATGCAGGCAAAGGAGCTATGGATATTTCTGGTATGACCGAACTCGATTTGGAAGGTTATGATGAAGTAATCGACATGCGAAAAGAAGCCATTAGTTCAAAAGAAAATGAGGGTGATAAAAAAAAGAAGGGCAGTCTAGGCATAGAAAAAAGTCAGAGAGGCGGCCAGGGACCAAGAGAAGGCTATATGGGACCAGGAAATTACATTGATTTGATGAAACAGGTCAACCCAAAAGCAGATGAACAGCGTTTGGTCAATGCTTATTATAAAGAAATTGCTTTGCCGCATTTAATTGATTTTCCTGTAGAAATATCAGAGAATAAATCCATGGATTTACCGGAAGGACTGGAAACCTGGGATATTGGAGACGCTATCGAAGAAGTAGACTGGCTGCAATCTGCCATTACATCGCCCACAATTATTCCGGGATTAACGACTCAAAAGAGATCCTACGGTTCAGATTCGGATAACAGCATTTCAGAAAGTCCGCTAAATATATATTTAGGTATCGACTGTTCCGGTTCGATGGGAAATCCGAGGCATAATTTTTCATGGCCCATTCTGGCAGCGACCATTATAGGATTATCTGCTTTACGTGCCGGAGCATCTGTTATGGGATGCCTCTCTGGCGAACCGGGAGATTATTTAGAAACAGATGGTTTTATTACAGACGAAACCGATTTGTTGACCACCTTAACTTCTTATTTAGGTACAGGTTATGCCTATGGAATTGAACGATTACGAAAACCATTTGGAGAGAAACCAAATAAAAAATCACATATCGTAATCGTGACTGATAATGATATTTTTAGTATGTTAAATGCTGACACACACACCGATCAAACAAATTGGGAATTAGCGGAAATTGCATTAAAAAATGCTGGCGGGCACGGAACTATGGTTTTACATTCGCCTCCCGATTACAATAATGATTTAGTAAGGAGATTACAAAAAATGGGCTGGAGGGTATACTATGTTACAAACGAAACAGAACTTTTAAAGTTTGCAGCTGAATTTTCACAACAAAATTACGCCTATGTCTAAATATGATGTTTTTGAATTAGTTGCGTATTTGCGAAAATGTCCGGATACCTTTTTTAAACCTTCTGATTTTTTTTTAGAGGAGGGATTAAATTCTATTGCTTTGGTATACGACACGTACAGGCTAGTAAGTAATGATTTTTTGCGAAATGATTTTAAAATCCCATCCAATTTAGGGACAATTAGTGATAATCATTGGCGGGCCATTCATATTTCGACCTGGTTGCTTTCTAATCCGGATTTTATGAATAATCCCGTTATAGAAGATAAATTATACAACTTTTGGTTTGTAGAATTACAACAGGCTTCGGCTTATGTAAAGTTCAATGAATGGACAAATGACGAGGAACGTGCAGAGGAAATGGTACGCTTGCTATTATATTGCTGTGAGATTATGCCGTACGGTGAAAATCAGGATGAGGCGGCAGATAAATTATCCTCTTTTAGCAGCGTGGAGCGACATAAAGTTTTAAAACAATCGTATGAAGCACATGAAAGAATAATGAAAATCAAACGGGAAATGGAAGAGCAAAAAGCCAGAGAAGCGGCAAATACTTATGGCCGTGAGTAGTGGACCACAAATAGCATTGACAGACGAGGAACGTTTTCCGTTGCTTGATGATCTAAGTTTTTTAAATGCACTTAGACAAGATGTTTTTGCACCAAAATTTAATTTTAAAAGTGGTGATCGATTAAATACTGTACAGCTTTCAAAAGTTCATTCTCACAAAATAAAATATTACAATGAAAAGGTATTTTGGAAGGAAGGAGAAATGCCAATTTGGATAGACACCTATTTAAAATGGTGTATTGAAACAGTGCCGTTTTATCAAAATAAAGGGAATGATTTCGATTCTTTTCCAACTATTTCACGAGAAGATATTAGAAACTTTCCTCATTTATTTGTTTCTAATGAGGCAAATTTAAAGGAGCTATTGGTTTATCATACTTCTGGTTCTACAGGGCCAAAGCTAGATGTGCTTTTTGATGCAGTTGCTCAAGCTAGCTGGTTACCACAAATAGAGTCTGTTCTAAAAGATTTTGACGTTACAATAACTGAAGATAAAAATACGACCGCAATTGCTCTGATCTGTGCACAGGAAAAAACACTGACCTATGCTTCTTTGTCAACCTATTTAGAAGGAGCGGGGATTTTAAAGATAAACCTGAATCCGTCAGAGTGGAATGAGCCAGATCATGCTGTAAAATACCTTGAGAAGTATAACCCACAAATTCTTACTGGTGATCCTATAGCCTTTATGGCATTGTTAGATTTAGCACCTCAGTTGAATCCAAAAGCGCTAATATCTTCTGCGATGAAGTTGACAATAGGTACAAAAAACAAATTACATAATTATTTCAAATGCCCTGTGATAGATCTTTATTCGTTAACCGAATGTAGAAATATAGCTTATGCATCAGGAATTGGGCATAAAGTTATTCGTCCAGATTTGTATTTAGAAATTTTTGATGAACATAAAGATGTAAAACTTCCGTACGGTGAAAGAGGAGAATTAGTTGTTACGGGAGGTAATAATCCTTTTCTGCCCTTAATACGGTATAGAACTGGTGATTTTTGTAGTTTGAAAATAGAAAATGGAGTTCCATTTTTAGTTGATTTGGAAGCTCGAAATCCAGTCGTTTTTTATACAAAGTCAAATGTAAAAATAAATAATATCGATATTTCTAATTGTTTATCTGAGTTGCCATTGGCAGGTTTTAAAATACATCAGAGAAAAGATAAATTGATTGCGTTTCTGGGATATTCCAATCAGGTTACTGCACAGGAAATCACCGAAGTATTGAATACCATTTTTAAACATGATATTGATATTCTTGCAGATATTCAAAAAATATCTCAAAATAATACAGTCGAAAAAACGCTGTATTCTTCGGAGTTGCTCTAAATTAAATCCCTAAAGTATTCCTTTTAATTCTCAAGCTGCACCCTGAATTTTCCAAAATAAGGTTCATCAGCCATTAAGGAATGTCCAATAATTAAAACATGATCTCCTTTTTGTTTCAGGTCAATTTTCAAATCCATTCCAAATGGCCCGTCTGCAGCTTTATCAGGAAAAATGATTTGGTTGAAACGGATGTTTCCTTTTCCTCCAGCTGGAAGAATCTGTGCTTTCAATTCTCCTAAATTTTCATTTTTAAATTTTATGTAAACTTTAGAATGAACAGAATCTAAAGAACCTTCAGCTATATAGAGATTTTTTTCATTCTTATAAACCATAAAAATTGTGTCGCCTATTTGTTTATTTTCTTCTTTTACTTGTTTGTTTTTTTCTTTAGTTTTCTCTATTGGAATTGAATCTGAAACCGCGATAGAAGTTTCCTTGTTTTCTTTTTGTTGACAGGAAAAGAAAAAAGCAGAGAGTAAAAGCATTAAGAAATTTTTCATAACGTGTTTATATTTAGTCAAGTCAAAATTAATTCTTTTTAGAAGATATTTTTTTATATAATAACATTTAGATCTTGTAGAATTTAGAAGAATTGAACTCCTTCGCAAAAGAATTTGTAGCAATCCTTGCAAAATATTCTTTGTTAAATTCTTTGATTAATTCGCTTTAATTTTTTGCACTTTTTTACTGGTATACTATTTAAAATCTAAAATAGATAGGGAAATATACAGTGTCCGGACTTTTGTGTACGTAAAAACGTACTTTACTTTCCGTTGTGAGAATCGTTATTTACCAACTTTACAGCATTATTACTATCCCCTAATGATTGTAGATGCGATTTGTAATAATCTAACTATTTAATTATTAACCATTAACCTTTTAAAAATGAAAAAATTATTAAAATTAACAAGTTTGCTATTTGTTATAGCAGTAGTGTTTAATTCCTGTGAAAAGGAACAAGACGTAGACGTGCCGCAAGCCGTTAACAAAGAAGTATCCAAAAGTGTTGCAAAAGATGCATCTCAAAGCGCTAAGGACGCCGCTCCAATGGCAGTTGAAGCAGGAGGTGGTGCCGGAGCCAGAACGATTACATTGAAGACAAATACGCTATCGTGTGGTGGTGGTTTGTGTACATCATTTGGAGTTTGGTCAGAAGGTGTGTACACCGTTTGGTTCCAGATGAAATTTAATTCCGGATTTTATTGGAGCAGAGGTGGTAAATGCGGATATGGTATACTGATTGGTGATCAGAATACCGGTGGTGATCCAGGATGGGATGGCAATGGCGGTAGTGCCAGATTCATGTGGTATTGTCCGAACGGATCAAACAGTGCTAAAGGAAGCGGAGCTTATCTGCAACCTTATGTCTATTATAGAGATCAGCCAGGACAATTTGGTAATGATTTTGGAAAAAAGTACTATATACAGGAAGGAGTAACATATAATTGTCAGATTTCTGTTAAGTTAAATACCGGATCAAATACTAACGGATATGTCAAATATTATGTAAATGGAACGGAGTTATTAAATCAAACAATTCGCTGGGTGACTAACGATTCGAAACGAAATGTTAATGCAGTAAGTCTCCACACCTTCCGTGGTGGTAGTCAGGAATACTGGAAAGCTCCGGTAACAAGTTCTATTTATTATGCTAGTGCAGCCTGGGATGCCCAATAAAAGCCAGACTTTAAAAACAATTGAGAGAATAGATAAAAATCAAAACGCCATAGTGTTTATTAATATACTACTAACAGCATTGGTTGTGTTAGCAAATTAGTTGAGTAAGTTTTGAAATTCATTTTTTATTAATAATGCAAAAACGTTAAACTGTTTAGTTTAACGTTTTTTTTATAAATATTTCGTAATGTAGAATTTTCAAAGTCTTAACTGGTAGTTATCGCCAGTTATTTGAGCAGTTTGTATGGAGCAGAATATAAGGGCTTTTTATTTCACTATTTAGACTTACAGCTCTTTATTTCTTGCTTTTTTATCTATAATTATAGTAATGAACATGAAGGAAACTTTAGAAGCAAAAGAAAAACTTCATAAATCTATGTTTTATATCGGCCGAACTGATATTGTAGATATGTTACGATACAATACCTGTCTTTAGTTTAAAAAACAATAATTTTTCCTGTTTGCATTTTACCAAGGGTTGTTGTTATTTTATAAATATAAATTCCTGATGCAGTATTCTTAAGATTGATGTTACTCTTTTTAGAAAGTAAAGTCGAAGTGATGATGTTTTGTCCACTACTATTATACAAATAGAAAATAGCATTTTCCTCTTTTTTAGCTTCAATATTCAATTCGTTGTTTTTGTTTAAGAGGGTAGGATAGATAAAAAACAAATCATCGCCCAAATAATTAGTATCAAGAATCTCAGAAGGGATTACGTTATCATTTTCTAAAATTATGTTTATTTTATATTTATTACTGCCCTTTATGGGGGCAGTATCATAAAAAGAGAATGTTTTTGAACTTACATCATTCATTGTATTAATAACACTTTCGGTATTATTGATGATTTTTACTAACTCAATTCTTTTGATATTATATAAGCTGAAAAGGTGTGCATCAATTTTTACTTTATTCTCTTCAAAAACTTCAGCAAAAGTCAATTCGAAATAACAATTTGAGTTTTGATCATAATGTAAGGTTGCCTCACTTTTTATTCCTTCGCTATTCTCAAATACAGGAACAACAGTGTAGATTTTTCCGTCAGTATAGGCATAAGTAGCATTACTTGTTTGTTCTTTAAATTCTAAATGGTCTTCTCTTAGTTGATAAATATTAAAAGAAGTAACACCAATAGGTTTGTCCCAATTAATTTCTGTTGTGCCATCGCAAACTAAACTTGTACTGATATTTAAATCATAAGAAATCGTGAAGCTATCAGAAATATAATCGGTATTATCAATGGTCATTTTTATTTTTGCTTTCGAAAATTTTTGCTCTTTTGGTGTGTAAATAAATTGTTCACTATCCAGGTTAATACCATTTGCTATAATTTCCCATGTTTGACCGTTATTATAACTAATAGATAATTGTCCTGAAATACCAGAAAAGGAAGAATTCCATTTAAAAGGGGAAATTGTCTTGCCATCAAAAGGGAAGTTGTCATTATTAATGGGGTAATTCCATTCAAATCGATTCTTCAATTCATATTCGTAAGCAATGCTGTATTCCTGACTAGTATTGGATATATATGAACCAATAATATTGATAGTACAAGTTCCTGATACAGGGTTTTCAATAGTGACTTGCTCCGCAGTGTTGCTTTTATCTTTTCCTCTTACAGCTTGCTGCTGGGGAGCATCCGGATTAAGAATCCAGGGCAAAAAAGTAGTATTGTCTGCCGAAATGACTTCTAAATCTAAATCGTTTACCAAACTTATATTACTGTTGATTGCAGCGGGTAAATCGTTCCAAACTAATGTGATTTTTAAGTTTTTTGCATTTGTCGGAATTGTAATAGTATGCGAATTTGTCTGACCGGATATCAGGTTAGCAGATATAATTTTATTTTCGCTAATCGTTTTTAAACATTTATCGGCATTTATATTACCATAACCGTAGGTGAAATCCGGGCCAATGTTGCCTAAGTCTTTTGCGCTATTAATTAGAATTGCTTTTGTAAGGGCATTAGTCAGAGAGCCATTGTTTATGGCTGTATAATGTTGCTTCATAAGTGTAATAATTCCTGTAGCCAAAGCTGTAGAATTTGAAGTTCCTTGTGTACTAAAGGCTACTAACTCCGGTTTTATTCGTCCGTCATAGGCTGGACCTTTTGAAGAAAACGGCATAATTATTTCGTTTTGGTCAATACACCCCAATACGATGCTATTTTTAGATTGCTTGAAATTACCTGTAATAGTTTTATAACCTTCAAATCCAACATTACCAGATGAAAAACAGTGAGTCAAATCAGGATTTGAGTACAATTGAGAATCATAAGCATTCGCGAGCGAGCCATAAAAATTTTCAATTACAGTACCGTACGAATGATTTTGTGTGGTGGCACCTTGTAGTGTTTCCACTTCGTCAGGATAGAGATTTAAAAAGTCAGACGATTGTATTTTTGCTTTTTGTGCGACACCTTTTCCCAGGGTAGAACTATTTCCTAATCCGGAAACTATAGTAGCCATAGCCGTCGCGTGATTTGATACAATAGAAGATTGTGTAAAAGAAGGCACGTGCTTGTTTAGGAGATCAATATCATTTAGATCAAATAGATCATCTTTGATCGCTACAATTTGATTTTCGCCTAAAATGAGAGGGTAATTACTATTTGCTTTATTTATATTATTTATACTGAAATTTTGATCTATTATTTTTGATTCGACTTTTGGTAGCAACGATTCTTGTGAAATAGAAGATACATAGCTTAAAGTAATAATCTCATTAATAATTTTTTTAGAGTCACTTTTTAACAGCACAAGATGATTATTTAGTATTTTGATATCAGAAATATTGATTGCTCTCAAATTACTAATTAACGCGTTTATACTATCAGTTGCTATTATGTAGTGTTTGTATTCAGTATGATTTGAAAAATTTGATGGTAGTTTCCATAAATTATTAATCGTGAGAATTTTTTTTAAAGGCTGATGAGATTTTAAATTTTGATTCTCGACAATACAAAAAGTACTATCCAATTTTTTTACAATCTTGTATTTGTTTTGATGAGCATTTTCTAAAGATGTAAAATAGTATTTCTCAAATTTTTCCGGTTTTTCTTTTTTTATGTATTGTTTCCATTTTTCGGCGCTCTGTGAAAAACTGAGTGCAGTGATAATAAAAAAGAGAAGAGTAATTTGTTTGTTCATTTACTATAGATGTTAGGGCAATTGCAAAGATTCTTATCAATAGTGAAAAAATGACCATTGCATTTATTTATTACTTTTTAATTGACATAAATCAAAGATGAAATTTTTATTCAATGATTTATATTCTTAGCTAGAATGGTAGTAGGCAGGTCAAAGTTATTAAATTATTTGTAATAAAAGTATGCGTTTTTATTTGATTCCCCATCTTCGAAATCCATAAGAGTATTTTCCTTCTTGTAATCTGCTTTAGATTTTTAAATAGCATCAATAATAGCCAGGTCATTTTTAAGCAAATACTAAATAAATTAAAATGTTGAGAGCTTTTTAAGTGTAATAGGTTGATTTGTATTTAATTACTAATTTTACTGGGCTTTACGGAATAATCAGAGAATTATTATTAAAAAGGTTTATGCGAATATCGGGTAAAAAGTGTTAAATAGTATTTATAGGTATTTTAATCTTAAAATTAAATAGATTTGGCTATAAATACTGTTAATATTTTGTAAAGACCCCTTTTTACCAACTTATTTAAAAATCCAAATAACCTATTTATTATTATGAAAAAAATTAAATCAATTTTAGCTCTTTCATTTATAGCGCTAACGATTTTGTCCTGTAATAAAGACGATCAGGCAGATCAATCAAACCAGGAATCTCTTAAGGTAACGCCAGAAGTGCTTAATAAACTTCGAGCCCTTTCATTAAATTCTACAGATGTTCAAGTGATTAAAAACACTAAGCTGGATGGTACAACTGAAGATGCGTTTCTGATAGAAGGAGATATTATCATTACTCAGGATCAATTGAACAAAATGGATCTTCACGGAGGTATTACTACAGAGCAATACCGCACGACTAATTTAGTTTCTACTCCAAGAACTATTAAAGTTGTAGGATTATCAGGAACCGGTACATCAGCTCTGAGTGCAAATATGCGTGCTGGGCTACAAGCTGCAATAAACAGATACAATAACCTTGGATTGTCTATTAACTTTACGCTAACTTTTAGTTCTAGTACGTCAGGTGCAAACATTGTTGTCCGCAGACAAACTGGATCTGCCGGAGGTGTAGCAGGTTTTCCTTCAGGTGGAGCGCCTTATAATTCAGTTACATTATATTCTGGATTAGATACTTACTCAACTGGCGTAAATGCACACGTATCTGCACACGAAATCGGACATTGCATTGGTTTACGTCATACAGACTGGTTCAGTCGTCAAAGTTGTGGACAGAATTCAAACGAAGGAACAGCTGGTGTTGGAGCAATACTTATCCCTGGAACACCTTCAGGATATGATGCGACTTCTTATATGAGAGCATGTTTCGGTTCAAGTGAGACTGGAGCGTTCAATGCTAACGACATTACTGCTCTTAATTATTTATATTAGAAATTGAATTAAGGTGGTCTTTGCAAAATACAAGAGGCTGTTTCACATAATTTGTGAAGCGGCCTCTTTTTTATGTGAAGTGCAAATTGATTAATCTACTGGGAATTGTGTAACATCATCCCAAAATTAAATACTTTATTGTCTGTTGCCATTTGTATCTTTAATAGTAGTAAAAGAACATTTTTATAATCAAAAAAAAATAAGATATGGCAGAGATTAAAATTGAGAAAAAGAAACTGATATGGCCGTGGATTGCACTAGTACTTATAATTGGAGCAATTATATACTACGTTTATTTTACAGATCATGAAGCTCATAGTGAAAGCACAATAGAAGTCGAAAACACTACAAGTGCACAATAAGAAAAAATAAACGGAAAACAGTAAAAACATTATTGTTATTTCGTTCGGGATGGGCAATTAACAATTAACTGTAGCAGTAGGAGTGTGGGCTGATATCAGCTTTAGTCCTGCTGTAACCGGCATAAATAGAGTATAAATAGTATTTATAAAAAGATTATGGAAAATAAAGACAAAAACTTATACAGACTAGACGAATTATCTAATTATAAAGTTGCTTCAAATTATTCTGATGTAAGAGGATGGAAGATAGTAGACGCTGACAACCATACCATAGGAAAAATTGATAATCTGTGGGTGAATAAAGATATGCAACGCGTGGTCTACCTGGATGTTAAATTAGATAAAGGATTAATAGAGGACAACCGGAATGAGGTGCGTGATGTTATCGCGAACGATAATGGAAAGGAGTTTATCTACAAAGAAGGAGACAGCCATATTATTATACCAATTGGATCCGTAAACATAAATAAGGATACAAAAATTGTCATGGCTAACAGTATAGGGTATGATACCTTTAGAAATACAAGCAGATATAACAGGGAGAATAATTTTGACAGAGACTATGAAAGAAAAGTAATGAAGTCTTATTATCCTGACAATGATCCTGACTATGATAGTAACGATGATACTTTTTATAAGCGCAGGGAATTTGATAATCACTAGAGATAAAGAAACAACGTTTATTTATAAATAAGCGCTTGTAAATAGTAATAAAAAGCCATAAAAAAAAGCTCCAAATCATCGATTTGGAGCTTTTTATTTTATTGTATTTGTAAAGATTTTATTTTATGTTTTGTATACAAGCGGATTTACCATTCACCATTACATCAACCAGTCCTAAATTTTCATTAAAAGTTGTTCTTACATAGCTACCCTTAACGAGAACAACAGCACCATAAATTTTTCCACTTTTTTCTGATACAAAATTAAATACTACCCTTTTGTTATCAGGACTAATACTCAGTTCGTAACTTGTAAATTCTGTGTTTTTTATAGCAAATTCCTGTTTGGTATCAATTATTTTATCACCGACATAAAAATTGACCACCTTATCACTTAAGCTTATATCAGGATAATATTCATTAACTTTTTTTAGCAAATCATATTGTGCCGCGCTTGCATTCTCACTTTTTGATGTAATGTTTTGTGAAAATGAAGCTATTGAAAACAGAAAACCTAGAATTAAAATGTACTTTTTCATAATGTTGATTTTTAATTAGTAAAAACTGGTTTAAATTATTAAGCAATTTACGAATATTTTTTTTATAAATAACTATATTACAGATTGTTATGTTTATTGTGATGATGAAAAAAATGTTCTCGCTTAGCGCTCTTATTCACAAAAGACTAATACTCAAAAATAGTTCCGATCTCCCGTATTTGCACAGCGATAGCGCGGAAATTCTTTGCGTGCCGTTCCTATGGTAATAAAAACTGGATTTTTTTAAACCCACTTTAGTATCAAGGACCTTATGTGAGATTCCAAAAAAAAAGTAATAATTCTAAAAGTTACCATTTTTTGGTAACTTAGCTAAAAAAAATTATGGGACGCAATACTTCTATATCGCTTGGCAATCATTTCGAAAGTTTTATCGAACAAAGTGTAAATGATGGAAGATTCAATAACGCAAGTGAAGTTGTCAGAGCCGGTCTTCGACTTTTAGAAGATGAGGAAAATAAAATTGTAGCTTTAAGAAAAGCGATTAATGATGGAATTGAAAGTGGACGTGCAGTTGATTTTGACGCTAAAAAACATCTTGACATTTTAAAAGCAAGAAGAAAATCAAATGGCTAACTATTATTTAACAAATAAAGCTGTTGATGACTTATCTGAAATTTGGGATTATACGATCGAAACTTGGTCTGAAATGAAAGCTGACAAGTATTATGATTTACTTTTGGCATCATGTTATGATTTAGCAAATAATCCAGAACTTGGTAGAAACTATGATATAGTTACAAAAGGAATATTAGGCTTTAAATCAGGTGAACATATTATCTTCTATTCAGTTGTATCAAAGAACGAAATAGAAATCGCAAAAATTCTTCATAGAATGCTGGATATAAAAAGTAAACTATAAGAAACCTCAAATTACAGCTACTACAACGGATTTGGGCAATAGGCTTAATACAATGTTCGTTTTTATTTGGGATGATTTGCCAAATCCGAAGAATCGGCTTAATTTCGTCCCACACGCGCTGTATTACCAGAACGTTATAGCCAATGCAAAAAAGCGCAGAAATACAAAGAGATAGTTCTAAATGATTAAAATTTACCATTATATATATTATAGAACTTACTTTGTAATTTATAAAACAAACAAACTTTCAGCCAAATCTAGTTCAGCACGTCTATTGTCTCTAGCAATTTTATTGAATGTTTTCACTATGTTTTTTTTCCTAAAAGAACCTTTTAATCTCATTGGCTTCTATAGCTTTTTAATTATCGGAATCATACTAAGTTTTCTGAATTTGAAATACTTCATGAATGAATACAGAAATCAATTAATTATTTCTGAATTTCAAACTTTAAAAATAAATCCTTTCTGGAAATATTCAATTGACATTTATCCTTGGCTATCAATTTTGTTGACTGCAATATCTATAGGAGCGAGTTATAATACAATATTTGTTTTAATAGGAATATTGATCGTGTTAAGATTAATTCAATATTTTTATGAACTATGATAAAAGCATTGGTTATAACAGCTACTCGAAGGAAGAATACGAGAATCCGTTTATGGTATTTCAAAAAGCATTTGATGAAAAAACGCCTGAACAATTGAGAAGATCAGGAAACCAGATAAGATTGATGCTGTAGCGGAATAAAATATCCCTTATTTAAATTTTAGAATACAAGATTATCACAGTAGAAAAATAAAAAACCACATTTTCATTTGTGTGAAAATGTGGTTTTTAACTTATATATGCTTTTGAATTTACTCGACTATTATTTTTCTAACAATAGTAGATTCTTCACTTTCTAAATACACATAATAAATCCCTTTTGGAAATCCTGATAAATTGATGCTATTAGTGTTTGAACCATTGATAAATTTGGTAGCTGTTACCAACTTTCCTAATACATCGTAAACGGTTGCTTTTTCTAACACAATGTTGTCAATGTGAAATTCTCCTTTGGTCGGATTAGGGTAAACGGCGATTTTGTCAAAAACCACATCTTCGATTCCTAAAGTACAAGCTGTTTTCGAATAAATTGCTGCCGCATCTTTGGCAGTTGACCAATTAGCATTAGCAAAAGCAGCATCATCTACCAGAATACAGGATAGTTGAACATTCGTTTTGAAATTGACATTGGCCAGTTTAAAATTGTTTTCATTGCTTAAATTCAAATAAGTCAATTTATTATTGGAGCAATTTACATCTGTAAGAAGCGTATTCTTAGAAAGGTCTAAACTTACTATCTGATTGTCAGAGCAACTCAATTTAGTCAACGATAAATTTTTAGAAACGTCTAAGATGATCAGTTGGCTGGTAACGCTGCTTTTGCCATTGGTTTTGTTATTGATTGTTGTAATTCCATCACAATACAGTTCTGTAAGTTGCGTATTTTTAGAAACATCCAAAACCGATAAAGGATTATTGGAACAATCCAAATATTTCAATGCCGGATTTTGGGAAACATTTATTGTGGTTAACGTATTTCCTTTGCAAATTAATGTTTCTAAAGAGGTAAAATTTTCGATTCCTGATAAATCAGTAATGCCGGAATTGGACACATCTAAAGTTGTCACATTTGTTATGCTGGACAATAAAACCGAACCGTCTTTAATAGTATCTATCCCTAAAGCAATTAATTGGTCTTCAAACGCACTACTAACTGCAACAATGGAAGGAGGACAACTTGTACTATAACTTGCTGTCGCGTCTTTCGCCCAAGACATATTATCATTAGAATACATAACATTATCTACCTGAATACATCTTAAATTTGGGTTTTTTCTATAATCTGTTTGGTTAGTTACAAAATTATTATTGTTTCCATTCTGCACATTTAGACTTGTTAACTGATTAGAATAACATTCAAATTCTATTAAAGCTTTATTCTTGGAAACATCTAAAGTTGTTATTGAATTAGAATAACAATATAATGACTGTAAAGCAGTATTCTTTGAAACATCTAAACTGATTAATTTATTAGAATAACAACGTATATATCTTAATGAAACATTGTTAGAAATATCTAAAGCCGTTAATTGATTAGTATCACATCCAAAACTTGTTAAAGCAATATTTTTAGAAACATTTAAAGTAGTTAATTGATTACGGCTACAATCTAATTCGCTTAAAGCAATATTTTTAGAAAAGTCTAAAGCCGTTATTTCATTAGCAGCACAAGTTAATGATTTTAAAGCCACAAAATCCTCAATTCCGGTTAAATCAGTAATATAACTATTGAAAAGATTCAAAGAAGTCAACGACGAAATATTTATTGTTGGCACTTTTCCATCAGGAGTTCCAGAATCATGACCAAGTAGAATTAACTTTTTTTCAAAATCCAAATCAGGAATAAGGGTGTATTGAACAACATCAGCGCAGTCTGCCTTGTAAGTTGCTGCAGCATCTTTAGCAGCGAGCCAATTTGTATTCGCATAAACAACATTATCTACTTGAATACAACTTAAATTAGGGTTATTTTTAAAGTTTTTGGTGCTAAAACTAAGATAGTTTCCATTCTTCAAATTTAAATTCGTTAATTGATTTGAACTACAGTTTAAAGAACCTAAAAGAGTGTTCTTAGAAATATCTAAAGCCGTTAATTGATTACCGCTACAATTTAATGAATTTAAACCCACAAAGGATTGAATACCGGTTAAATCAGCAATAGAACTATTGGATACATCCAAATCAGTTAATATGTTTATTTTATAACCTGGCACTTGTCCATCAACTGTTCCGGAATCAATTCCTAAAGAGATTAACTTTTTTTCAAAATTCACATCAGGAATAAGAACGCGTGAACAATCTCTGCTAAAAGTTGCCACAGCGTCTTTGTAATAATTATCATAATAATAAATATGATCTACCTGAATACAATCTAAATTAGGGTTGTTTTTAAAATTGTAGGTGCTAAAATCCCTTCCGTTCATAGCATTTAAACTCGTTAATTGATTTGAACTACAATCTATAGATTTTAAAGCAGTATTCTTAGAAACATCTAAAGCTGTTAATTGATTAGAATAACAATATAGTTCGATTAAAGCAATATTCTTAGAAACATCTAAAGCTGTTATTTGATTAGAATAACAATGTAATTTTGTTAAAAGAATATTTTTAGAAACATCGAAACTTGTTAATTGATTAGAATAACATTTTAATTCTGTCAAAGAAATATTTTGAGAAACATTTAAGCTTGTTAATTGATTAGAATAACAACGCAAATTTGCTAAAGCAACATTCTTAGAAACATCTAAAGCCGTTAATTGATTAGAATAACAATATAAATAGGCTAGAGCAACATTCTTAGAAACATTTAAAGCCGTTAATTGATTAGAATAACAATATAAATGGATTAGAGCAACATTCGTAGAAAGATCTAAAGCCGTTAATTGATTACCACTACAATCTAATACCTCTAAAGCCACAAAATCCTGAATTCCGGTTAAATTAGTAATAGAACTGTCGGAAATGCCCAAAGAAGTTACCCCAGAAATTTTAGATGTTGGCACTTTTCCGTCTACTACACCGGAATCAAATCCTAAAGAGATTAACTTTTTCTCAAAATTCACATCCGGAATAAGGGTGTATTGAACAACAACAGCTGTACAATCTAAATTATAAATCGCCTCAGAATCTTTGGCTGCAGCCCAATTTTGATTAGCATACGCCACATTATCTACCAGAATACAGCTTAAGTTGGGATTGCTATTAAAGAGACTAGTCGTCGATAACTTAGAGTTATTTCCATTCTGCAAATTCAGTCCCGTTAATTCATTAGAAGAACAATTTAAGTATGTTAAAGCCGTATTCCTGGAAAAATCTAAAGTCTTTAATTGATTATCATAACAATGTAAAGTTGTTAAAGCAGTATTACTGGAAACATCCAAAGCTGTTAGTAGATTATGATAACAACGTAACTCTGTTAAAGCAGTATTTTTGGAAACATCTACAGCCGTTAAGAAATTATCTCCAAAACTTAAGTATGTTAAAGCAGTATTCCTGGAAACATCTAAAGCTGTTAACTGATTGGTATCACAAAGCAAAGATTTCAAAGCGGTAAAATCCTGAATCCCGGTTAAATCAGCAATGAAACCTACTCCTCTAACATTCAAAGTAGTCAGGGTGTTTATTTTTGAAGTCAAAACTTTACCATCCGGTGTGCCGGAATCAATTCCCTGACGTATTAGTTCACCTTCAAAATACCCATCGGGGATCAGAGTGTATTGGGCAAAGGAAGATGCGCTTACCAAAAACAGTAAAAAGAGTAGTTTTATTTTCATAGGTGTTTTTTTGTTAATATTTAAGATTCCAAATGTATAGAATATTAGCTAATATCTTATGTAAACTGTTAAAGAAATCAAAAAAAAAGTGTTCGACTGAAAGAAATTTTCCCCAAGCTCTGCAAAGTCTTTCTTATGCCTAATTGTCAACTTTTGTATATGATTCATTACGGATCAATCTCAAAACCCGGGAAGAAATGTCAAAATAAAATAAGAGACTTGCAATCTAACAATTTGAGATGCCCTCTACAGATCTTTTAAAATATATACTCCTTCATTTTTTAGTAGACTACTTTGATGTAGTTTCTACTTGCTAACACAAAGGAAGTGCTACATCTTTATTTTGAGGAAAAAACTAAGTCCTACAAGAGTTTAATGCATTTGAGTTAGTCCTTAAAGGTTTTCAGGATGAGATTACTATTCAGGATTTCCGCTCCCAGGAAGCAGTCTATAGAGACGGGTAGATAGCTGCCGTTTTATGGCTGGTGGAGCCTGTGTATGGTTCATTTTGTCCGTCGCTTAATCAACGTTTTGGTATTTTAGCTATCTTTGGTTCATGGTTTAAGGAACTAGCACCTGACCCGATGGGCCGCACGGGAATGTTATACCTAACCTACGAACCGCAACAAAATAACCGATAAAAACATGAAGTATTCTTTTTTTCTTGCTCTCTTCATATCGATTAATACATATGCCCAGAAGGTTGAAATATTGCTGATAGGAGTCTCGCATAACTATGGCAGTTATCCCCAGCAAGATTTTTCAGGCATCCATGGCAAAATCAAAAAATTCAAGCCGACAGCTTTTTTTGGGGAGTTTTTGAGCAGGGAAGATGAACGGCTTGTCATGGATTACTGGTGTAAGCAGGATAACATCAAGCGCCTGGAAACAGTTCAAAAAAACCGAAATATAGCAACAGAAGTACTTCCAAAAACCATTGACAGTTTGAGGAAATTATCCAAGCTAGACCCAAAAGACTATCGGGTTAAAGTCGATCTGGCACATGCCTATTACCTTGATCAGGATGTTCCAAACGGCCACTATCAATTTTGGCAAGTTTTTAACCATTTACAGCAGACGCCGGATATTGAGCTTGAAAATTACGTCAATAAATTACTCAGTCCCCAATCAGATGTAACGGGACGAAGCATGAAAAGGCTAAAAACTTCGGAATATGCATTTATCGCATTCCCAATGATGCAGGAAATGAAAATCCCGGAATTGCTTCCCATGGACTGCCAGGATTATGATTTGAATTGGACGGCATCATCAATTGCCTTCCATAATAAATTTAAGACATTCAGGGAAGATACGATTGCATCTTATAGAGATGAACTGAACGCAATCCTTGCTAAAAGGGACAGTGGGTTTGGAAAAAATGCAGGCATCGAAAAAAACTCAAAAACAGTAACAGAATGGCTAAACACCGATGAAGCGTCTGCCATTTTTGCCTCTGGAGATTTTTATTTTCCTGAGATCTACGATATGAAAAATTTCCCCAAAGAAGAAATGCTTTCGCAAATACATTGGTGGCTCTTGAGAAATAAGGGAATGTGTGATAATGTCGTAAATAGGTCAAGGGCTTCCGGTATGAAAAAAGTGGTTGTCATTGCCGGAGCTAATCATAGGAAGTATATGCAGGATATATTCAGGAAAATGCCAGACGTAATGGTAAGAAATATCAATGAGATGGAATAGCAGAAAGCAGATTCAGAAATAAGCTAATTTCGTTTTCGGTGCTTTGATGGCATATTCTGCATGGCTTGTTTTCAGTTCTATCAAAAAAACCGCCGATTTTCGATTAGAAAATCGGCGGTTTTTTTGGGATGGGAGCAGGCTCAGCCGAATGGAATCGGTAGCTACCTGATATCTAATTTGTAAACAAAATAGATATCTGACAAAAAAAAAGGGACAAAAGATGATTTTTATCTTTTGTCCCGGGAAGTGTCCTCGACGGGACAAATTTCTATAAAATTTAGGGACGATTTGAAGAGATTGGCTTACTGAAAGTAGAGGCTGTCTTTATATGGCTTCAGTATTTTGGTTTAGATGTCCTGTTGGGGATTGATGTATTTTTTTTACAATTCTTAAAAGGGCATGTGCCATGATTTGTCACAATATTTAAATTGTGGACAATTGAGGTAATTAGGTTTTTGGCCGAATTTGCTTGAAAATTATAAGTCAGTCGTAATCGAAATTAAAATGCATTGAGTTTTAAAGAAGAGATACTCGAAATGTTGAATCAAGCCTATGATCTAATTTATTTAGCAGCATTACTATTTTAAAGTCCAGATAAAATGGTTTCATATTATAAAATGAAACGTTATAAAGGTTAATCTATTGATTATTAAGGGTTATATTTACTACGCAATCTTACTAATCATATTTTTTTTTAGGATTTACTAATATGCCTGAAGAATTATTTTTGGTCTTTTATCTTTCGGATTTTCACTATAACCTTAAGATTTATTGGATATTTATTTTAGATCGAACATTTAAACTTACTAGATGCTTATGAAAACCGCAAATTTTGGAATATTCATTTTTTTGGTAGTTTTTTCTCCTATTTATATATTCTCCCAAACCAGCAATAAATGGTCTTATGTTGTCGAACCCTATATTATGTTTCCTAATATGAGCGGCACAACAGCAATCGGAAATGTACCGGAGTTAAATGTGGAGGTAAGCTCAGATCAGATATTTGATAATTTAAAAATGGGTGCCATGCTCTATCTGGAAGCTTCCAATGAGAAATGGAACTTCAATTCTGATCTTCTTTATATGGATTTGGCAAAAGGTGTAAAAAGTAATATTATAATTAATAATGGGGAAGTTACAGCAAAACAGGTCGGCTGGGAGTTGGCCGGTTTATATAAGATAAAGCCATGGCTGGAGGTAGGTATCGGCAGTCTTTTAAATTCTATTACAGTGGGAATGGATATTAATAGGAATACTATTGGAGGCGGAACAACAAATATTACAAAAGAGCGATGTGAAACATGGGTGGACCCAATGATAATTGTCGCTTTTAAAAGTACTGCAGAAAGAAAATTTATCTATTCACTTCGAAGCGAGATTGGCGGCTTTGGTGTGGGATCTCAGTTAGCGTGGCAAATGCAGGGATATGCCGGATATCGTTTTTCTAAATTATTTCAAATTCAGGGAGGCTATCGAATTATATCGCTGGATTATGAAAAAGGAAGCGGAGCGGATTATTTTTTATATGATATAAATACGTTTGGCCCGGTAGTGCGTTTTGGATTCAATTTTTAAGAATGCTGAAATGCAGTCCATTTAATAACCTTTAACAGTTATAATCATAATTTTATGAGATGCATCTATTGTGTATTGTCATTCTTTATACTTACTGTCACAAAAAGTCAGACAGATGATCTGTATCAATTCTGGAATGAATATGATCTTTGCCAGGACCTAAGCCAAAAATGGGTAGTAGAGCTTGATGCAGGTTTTGTTTCAAGCAGTACACCAACTGATAATAATATTTTTCATAATATAACCCAGGTGTATCTAAGAGGATGGGCTCATTATTATCCAGGTCAAAGATGGAAAGTTTCAGTCTTTTATGCACATTATTCTAATAAAAATGTACCGGAACTCAATCAAAAAAAAGCCCGTGAATTCCGATCTGCAATTCAGGCAACATACAACTTATACAAAACTACTGCTATCAAAATAAATTTAAGGGGGCGAATAGAAGACCGGCACCTTGAAAATGAAGATGGTTATATGGAAGCCGTAGAACGTTTCCGGTTTCAGGTCAAGGCGTTATATCCACTGGTAAATTCAAAAAACAAGTTTTACTTTTTTGCGTCAGACGAACTCTTTTTTAAAACAAAAAGCCAGATAAGCGGCCCGGATTTCTTCGACCGCAACCGTGCCTCTATAGGTTTAGGACTTACTATTGCCAGAAATATACAAATTGAGGCGGCCTATGCCAATGAAATTATGCCAAGAAATGGTACAGATAAACTAGTTAATGCATTTCAGGTTAAGGGTATTTTTAATAACTTTTTTTCTGCGGTGACAAAACCATTTAAGCGTAAAAAAAGCCCGGTTGATGAAGGTGAGGGTATTGGACTTTAGTTTATATAACCTTCAAACGAGTTTCATACTTTTATACACTACTAAGTTTAAATAGCAAAACCAGGTTTATTTATTAATTTATCTAATAATTATTTTGCCTCAGTTTATGTAAAATGACTTTGGCTTTGCGATTATCTCCACTTTTTCATCTGTGATAATTTCCATGATGTTATTTTCAATGGTATTGGATAAGGCGGTCATAGGTACATCTGTAGGTCTGTTTTCAAATGGATCCTGCATAATAATTGCGGTTTCTTCTACGGCTAACAGAATTACAGGAATGATAATAGCAATTGCAACCTCTGTAAAAGGAAAAATGTCATCCAGGCCAAAAGGGAGTATGGAGGCAAGTACATATATTAAAAAATGAATTAGAAAACTGTATGATCTTGGAAAAATGGTGTTTTTAATTCGTTCACATTTACCCATTGAATCGTTTAGCCGACTAATTGTACTGTCTATCTGTGCCTGTTTAATAGGGTCGAGCTTTAGATTATGAGATGCTTTTTTAAGCTGTTCTGAATGCTTGGTTAAAAGTTTTGAAGGAATGTTATTGGCGCTGATTTTTTCAGCATCTAAATAATTTTGGACCTTAACTGAAAAGGCTTGTTTACGAAGGCTTTCTGATAACGCATAACACCAAATAATCTGCCTGTTTGCAAATTCTGCAACTGTGTTATCAGGATCTTCCGTAGGAAAAAATTGTTTGACCTGCCTGATTAGGGTTCTTGATTCATTTACAATTTCTCCCCAGACCTTTCGTGCTTCCCACCAGCGGTCATATGATTGTGCCGTCCGAAATGCTAAAAGTAGTGCCACAATAGTACCTGTAACTGTTGTTATAGATAAGGGAATAGTTAGCAAATGGAGATAGGTATAAAGGTCAATAGTGGTAATAATTGACGCATACAAAATAATAAGAAAAAGATCTATCCATAAATGTTTTAGAAAGAAAAATATGGCTTTGTAATTGTTTTTAACTAACATATTTAAGATTGAATTATTGGTTTTGAATGTTATGTTATCATTTTTATATTATTAAAACGGCCACCATAATAGTGACCGTTTTATTAAATACTCAATACGGTTTTAAATCATTTAATCTTTATTCTTTTCTAAAAGCCCTGGCTGCTTCTCTTTCTAAATCAAGATATTGTTCTTTTCCGGTACTCACTGTAACAAAAGCGATAGTTCCTCCTGCAAATTCACTTGTTGATGATGTATACTGTTTACTTACCGGATCTCCACTATCATAGCCTACACAAAGACCATCTCCTACAAGTGTAAATTTACCTACCTGTGCTTTCATTGAACCTGTTGAAACCTGTTTGTCATTGATGTATAATTTTGCTGTTCCTATTGATTCATGATGTTCACCAGCTTTTTCTTTGGTAAATTCCATTCCAAAAGTATATTTACCAGGTTTTAAAGGTTCAGCAGAAACCAATTGCTGTTCTGTAATACCCAGGAAATTATATACATAATACAATTTATGATCTTTGATAAATAAACTGTGGCCTCCAAAACGGGAGCCATGAGCAAAAATTACCCCTGCAGCATTGGTATCCTTTATCTCTGCATTGGCTACAATTTTATATGATTTTCCTCTAATATTAACAGCCACTGCTTCTGGAACCTGACTGGTGTGAGGATAATAGGTATAGCTGTCACGTACAGATTCTTCGGTAGGTCGTTCAATACCCGCCTGAACAACTGCAGGACGATCATCTAACGGTAAAGCATTATTTTTCAATGCCTCCTCCATATACAATTTCTTCAAAGCCTCCAGTTTTTCCGGATTTTTTTGGGCCAAATCAACAGACTCAGCACGATCTGTATCGGTATGATACAATTCCCATTTGTCCTGGTCAAATTTACCAACACCTGTAAGTGGCGCATGCACTGCTACTGCTTTCCAGCCATCCTGCCAGATAGCTCTGGTTCCCAGCATCGTGTAATACTGCACATGTTTTTGAGTTGGCGTATCTGGTTTAGCATCAAAAGTATATTTCATAGAAACACCAGATAATGCATATTGATCAGTGCCTTTGAATGTTTTTGGCATTTCGAGCCCACAAATATCAAGTAGGGTAGGCACGATATCAACAGAATGATGGTATTGATTGCGCACTTCACCACGGGCTTTTATTCCTTTAGGCCACGAAATCACCAATGGATCGGCAGTACCTCCGGCATAATTGGAATAACGCTTGAACATTTTAAAGGGAGTTGAAAAAGCAGCTGCCCATCCTGTTGGATAATGCTCATAAGTATTTGGTCCACCCAATTCGTCAATTAGCTTCATATTTTCCGCTAAATCATCCGGATAGCCATTGAAGAATTTATTTTCATTTACAGAACCACTAGGACTTCCTTCTCCTGATGCACCATTATCGGCTGCATATAATATTATGGTATTATCATACTGGCCAGTTGCTTTCAAATGGTCAATAATGCGTCCAACCTGATCATCGGTATATTCAGAAAATGCGGCATAGACCTCACACAAGCGAGAGAATAACTTTTTTTCATCGGCATTCAGTGTATTCCATGGACGCACAGCATCAGCCGGATTTGCCTGATCTGTTGGCATTGGATTCCATTCTGTCAGTTTGGTCCCTTTTGGAAAAATTCCTTTATCAATCATGCGGGGCAAAACCCATTTGCGATAGGCATCATATCCATCATCAAATTTTCCTTTGTATTTTGCAATATAATCTTTAGGTGCCTGGTGCGGTGCATGATTAGCCCCTGGGCAAAACCACATAAACCAGGGCTTAGAAGGATTAGCCGATTTTTGATCACTCAGCATTTTAATTGCCTGATCGGCAAGATCCTTAGATAAGTGATAGCCTTTTTCAGGACTATAAGGCTGTTCGATAGCGTGGTTGTCTTCTGTTAAATCCGGATAGAATTGATTGGTTTCTCCACCAATAAAGCCATAAAACCGATCAAATCCTTGTTGTAAAGGCCATTGGCTTTTACTTGCTCCTGCCGAAAGATCGGTTTCCGGTACATTATGATCTTTTCCTAACCAAAAAGTACTCCATCCATTCTCCTGTAAGATTTGAGCCATTGTTGCTGCCTGAGCTGGCAACATACAACTGTATCCCGGAAACCCGTTGGCTCCTTCAGTAATAGTCCCCATACCATTAAGGTTATGATTTCGTCCTGTAAGAAGAGTGGAACGTGTTGGAGAACAAAGTGCCACTGTATGCCACTGGGTATAAGTTAAACCCTCGGCAGCTAATTTATCCATGGTTGGCATACTAATTCTTCCTCCATAGGGAGACCAAGCCGCTAGCCCTGTATCATCATACAGGATAAAAAGGATATTAGGTGAGCCTTCCGGTGCTTTCTTACGGATGAAGGGCTTCCAGTCTGGTGTTGATTCCCGGACATCCAATTTCACAACCCCTTTAAAAGGTTCCTGAGCATAAGTGCAATAACTTAATAGCATTGCGGTCAGAATTGAGAGCAGTATTTTTTTACTCATAATCATTAAATTTTAAATTAATAAATTTTGAACGTTATAAAAGAACTAAGATTAAAAATTAACAATAAGAAAAAGGAAATAATTAACTAATAATGTTGTAAAACACATAAAATCAATCATTTGTATTGTAAATTGCAATTGAGTATTTAAAGCTGAAAGAATGGGGTATGAAATAATCAAATAAAAGTAGAGATTAACAAAGCAATAAAATGCAAACTGTAAAATAAATGGTTGCAAATTATAATTTGAAACCAAACTTGTTCAATTCAGTTCATTATATAGTTTTATATATACTTACTTTTAAATGTTGTAAAAGCCAGTTAATCGATCACTTTTTTGACTTCAGTAGAATATGGTACTTAAAAATAATTAATTCAATAAATATGAAGGAGAAAATTAAGACCATAACCAAAAAAGCTGGAAATGAACTTTTATCTATTGTATTGACAACACTGTACTTTGCAGTGTGGTTTGTATTATTAATGATATTAAAAAAATTAATTTTAATTGATTACCAAATACATTTTGTGGGTTTGTCAACTGCACTTATTGGTGCTTTGATTATGGCTAAAGTGGTGCTTATTATGCAATATATCGAATTTGAATGGATCAAAAAGTACCCTCCAATTGTTGATATAGCAGTACGTACATTTCTGTACACTTTGGCTGCCCTTACTGTTTTGCTGCTTGAAAAGGCATTTGAGGCGCGAGATGAATACAGTGGTTTTTGGTCTGCTCTTGAACATATTTTTCAGCACCGGGATATTTATAAAATATGGGCATCGACGCTAATAATTGCTGTGTCACTATTTTGGTTCAATGTTTTTTCTATTTTGCAGCAATATCTTAAACATAATGAAATTAAAACGCTCTTGTTTAAAACTCCGTTAGAAGAAATACATAAATTCACAACATTAAGAGAATGACAATATTGCGTAGCGTAATTCTGAAGAACGTATTGAAGCGACATTTTGAATATTTTTCAAACTACACATTTATAGAAATTTAATAAAAATGTCGAGAAAAGCGTATTATGAATTAATTCGTGTAATTACAAGGGTAAATGTATTGGAAATTAATACTTACTTATTGTGTTTTTTATTTGTTTATATTGAACGCCTTATAAATGATAAATAAATCAATGATTTATTTATTTCAAACCTACTCTTTATGTTTTTAATTGCCTAGTTCTAAGAAAGAATACATGTTGTTTAAAAATTCAATTTCTTAAAATTAGTTTGAATGGTAACCCATAAATTTAATAAATATGAGAACAACTAAAACAACATTTATTGCAAAGTTTTTTTTATTAAGTATTATCATCATGCTTATTTCATGTGAAAAAAAGGCCAAAGAACAGAATGACACGACAGATGAAACAGCGATGGACTCGACTTCGCAGGTTGCGGTTGCTCCCAAAAGTGCACGTCCGGTAGAATGGGGCTACGAAGAAAATGGTCCTGATAAATGGGGTAGCCTAAGTCCGGTTTATGCAACATGTGGAAGCGGGCACAGCCAATCTCCAATTGACATACAAAAAACCAAATTAAAAACAGGAGCCAATTTGAATTTTGCATATGTTCCTTCCGAATCATTTACAATTGCCCATAACAATAATATGGATAATATTGTTGATAACGGGCATACCATTCAGGTTACAGTTGAAGGCGGAAGTGTTTTTACTTTTGGACAAAAAGCTTATAATCTAAAACAATTTCATTTTCACACACCTAGTGAGCATACTATTGATGGAAAACATTTACCAATGGAAATGCATATGGTGCATCAAAGTGAAGATGGCAGTTTAGCAGTTGTGAGTATTTTAGTCAAGGAAGGAAAAGCAAAAAATAAAAACTTCGAAAATATTATTACGAATTTACCAAGTTCCAAAGGGGAATCAAAGGATGTTAAAAATTCGAAAATAGATTTAACAACGCATTTTCCAAAAAATATTTCAGCTTATCATTATATCGGTTCTTTGACTACACCACCATGTACAGAGGATGTTCAGTGGGTAATAATGGAAGATATGATATCCTTAACAGCTGAAGAAATAAAAGCATTTTCTTCTCGAATTGGCAAAAATAATCGTCCAGTTCAAAAATTATATGACCGTAAAGTAGCTTTGGATAATTTTTCAGGAACTACTAAAGGGTAAACAATATGAAGAACTTTTATATTTACTTATTTTTCTTTTCTGTAGTATCGACCTCAATCAAAGCACAAACTGCTAATGATACTGCAGAATTAGAACCTGGTTGGTGGAAAATACCAAAAACAGAAACTCGATTTAAAGTTGGCGGTTATGTGAAATTTGACCTTATACATGATTTTGATCCAATTGCATCACCCGATTTTTTTGATGTTTCTAAAATTCCGACAGATAATTCAGAGGGAGAGAGTACTCATATGTTAGCAAAAGAATCCCGAATAAATTTAGACTTTAGGGTTCCAACTAAAATAGGAGAACTGAAAGCTTTCATTGAAGGAGATTTCTATGGTACGAGCAGTGTATTTAGATTACGTCATGCGTATATAGAAATTAGAGGGTGGCTGGCTGGACAAACCTGGTCAAATTTTATGGATGAAAACATCATTCCAAATACATTAGACTTTGAAAAGCCTTCTGCATATGCATTTGCAAGACATGCAATGTTACGTTATAAGTTTACCATTTCTAAAAATTCGTATTTTTCATTAGCCATTGAAGAACCCAGTGCACTAGCACAGATTCCCTCGCAACCAGGTACATTTGAAAGTCCATTACCAGATTTAACCGCACGTTATAGATTTAGTAAAGAATGGGTGCATATTCAGTTATCTGGTTTTATAGCAAAACTTCGATATCGTTATACTGCTGGAGGGAAAGACGATCTTGCATTATATGGTTTTAATCTTTCAGGCCAAGTAAACTTTTCAAAAAATGATAAATTTATTTATCAGGGATTAATAGGCCCCGGTTTAGGCAGGATGAGAGGTGGTCTATCCGCGGGTTTAGATGAAACGGGTAAGCTTAAGGCTCTGGATGACCATGGTTTTACACTAGGTCTCCAGCACGATTGGTCACCTTCGTTATTTTCATGCGCAGTATACAATCAGGGAGCAGTGGATAACACTGCGGGTCAGGCTGTCAATAGCTTACATAAACTAAATTATGTAGCTGTAGACCTGCAATGGAAATTCATAAAAAATGCATTGACAGGAATAGAATATTTGCATGGCACCCGGGAAGATAATGACAATTCAACCGGTAAGGCAAACAGAATTCAATTTAGTGTAAAGTATGCATTCAATTAGTGACGGTTTGAACAGTACAACTTAATTTATTAATAAGGATGTAAAAATGGCGTCAATTGTCTTCAATTGACGCCATTTGGCTGTGGTGAAGGGAACAGGACAAATTTCTATAAAATTTAGGGACGATTTGAAGAGATTGTCATACTACATTTAGGCGCGAGCATTATATGTCTTCAGGATTTTGGTTTGGCTGTCCTGTTGGGGATTGATATAAAATGGTCTTTCCTTTTTAAATGTATTGATTTCAGTTTAGTTTAGTGTTTCTTTATTATCAATTTCTATACTTGGAGGCATCAATTTGTACATCACAGGGGTTACAATTCTGGACAGAATGGTCGAACTTATCAGTCCGCCGATAAGAACAATCGCCAGTGGTGCAATTAAAGGATTGGAATTCAAAGCTAAGGGAATAAGACCGCAGATTGCCGTTATCGAAGTCAGCACTACCGGTAGAAAGCGTGTTTCTCCGGCAATAGCAATTGCCTCATCTATGGAGTGCCCTTCCTGTCTGAGCTGATTGGTAAAATCGACCAGCAGCAGTGAATTTTTAACCTGAATACCCGACAGACCAATAAAACCGATAATAGCCACCAGAGACATCGGACTTCCGTTAATAAGCAGTAATACAACCCCTCCTAAAATCCCTAATGGAATAATGGAAAGTACAATAATGATTCCTTTGAATGTTTTGAATTGCAATAGCAGTACAGCAATGAAAAGGAATGTACTCAGAATAATTACCGAAAGGAAATTCCCACCAAGTGCATCACCTTCGGACTCTTTTTCACCGGACAATTTATAATAATACCCTTTTGGCATTTTAAGTCTATCAAGTTTTGGGATAATCTCTGTTAATAAATCATTAGCATAATAACCTTTGTCTGACAACGCTGTAACCTTGGCAAAACGGGATTTATTGAAATGATTTATTGCCGTTGGCGAAGTTTCAAAAGAGATGTCTGCAATTTGGTTCAATGCAATTGGCGTTCCCTGAATATTATTTACATACAGATTTTTTAAAGCGTCCAGATTAGAAAATTTATCTCTGGGCAGTGTAAGTGTAACATTTCTGGCATCACCTCTGTCATCGATGTAATCCCCAACAGTTAATCCGGCTACAGCAAGACGTACCACTTTATCTGCCTCACTTGTCATTACGCCTAATGTTCGTGCTTTTTCTTTATTAATTTTTACTTTGACATCTGTTTTGTAAGTGTTTAGTTCATTGTTGATATAAACTGTTCCTTTCTGATTGCGCAATATAGTTTCAACTTGAGAAGAAAGTTTGCGAAGAACAGCCGGATCTTCTCCAAAGAGCCTCACTACAATGTTGGCCTCGAGAGGCGTTCCCTGCTCAAAATCTTTAACTTCGATTTTAGCATAAGGCATTGTCTTGAATTTTTCACGGAGTCTTTCAATCAAAGCTGTTTTTTCGGTAGGTTTTGCCTCATCTTCCAGCTGCACAAAAATCTGTGCAAAATCAGGTTTTCTGTCCTGCGGGTGTACATTATAATAGATCTGTGGGTTTCCCTTGCCGACATTTGCAGTATAAAAGACAATTTCTTTATGGTTTTTCAGTTCAGCTTCAATTAGTTTTGTTACCCTGTCGCTTTCTGTCAGATTGGCCTGAAGCGGCATTTTTATATTAATGAGAAACATTGGTTTTTCTGAAGTTGGGAATAACTTAAATCCGGTAGCCTTAAAAAGCCCAAAAGCGGTTATGCTTAATGCTACGGATATAGCAATTGTTGTTTTTGGGAATTGCAATGCCTTAGGCATAATCCTGCTGTAAGATCGTGTTAGGAATTTTTGCAGATACTGAAGAAAAACATTCCCTTCACCATGTTCGTGCGTTTTTAAAAATCGGCTTCCCAGAAACGGAACTAATGTCATTGCTACAATCATTGACGCCAGTACACTTGTAATAATTGCCATAGGAAGACTTCTTATAAATTCACCTGACACATCAGGAAGGAACGCCAGCGGTAAAAAAGCAATAACAAGAGTGGCTGTACAGCCTACAACAGCAAGGCCTATTTGTTTGGTGCCTTTTAAAACAGCATCCATTTTAGAATGACCTTCCCGAAGCCAGCGCTCGATGTTTTCGACGACCACAATACTGTCATCCACCAGAAGTCCTAAAGCCACCACCAAACCTACAATGCTTAATTGATTTAAGGAATAACCGAATGCATTCATTACAATGAGTCCTAAGGCAAGTGAGAGCGGTATGGATATCATAACAATTAAGGAAGCTCTTGACCCTAATGGTAAAAGTGTTATGATAACCAAAACGATTGCAAGGGTGAAATCAAAGCCCAAATGCCCCAGACGCTGCGATACCATATTGGCCTGGTCAAAGCTTTTAACCAGCTTTATATTTTGAGGCAGATCTTTAGAGAATTCCTCTACTATTGGTAAAAATTCTTTTTGGACATCAGTTATGTTTACGTTATCTTTCATACCTACGGTAACTAAAACACAGCGATGACCGTTTATGCGGGTAATATGATCTACTGTTTCAGATTTGTAACCTACTTCGGCGACATCCTTCATATAGATTATTTTACCATTTGCATTGTAGATAACAGTATTGGCAACATCATCGGCATTTTTAAATTTACCGCTTGTCTTTACATTAAACACCTTACTGTCAAGATTGATGCTTCCTCCGGGAATATCGGCAGCCTCACTCTGAAGACTCCCCATCACCAGGTTTAATGGAATTTTTAATTGTGCTAGCTTATCCAGGTGCAGATCAATTCTAATTTCCTGTTCCGGTATTCCTGCATATTTTACGTCTTTAAGATTGGTAATTTTTTCCAGTCTTGTCTTCAATTCATCTGCTGCATCACGCAGTTTTTTATCTGATGCATTTTCTGAAATTAAGGCCACCTGAAGAATTTTTACATCTGATGAAGCAATTTTCTCGGTTTTTATCAGGTAAATATCTTTGGGAAGTTCGCTGGCCTGCAGCGCATTCATTTCAGTAGAAATTTCCTGGTACTTATTATCTACATCAACCCCATATTTAAATTTTACCTGAAATGCAGCTACGCCATCTTCGACAGTAGTGAGGATTTTATCGATGTTCTCCAGCCCGTAAATTTTATTCTCAATAGGTTTTACTACCTGTTCTTCCATATCCTTTGGACTGGTTCCGGGATAAATAACCGTAATCAGATATTGGGGAGGGTGAGTAGAAGGATCTTCTGATCGCGGCATTGAAAACAGGGTCAGATACCCTACAACAGACACAAGAAGAAATATAATCAGTGTGAACTGATAGTTTTTAACGGCAAAGTTTGTTATCTTCATGGTGCTTATTATTTAATGATCTTAATCTTTGATTCTTCGTTCAAATAGGCGCTGTTCGAGATCACTATCTGATCTGTTTTCTCAAGGCCGTCTTTGATGTAGACGATTTTGTTTTCAAATTTGTAAATGGTCACGGACTGTCTTCTCACTTTGTTATTTTCAACTAAAAAAACAAAAGCCTTATTACCGTCTGCTTCAATAAGTGCATCATAAGGGATCGTGATCAAATCCTGGGCTGTATCAGCATGTATTTCGGCTTTCCCAAACATACCCACTGCAGGTTTGCTATTTTTCATATCTAGTTTTAATTCCACCTGAAAGGACCCCAGGGCCGCATCAGCAGACTGCGATTTTCGAAAAACCACGGCGTCAAATTTTTTATCAGGATAACCATCCAGGGTAACGGATGCTTTCTGGCCCATTTTAACAGATGCCCATTCTTTATCTGTCAGTCCAACTTTTAACAGGTAATTATTGTTGTGGGATGTTTCATTTATAGCTAAGATCGGAGAACCTGGCCCGACAACTTCGCCTTCATTGGCTATTTTTTGAGATACGAAGCCATCTGCCGCCGCATATATCTTGGCATAACGGGCATTAAAAGCAACGGCATCTTTTTGTTTTCTGGCAATGTCCAGGCCGGTTTTTGTATTTTGAAGCTGCTCTAAAGTATATACGCTGTCTTTATAGAGATTATTGGCGCGCGTATAATCCCTCTCGTATTTTTTTACGTTTAAATCGGTCTGGTTTAAACCCGCACTGATTTCGGTTTCATCTAATGCGGCTAAAAGCTGTCCTTTCTTAAAAAAATGCCCTTCCTCGACATAAATATGCTTTACTAAACCGCCAATTTTAAAGCTGTAATGGGCAGCATTTTCTGTTGTGACCAAACCAGAAGCGCTTATATTACTTGTAAGTGCCAAGGATCCTGCCGGTGCTGTTTTAATGGATACAATATCAGCAGTTTCAAATTGATTATGCTCTTTTTTATCTTCTTTACATGCATAAAAAACAGGAAAGGCAAAAAGACATATTGCTATTGATTTTTTACTCACAAGCGTAAAATAATTTTTTTTGTGTTCGTGACCCGAGCCTGAAAGGCGAAGGGATGCAATAATTTTCGATTTCATCAGTATTGTTTTTGGATTATTTTAAAGTAAAAGTGGCATTGGCTCTTTCTAATTCTGCATAGGCAATCCAGGAATTATAAAGAGATATATTAGTATTAAGCTGTGCATTTACCCATTGATTCTGTGCATCCAGAAGTTCAATGTAAATGGCTTGTCCTTCTTTATATAATTTGGTTATGTCCTCATTGTATTTTTGGGCCGCTGCTTTTTGATTTTTAGCGGCATTAAATTGTTCCAAAGCGGAGATTAAATTATTTCGGGTAACCTGAAACTGGAGCAGCAGCTGCTGTTTTACATTATCAGTCTGTGAGTTTATTTTTTTATTGTCTTCCTGAACCTGTTTGAGCCTGTATTTATTTTTGTTGCCTGAGAAAATAGTCCATTCTAAGGCGGCACCGGCAAAATAGTATCGTGATTGTTTATTCACTTCAAAATCAAAGTCCTGAAATCCAAAATCGGCAAATCCGCTCAATTTTGGGTACCAATACGATTGGGTAAGCTTACTTATATTTTCATTTATATCTTTTGCCATCGTAAGCTTTGAAAGTTCTTCTCTGCCTGAGGTGTTTTCCGGTACCAGTGCACTTGGCAGGCTTTCTTTATCCAAATCAATCTCAATTTCGCTGTCAAGCTTTTGATTAATTAGAAAATTAAAATATGTTTTAGCGGTATTGCTAACTTGATTGGCTGTTTCCAGATTTGCCTCAATACGAATTACTTCATTATCACTTCTAAGAACTGCCGTACGGTTTATCTTGTCATTTTTAAATAAGGACTGGTTAACCCTTTGATTTTCTTTTACCAATGCTAAGGCATCTCTATAAATATTAATTCCTTCAATTGACTGCAGGTATTTATAGTATGCCGTTTTTATTTCTTTAACCAGCTCCCTTTGATAGATTTCAAGCTCTATTTTTTGTAAAGAAGTCTGCTGGCTTTTTATTCTCTTGTTATAGATGATTTCATAGTTCAGCAATGGCATTGTCGTGTGAATTTTAGCGTCATAGAAATTATCGGGATTAATCAGAACCGACTGGTTCTGCAGAGAAGGGAAAGCATTCGAATTGGTTATTTGATTGAGTGTGCTGTATACAGGATTTAGCATATCTCCAATTGGAATATCAATTGTTCTACCTCCATCGGCCTTAGTATAATTGGCATTTAAAGATACAGTAGGGTAGAACAGGGAACGGGCTTCTTGAAGGGCGTACATACTTTTGTTAATGTCGAAGTTGTGCTGTTTGATTACCTCGTTGTTTTTTAATCCAATCTGGATGTAATTATCGAGTTTGTTTTGGGAATATGCTATAAATCCAAAACAAAGAATGGTAAATGTAATTGCTTTTTTCATTTTATTGTACATTGTTTTTAAATTGAACATTGTTCATTTTTTTGATCAAAAAAAAGTTTAAAGTTTCTTTATTATTTTTAAATATTCGTTGTATCCCTCAGAAAGGATTGTATCTGGATTAGAAAATTTTACACCTTTTGTTCTCTGGCGTATTTCCAGACAGCACATTCCATGTACTAAACTCCAAATCATAAAAGATAAAGCTTCTAATGAATGTCCTTCAAAATGTCCTTCATTCATGCATTCTTCGACAGTTTTCTTTAGCGCATTAAAAGTATCCATTCCTTCGTTCCATGCGACTTTTTCAGTGCTTTCAATAAATTCCATTGGTGCTTTAACGATAAACATCAGATCGTACATTTCAGAATTTTCCATCGCAAATTTCAAATAGGTAAATCCCATTTTTCGAAGACGCTCCATTGGATCTTTAATAGCAAACAATTCGATAAAATAGCCACCTAACTCCTGAAAACCAATAGAGTGGAGGTCGTGAAGAATGGCATTCTTATCTTTAAAGTAAACATACACAGTTCCAACGCTGTAGTCAATTTCATCAGCAATGTTTCGAATCGTAGTCTGTTCAATACCTCTCTCTAAAAAGAGTTTTTTGGCTCCTTTTAGGATCAGCATTTTTAAGGCTTCTTTTTCACGTGCTTTTCTTTCTGCTGTACTCATGCTGCAAAGGTATGTATATTTTTTGAACAGTGTTCATTTTTTTAATAATAATTTTAAATTCGCTTGCTTTTTGATCATTTTTGTTTCTCCTTTTCTTCTAAATGATTTAATTATTTGCTTTGAAAAAGAGTAAGAATTAAGATCTAAGACAAGTTTGAATTTCTTAACTTTGCATAATGAAAGAGAAGATAGTAAGAGAAGTTTCCATGTTTAATAATGAACTGAAACTGCAGGGATTTAAGGCATTTCAGATAGAAGATGATGGTGCCGAAACCAGAACGTACAGCAGAAAGGAGTTTTATAAAATCTGTCTGACAACTGGTAAAAGTAAGATTCATTATTCTGATAAAACCTATGAGCAGGAAGGTACGATTCTCTTTTTTGGAAATCCGCACATTCCATACTCATGGGAAACTATTTCTACAACTTATACTGGTTATACTATTTTATTTTCAGAAGAGTTTTTTAAAAACGCCGAGCGTTCCGAAAGCCTGCAGCAATCGTCTTTTTTTAAAATTGGCGGAACACCTGTTTTGAAAATCACAGAAGAGCAAAGAGGTTTTCTCAATACTATTTTTCATAAAATGATTACAGAACAGGAAAGTGATTATGTTTTTAAAGATGAGCTGATTCGCAATTACATCAGTCTTATTATCCATGAATCTTTAAAGATGGAACCTTCCGATAATTTCGAACAAAATAAGAATGCCTCTACCAGATTGTCATCTGTATTTTTGGAATTATTGGAAAGACAATTTCCAATTGAAACTACTTCTAATCCACTTCAAATAAGAACAGCACAACATTATGCACAACATTTGAATGTGCATGTCAATTACCTGAATCGAGCGGTAAAAGAAGTTACAGGAAAATCGACAACGACTCATATTACTGAGCGGATTATCACAGAAGCCAAAGCGCTATTGCTCCATACTGATTGGAGTGTTTCTGAAATTGGCTATGCACTTGGGTTTGACTATCCAACCTACTTTAATAATTTCTTCAAAAAGAATACCGGCACCAATCCTTCTGCATTTCGTCAATCGGAAGTTTGAATTTCTTAATCTTTGGTTTGATAATCGTTACTGCCTTACTTTAAGGTAGCTTTACCTTTGTATCTGGTTATTTAATTCAAATAGTATGTCAGATACAAACCCTATTTTCGATGCCGCACCATTTCAAAAAGATATTTTTGAGAGACTTTTAATCGGTGAAACTATATTTCCAAATGATTCGCAAATAGGCAGATTGAGAGCCGAAGCATTCGCTGTGAAAGCATTACTTAATCAGATGAATAATGCTGTAAATCCTGAAGAAATCACGCAGATACTAAGCAGAATCTTAGATAAAGAACTTCAGGATGTTACTGTATTTACACCTCTTTATATCAATTGTGGAAAACACATTACAATTGGTAAAAACGTATTTATCAATTTTGACTGCACCTTTTTGGCATTAGGCGGAATTACCATTGAAGACGATGTTTTAATTGGACCAAAAGTCAGTCTCATTACCGAAAATCATCCGCTAAATCCTGAGGAAAGAAAAGGATTAACAGGTAAACCAATTCTCATCAAAAAAAATGCATGGATTGGTGCCAATGCCACGATTTTGCCCGGCGTAACAATTGGAGAAAATGCAGTTGTCGCAGCAGGAGCAGTAGTTTCTAAAGATGTTCCCGATAATACCATTGTTGGCGGAATTCCTGCAAAGTTCATTAAAAATGTTCAACCTTAAAAGAGATAATTATGAAGTTAAAATCTTTAGTGACGGTTATCGCTATGCTTTTTGCTTTTTCTTTTTGTAGTGCAAGTTGCAGCAATGATAACGAAAGAGCACCAAGAGAAAATAATGAGAATGGAAATAACGATACTATTTCAACAACTAAGATGAAAATTACAATTGGTACAACAGTTTTTACGGCAACATTGTATAACAACCCAAGTGCAGCAGAATTGAAAGCAATGCTCCCGCTGACCCTAAATATGACCGAGCTGAATGGTAATGAAAAGTACTATGATTTTCCTGGTCCGTTTCTAGTAAATACTTCAGTTGGAGGAGATATCAAAGCAGGTGATTTAATGCTTTATGGGAACAATGTGCTGGTGCTTTTTTATAAAAGCTTCAACACTTCCTATCGGTATACAAAACTTGGGTATATCGATAATCCAACGGGACTTGCTACTGCAATGGGTGCTGGAAATGTAGTTGTGAAATTTGAAAACAATTAAAATCAAATCATTATGAAAAATATAAAATGGAAAGCAATTCAAAAGAAAATGAAAAAAACATTCGCAATCGCAATATTATTCCTGATAACAGGGCAAGTATCTGCACAAAAAGTAGAATCAAATTTAGAAAAAATGAATACATCAAAAGAACATTATACATTTCAACTTAGTGAGAAAGTAATACGTCAAAAAGTGAGCTTCAAAAATCGTTACGGCATTATTTTAAGCGGAGATTTATACCTTCCGAAAAATACAGGAAACGAAATCTTGTCTGCATTAGCCATCAGCGGACCCTTTGGAGCGGTGAAACAACAATCATCAGGATTATATGCCAACCAAATGGCAGAACGCGGTTTTATAGCTTTGGCTTTTGATCCATCTTATACAGGAGAAAGCGGAGGCGAACCACGAAATCTAGCTTCTCCGGAAATCAATACAGAAGATTTCAGCGCTGCGGTTGATTTTTTAGGATTACAAAAGAAGGTTGCTAGTAATAAAATTGGCATCATCGGGATTTGTGGTTTTGGCGGTTTTGCTTTAAATGCTGCTGCTATTGATAAACGAGTAAAAGCCGTTGCTGTGACAAGTTTGTATGATATGACCAGAGTAATGTCAAAAGGATATAATGATTCAGTAACTCTGGAACAAAGAACCAAAACATTAGAGGATTTAGGTCAGCAACGTTGGAAAGATGCCGAAAAAGGAAAGCCAGCAGATGGTCCAAGGAATTTGCCGGAAAAATTGAAAGGCGATGAGCCACAATTTGTAAAAGAATATTTTGATTATTACAGAACGCCCCGTGGTTTTCAAGCTAATTCTGTGAACTCAAATGGAGCTTGGTTGGTAACCAATCCGATCTCTTTTATGAATATGCCAATATTAGCTTATGTAAAAGAAATTTCCCCACGACCAATGCTTTTAATCGCTGGAGAAAAGGCGCACTCAAGATATTTTAGTGAAGATATTTTTAAAGTGGCAAATGAACCAAAACAATTAATAATTATCCCTAATGCAGTTCACGTTGATTTGTATGATAAAGTGGATGTGATTCCTTTTGATAAATTAGATGATTTTTTTAAAAAATATTTGAAATAAAAATCAGATCAAAAAAACCGTTGATAGTCATCAACGGTTTCTATCTTTAAAACTAAAATTAGTGTTTGTTTTGTTCCTTATTTTCTATTTTGGCTAAACAATTAGGGCTCGCTCTTCATTTTTGTGTAAGGTTAGCATATTGGCTGATATAGACTATTAATTTTTGTGCATTAGTTTGATAATTCATTAACAGAATTCAAGGTAAAAAAAGACTTTATTTCAAAGCATCATTTACAGACTGGCTATCTACAAACTGTTCAAAACTAATAATTTTACGATCTTTCAGTTTCCAAATGTGAGCCACTCTGGCGGCGAATGATTTACCTGTAATTTTATAGGTTCCCGTGTAAGTTCCGTAAGCGACTACTTTATCATCGCTGGCAACGTAATCTTCAGGAGTAAATTTGTAATCAATCCATTCGCTTCCTAATCGGCTAAAGATATTTTGAGTTACATTTTCTAAACCAATGTAAGTTCCTGCATACGGAAAACCTTTAGCTTCTGTCCACGAAATATCTTCGACAACATATTTAGCCAAATTTCGACCATTTTCTTCCGAAGTTTTGCCTTCGTAAGTGCTTTTAACTATTTCAAGATTTGTCATTGTCTTTTTGTTTAAAGAACAGCCTGACAATACAAAGAGTGCCGTCAGGCTGTAAATGATTGATTTTACCATTTCATTTCTCCAGTATTTACTTTTGCACCAATCATTAAGGCAGTATCAAAAGTAAGTGTTGGATATTTTGTTTTCAAAGCCGTAATTAAAGCTTCTGATGTTTTATTGGTTTTCAAAGCCTCTTCGTAGAATTGAATGTAACTTTTGGTGTGATTTACAGCAGCGATATCAAATGGAGAATTGGAATTGGCATGAGCCGGAATTACAATTTCAGGTTTTAAAGCCGAGATTTTATCTAATACGGCAATCCAGTTTTTGCGGGCTTCAGCAGTTTGAGCATCCGCCATCCAAAGATGGAAACTAGTTCCAAAAACATTAATTCCGCCTACAACTGCTTTGATAGAAGGAATCCATACAAAAGTTTTATTCGGAAAGTCTTCCAAACCAATGATTTCTAATTTCTGACCTTCCAGTTCAATGCTGTTTCCTTTTAAAACCTGCGGCAAAACAACATTTGACGTAATAGCTTTACCTAATCGTTCGCCCCAAACGTCTAATTTTTTTTGTGCTGTAGCTTTAATTGCTTCTACAGAAGCAGGTGATGCATAAGCAACTACATCCGGGAAATATTTTTTAAATATTTCCAATCCAAAATAGTAATCAGGATCTGCGTGAGAAACAAAGATGGTGGTTAATTTTTTACCACTTGTTTTAATCTCCTGCGCTACTTTTTCGGCATCCGCCAAAGTAAATTGAGCGTCAATCAAAATTGCATCTGTCTTTCCGGAAACGATTACCGATGCTACACCAAAACTGTTTTCTGATGCGTTGTAAACCTGAAGTTTTAAATCTTTAGTTTCAATTGTTTTAAAACCTTGTGCTTGTGATTCCATATTAAATAAAATTAAAATTGTTATAAATACTCTCGAGATAGTTTGTTTCATTGCTTATGCTGGTTTAAATTAACACTGCAAAGATGGAACGTAATGCGATCTCAAACATTAAACTAGTTTAATAAATAAAAGGAAAAATTTATTTTTTGACAGCGATTTTCTTTCGAATATTACTCAAAAAAACATTGGTAATTCCCAGATAGGCAGCTATCTGTATGTTAGAAAGCCGTTGTATAAGCTGTGGGTATTTTTCTGTAAATTCTACATAGCGGGACTCGGCTGTTTTACTAAGGTTATCTATCATTCTTCGTTGAAGGGCAACGTGCGTTTTTTGTGTCATTACCCGAAATAGCTTTTCAATTTTAGGCAAATTAGCATAGGCAAACTCCTTATCTTTTTTAGAAATTACAAGCACTTCGCTGTCTTCGAGCGCTTCTATGAAAAGTTGTGAAGGGGTTTCAGTAGTAAAACTATCAATATCAGTAACCCACCAATTTTCAATAGCAAAATAGAGTATTTGTTCAAAACCATTTTTATCAATATGATAAACCCGAAAAAGTCCTTTGGTAACAAAACCTTCAAATTTGCAAATCTCGCCTTCTCTGAGTAAAAAGTTTTTTTTTGGGATTAACTTTTGCTCAAATAAATTGCAAAAATCTTCTATTTCATTTTCTGCAAGAGAAATATGTTTAGCGATATTTTGTTTTAAAAGTGCTTTCATATAACAGTGCGTAAAAGTGCTGCTAAGTATTTCTTTACTTTAGCGAAGGTACATAAATATTTAAATAAGCTATTGAGCTTTTCAAAGGATAATTATATTGAATATGGGAGTTTTTGCATAAAATATTTCTATGTTTTTAAGTCTCCGAGCAATTATGAATCACTATCAAACGATCTTAAATTATTCTGATAACAGAAGTACAAATGCTTTGGCAGAATCTTTCAATGCAAAAATAAAAGTTTTTAGATCTTAATTCAGAGGTGTAAAAATTTAGATTTTTTCCTTTTCAGGCTAAGCAATATTTATGCTTAAATTTTATACTCAACAGGTTTTCGTTTTGATCCTCTTTTTGCCTAATCGCTAACTTTTGCAACTGATCCGCAAAAAGTAGTCAAACTTACTTATTTGATAATATGAAAAAAAATGGTGCCAATTGAAGACAATTGGCGCCATTTTAATTAGACATTCTCTTTTATCTTTTAATCTGTTACTTTTAAATGCTGAATTTGTCCATTATTAAAATCAAAATGAAATTTCAACACGACGGGGCCGCCGGGAAACGTGCCGGAAACATTTGCTGTGAGGACACCTTTTGATTCAGATTGCTCATAATTAAGTGGTTCCAGCGCAGATTTATACTCCTCCATCGCATGGGTGATCCACTGTTGAATTTCTTCTTTGCCATTATGGGTTTTTCCCTCGTCATGAACGATGGCAGATTCGGTGAAACATTCCGCGAAAGCTTTGCTGTCGAAAATGTGTTGCGTTTCAATGAAACGCTCTACTACTTGTGGTAATTCCATGATCTTGATGTATTTAGTTTTTAAATTGTTGGTACCGTTCCACCGTCAATGACAAAGTTTGTTCCTGTTAAGTAACTGGCTCTTGGTGAAACTAAAAAGCCAACCAATTCGGCTACTTCTTTCGGTTCGGCAGGCCTGCCATAAGGTATTCCACCCAATGCGTCCATGACACCTTGCTGAGCTTCTTCTACAGTGCTATTTGAATTTCTTGCGATCTCGCCCAACCAAGCTATCGATGCTGTTGTATTTATCCATCCTGGGGAAACAGTTAGCACTCGGACACCTTTTGGCGTAACTTCTTTCGATAAACTTTTGCTGTAATTGATCAATCCTGCTTTCGAAGCTGCGTAAGGCAAAGTAGAGTCGTATAGTGGTAATATACCCTGGATGGAAGCGATGTGAATAATAACACCACTTTTCTGGTCGATCATTTGCGGTAAAAATCCCCTGTCAAGTCTGACGGGAGCAAGTAAATTAGCTTGTAGGGTTGATATCCAATCTTCGTCAGTTAACGCACTGAAGCCGCCGGCGGGTGTTGTTGAAGAACCAAGATTGTTCACAAGAATGTCTAGTCTCCCATAAGTAGATAAAACTTCATTAACTACTTTTTCTGCTCCTTTGGCTGTACTTAAATCAGAAGAAATAAAATGCAGTTTGTTGTTTTCTTTTTCTGCTGCGTTTCTGGCAGTAATAATTACTGTTGCGCCCGCTTGCAACAGTCTTTCTGCAATTGCCTTTCCGGCTCCTTTTGTACCTCCCGTTACTAAGGCAATTTTACCTGATAATTCGTTTTGATAATCCATCTTATATTCGTTTTAAAATTGTTAGGTACAAATTTCTGAAGTATGTAAGTTTCTTACAAGTACGGAGTTACGATTCAGATAGGGATAAATTTTTCCCTATTGCAGGAATTGGCAGATAGGTTTACTTTTGTAGTATGTATGAGAGAAAAACAATCCCGAACTTAAATTGTGGACTTGATCTAATAGGTGAAGTACTTTATGGTAAATGGAAGATACGCTTACTTTGGTTTATCGATCAGGGACATAAAAGACCAAGTGAGCTGCAGCGTAAAATACCTGATGCTTCACGCAGGGTTTTAAATATTCAGCTGAAGGAATTAGAAGAACATGAACTAGTATCAAAGGTTATTTATCCTGTTGTGCCTCCGAAAGTTGAGTACAGCCTGACAGATTTTGGAAAAACACTAATTCCTGTAATTGCAGTTATAGGAAATTGGGGAGATGTGCATGAGGAACGTTTACGCACACTAATTTTGAAACGTTTGTAATAAGGCCACTATTGAAGAATCTTTTAAAAGAAATAAATCAACTTTTAACTTCAGTTGAGCATCAATTAATCATCACAGATATGAGAGGTGAAGATTTAAGTAATGATGAAATGATATAACATTTTCTAAATCTTTTATATTTCCTGGACAATAACATTTTTAAATCATATATAAGTTTATCAAAAAAGCTATCAGTCATTATATTATAAATGATTGATAGCTTTTTTTGAATTGATAATTTTGAGAAGTATTTTTCTGATTCTCAAATTTATATATTTTTTCTTTTGAGATAAAGTGATGCTGACTGGCTCATTGTAATTAATGAAGCTCCAAGTATAACAACATCTTTTAGTACTAATCGTCCACGTCCGGATAAATAAGGAAATCCATATTGTTGATCTGTCAAATGCGGCACCCAGCTTTCAGGAGTGGTCACTAAAAATGAAAGTGTACCAATGGTAAGAATAAACACCATTATACTTCCAAACATACTTGCCAAAGGAGCCCAGTTATGAATGGCAACCAGGAAAGCAATACCAATTAATAAAATTCCTAAGCCATTTGCAAAAGCATACGTATTGTTTTGAATGTTCCATTCATGATTTTTAGTAATTAATTCCCCTTCCTTATTGCTGTATTGTTTATACTCAGATGGATTATCATAAAAAAAAGACATAAAAGGACTGTTTGCTACAAAAGGTACAATACCGTCGGCTTCATAAGTAAAAAATTTAAGTCCGCCAATCCATAAAAAAACGATTACTATACCAGCACGTATGGCATTTTTTCCCAGCTTATCAAGATTTGCTATTGTGCTTAAAAGAGAATTTTTCATTGCTTTGTTTTTTAAATTTTGTCATAATTAACAAGGCAAATTTATAGCTGAAATAAGAATTAGGAAATGGATAAAAAACGCTATTACTTGGACAAATCTGCCACGATAGAAATACCGGTTGTTTTCCTAAAGGTTTGAGGAGAAATTTTGGTCATTTTTTTAAATACTCGGCTAAAATAATATTCATCCTGAAATTTTAAGGCATAAGCAATTTCCTTAATACTCAATCGGGTAAGATGAAGCTGCTTTTTTGCTTCTAAAATTAATCTTTCCTGAATCATTTGCGTTGGAGTCTTATTGAAGCGTTTGCCACATTGCTTAGTGAAATTATTCGATGTCATAGACAATAAGGAAGCGTAATCACTTGGTTTGTGGAGGGATAAGAAATTTTCCTCGAGCAGTATTTTGAACTGGTCCATCTTTTCATCTTTTTGTGAATTTTGTTTTTCACTGGTTGTTTTCAGACTACTAGATTTGGCAAGTATAAGCTGAAGATAGGATCGTAATACAATTTCTGAAGGGGCTTGCTCTTTAATTTCATCAATAATCTGATCGACTAATTGACAGTATAATAGATGTTGTTCGGTAGTTAATTTTATGGAAGGTTCAATGTAAATATTGTTAAACAATAAACCGTTACAGGCAACCTCTTTTCTATGGTATTCAATGCAATAAAAGTCACCGTGAAATTGTAATGTGGTATATGTCAACGGTGTAATTTCTTTGATGGATATGGACTGCTGCGGTGTTGAAAACAATATGACAGGGGCCTTAAATGAAAAAGAAGCAAAATCTGCATGGTAAATTCCTTCTCCTTTGCTGATTAATAAAACAGTATATTCACTAAATTGTACTGGTGTATCTAAAAATGAATTGTTTTCAGATTTTTCTACTCCTAAAAGTAAAGTTTTATTTTCTGAAAATACCTTATTCATTTTGTGGGGAGTTGGATTATATAATTGTAAATTTAGAAATGAATTCTAGTTATTCAAAATTATTACTATACTTAAGTATCAAATTTTCAAAAAATTACGATAAACCAAAAGAGAAAAAAATCCTGCATCCTTAATAGGACTTCGAATCATCGTTCAGCCGCTTTTTGACAGTTTATTTCAAGCAGACTGAGAATTCCTCATGAAAAAATCGAACCATAAAATATCACTTTGTAAAGATTGATAAATATATATTTATGGGTATAAAAAAGAGACAACTATGATATAGTTGTCTCTTTAAGTGACCTCGACTGGACAAATTTCTAGAAATTTTATCGAAGATTTGAAGAGATTGTCATACTACCTGTAATGCCTGTCTTTCATTTGCGTTATGATTTTGGTTTGGATGTCCTGTTGGGGATGGTGTAAAATTTGTAGCTAATTTTAAATTTTGCGATATTGGGGCTGTACATTCGAACTTAAGTTCGGTAGCCTTTGCATTTACTGCATTTCTGATTCTTCTACACCCAAATGTACCACGATTCTGCCACAAAACTTTTTAGTGTTTTTATAAAGATTGAAAACAACCTTTACTTTTTTGTAGTAAAAAAGGTATCCGATCCAAATATGAATATGTCTATGTTTTTGATTGATAAATCCATCTTAGAAAAATGTATTATGTATAATTTTATTTTCAGTTCAGGACTCAGTTATTTGATCTTGAATTTTATTGAATAAGATTATTAGTTAATATTAGGAATAGATTTTTTGTTTGGTTTGATAGGGAGATTAAATAGTTAATTAATCTCCCTTGTTTTTGTGACAATAAAATGAATAAAGGAAATTTAATAAATATAGAGGTTTATATGAAAAGAGAGAATTTTAAAATTAAAAAGAATAGTTCTTTAAAAAAGACGATACCATTTTTTATACTGCTTTTTTTTTGTGCAGTTAATGGGCATTGCAGAAATGAAGAAAAAACAAAAAGCGCATTGGCTGTAATAGAAAGACTTATAGGTAATCGTGTCAGCGAGTTTGAATTAAGTATTATTGAAAATAAAGAGAATAATAAATCAGATTGGTTTGAAATTGAAACGACAAGCAATCAGGTAAAAATCAAAGCATCAAATAATACTGCAATTTGCTATGCAGCTTATAATTTTCTCAGAGATATAGGTGCAGTTTTAGTAAGCTGGGAAGGAAACAGAGTTAGTTTACCTAAGATCTGGCCAAAGTATTCAAAAAAAGAAAATACACCATTTGAATATAGAGAATATTTAAATGCCTGTACTTTTGGCTACACAACTCCATGGTGGGACTGGAAGCGCTGGGAACACGAAATTGACTGGATGGCAATGCACGGAATCAATCTTCCTACGGCAATGGAAGGCCAGGAATCGGCATGGCAGGAATTATGGAAAGAATATGGTTTGACTAACACTGAATTAGAGTCGCATTTTGCAGGACCAGCCTTTTTACCGTGGCAGCGTATGGGAAATATTAATAGTCTCGAAGGGCCATTACCACAAGAATGGTTCAGTAAAAAAGAAGAGCTGCAAAAGAAAATCTTAGATAGAATGAGAGCATTAGACATGCATCCTGTTGTACCTGCTTTTAGTGGTTATGTGCCTAAAGCTTTTGCCGAAAAACATCCGGAAGCCAAAATAACGGAATTAAAATCGTGGTCTGGCGGTGGTTTTGCAAGTACTTTTTTACTGGATTCTAAAGATCCTTTATTTAAAAAAATCGGAAAACGATTTATTGAAATTTACACCAAAATGTACGGGAAGTCTAATTTTTATTTAGCCGATTCCTTTAATGAAATTACGCCGCCGGTTTCTGAGCATAATAAATATGAAGAACTTTCAAATTACGGAAGCGCAATTTATGAAACTATTAATGAAGCTGCTCCCGGTGCGGTTTGGGTTATGCAGGGATGGCTTTTTGGTGACAATAAAGAGTTCTGGACAAAAGAAGCTACAAGCGCATTTCTAAGTAAAGTACCAAATGACAGATTGATGATTCAGGATTATGCTAACGACAGATATAAAGTGTGGGAAAATCAAGAGGCTTTTTATGGAAAACAATGGACTTACGGTTATGTGCATAATTATGGCGGATCAAATCCTGTATATGGAGATTTGAATTTCTATAAAAATGAATTAACGAGTTTAATGAAAAATCCAAATAAAGGAAATCTCGTTGGTTATGGTGCTATGCCGGAAGGATTAAATAACAACTCAATAGTTTATGAATACATTTATGATCTTGCGTGGAGTAAAGGAGAGCAGCCTATAAATGATTGGCTCAATAAATATCTGGATGCGAGATATGGAAAAAAGACTTCTGCTTCTGTTTTTCAGGCATGGCAATTATTGTTAGAATCAGTTTACAATATTAAATATTGGGAAACACGCTGGTGGAATGATAGGGCTGGAGCGTATATGTTGTTTAAGCGTCCGACGGCAACAATTACAGAATTTAAAGGAAATCCCGGAGATAAGAAAAAACTAAAAGAAGCTTTGGATATTTTAACCAAAGAAGCTAAAAAATATGATAAAAAGAATTTTATTCAATACGATTTAATTGATGCTTCAAGACATTATTATTCACTCTGCATTGATGAAGATTTGATTGAATGTGTTAAAGCATATCAACAGAAAGATATTTTAAAAGGAGATCAGCTATTTAAAAGGATAGAAAAACAAGCATTGGATATTGACAATTTTATGATCGGACAACCTTTAAACAGTCTTGATAATTGGGTAAAATCGGCCTCTGCATACGGAAGTTCTCCAGAGGTATCTAAATTGTACGTAAAAAATGCCAAAACATTAATTACGCTTTGGGGCGGAGAAGGTCATTTAAATGATTATGCTTCAAGATCATGGCACGGAATGTATAAAGGATTTTACTGGCCAAGGTGGAAAATGTTTTTGGAAGCGTTAAAAAAATCAGCAGTAAATAATACTCCATTTGATGAAACCAAAGAAAGGGAATTAATTAAAAATTGGGAAATCAAATGGTCTGAAAATAAATAAATAATATAAAGAGACCATAACTAATACATATATAAACAAAATATAACTTAAGCTTTTAACGATCGTCTTATACGATACTGAATATACGAAATGAAACCTTTTACCAAATGGATTAATTAGTAAGTTTTTAACTATATAACTTTAGAGGAATAACTTTGTAAAGTATTGTTTTTGTTGGCTTTAAAGAAATTATCCATGTTTCTGAATAACTTGTCCATTTGTTAAAATTTCTTTACCAGTAATTTCGTCAATACGATTTAACCAATTAACCAAAAAAAAACAATGGAAAAACTTAAACTTTTATTATTAGCCTTTTTTCTTGGCTTCTCAATTAATACCTGGGCGCAAAAAACAGAAGTGTCCGGTATAATTTTAGATGACAAAGGTATTCCTCTGCCAGCCGCTAATGTGCTCGAGAAAGGCACAAATAATACTGTAATAACAGATTTTGATGGGAAATTTAAAATTTCGGTATCAAACAAAACTGCGATACTAATAATTTCTTTTATGGGATTTGATGACCAGACTCTAAAATTAGAGCAAACAAAAACAAATTATTCGATTAAATTACATTCTAACACAACTAATTTAGAGCAAGTAGTAGTGGTTGGTTATGGTAAAGGATCACGTAAAAACCTTACTACTGCCGTAACTTCGGTTAAAGCTGAAGATTTAAATAAAGGAGCAATTAGTGATGTTGGACAGCTTTTGCAGGGTAAAGTTTCGGGTTTGAACATTTCATCAAGTGGTGACCCTACAAAAACGGCTTCTGTGGTTTTGCGTGGAGCTTCGACATTAAATAGCTCTCAAGGTCCATTTTATGTAATAGATGGTATTCCAGGAGTTGATATCTCGGTAATTGCACCAGATGATATTGCAACTATCGATGTCTTAAAAGATGCTGCTGCAACGGCAATCTATGGTAATCGTGCTGCAAATGGAGTTATCATGGTAACGACAAAAAAAGGAAGTAAAGGCAGAACGCAGATTGCATACAATGGTTATGTTGGATGGGAAGAAGTTTCAAATAATCTGGACATGATGAATGCAGATCAGCTTAGAGCTTTTACAACTAAAAACAATTTGAATTTTACTCCGGAAAACGATAAAGGTGCTAATACAAACTGGCAAAAAGAAATTTTAAGATCAGAACGTGCAGCATCAAGCAGCCATAATTTATCGATGAGCGGCGGCGGAGATCATGGAAACTATACAGCAAGTATTACTTCGCTTAATAAAGAAGGTATAATGCTAAAAAGTGATTTTTCCCGTATCATTGCCCGCTTATCTGTTGAACAATTTGCTTTTGATGATAAGGTTAAATTTGGTTTAAACGTTACTAATGCTAGTACAAAATATAAAAATGTACCACAGAGAAATACTGTTCTTTTGCAGGCAGCAAGCTATCTTCCTGTTTCTCCGGTAAGAAATGCTGATGGAAGTTTTTTTGAAAACTTTACCAGTCCGGGATATTTTAACCCAGTAGCTTTAATTGAACATGGTACTGATGAAACTAAAACGGATAATCTTGTAGGTAACCTTACTGCAGAAGTAAAACTTCCATTTGGATTTACTTACAATTTGAATTTAGCACACCAAAGATTAACGTCGGCTCATGGAGAATTTTATGATAGTTATTATTCACAATACAACAGTGCCAATTTTTACAACAACCCAGATCCGCCTTTGACAAAAACATTGGTTAATTTTGGTGTAAATGGTTCTGCATTGAGAAATTCTTACGAAACCAGAAACAATATTATTGAAAGCTACCTTACTTGGGATAAATCAATAGGAGAGCATAAAATAAAAGCTGTAGCAGGTTACTCATGGCAGGAAAATACATTGGGAGACGGATTTCAGGCTACAACAACCAACTTTCCGGTAGATAATGTAGGATATAACAACCTTGCTTTAAGTAATTACACTTCGGTTAATGGTTATGTAGTAAATTTTGGAGATAGTAAAGCATATCAAAAAACGCGTTTAATATCCTATTTTGGACGTTTAAATTACAATTACAAAGACAAATATCTTTTGCAGGGATCACTTAGAAAAGATGGTGGATCTATGTTTGGAGTAAATAATCGCTGGGGATATTTCCCTTCTGTAGGAGGTGCATGGAGAGTAGACAAAGAAAGTTTTATGCAGAATCAAAACATTTTTAGTGATTTGAAATTCCGCGGAAGCTGGGGGGTAACAGGAAACTCTTCCGGGTTTAATGCTTATACAGCTCAGTTCATTTCCGGAAGTTTAGGGACTTTCTACTATAACGGACAACAAATAGGAGCTTATGGACCTAATCAGGCGGCTAACCCTGATTTGAAATGGGAGAAAACAGCTACTACAAATATTGGAGTTGATTTCTCAATTTTAAAAGGAAAAGTAACAGGTTCTGTTGATTTGTACAACAAAAAAACAACAGACATGATTTTCAATTATAATGTTAATCCGGTACTTGTGCCAGTAGGAACAATTGTAGCAAACGGAGGAGCAATGACTAATAAAGGTATTGAGGTTAGTTTAAGTATAACTCCGGTTAAAACTGCAGATTTCAGCTGGTCAACTAATCTGAATTTGTCACATAACAAGAATGAGATCGTTAAATTAACCAGTCCTTTCTTTGTTGGTGGAGATTCTATCCGTCGTGTGCAACCAGACGGAGGCGGACAAACAGGAAGTACATTGCAGATTTTTAAAGAAGGAAAACCTTTAGGACAATTCTTTACATTGAAGTACGCAGGGAAAAATGATGCAGGAGTTTCACAATATTATGATAAAAATGGTAATTTGACTACTACACCTCTAATTGGAGTAGATTATCATTATGCAGGAAGTGCACAGCCAAAATTATTAGTAGGATGGGCAAATAATTTTCAATACAAAAAATTTGATTTAAGTATTTTCTTCAGAGGAGTTTTTGGCAATAAAATTTTCAATGCAACACGTGCCGATCTATTCAGACCTAGTACTGCAATGACCAATAACATTTTAGTTGATGCAGGAAACGAGTCACCAAATGACTTAAACTCTTATAAATATTCAGATCGTTTTATAGAAGACGGTAGTTATGTAAGATTAGACAATATGACTTTAGGATATAATTTTGGTAAAGTGGGCAGGTATATAAGCAGCGTACGTATTTACCAAACAATAAATAACGTATTTGTTATTACAAAGTATAGAGGAATTGATCCCGAAGTTGAACAAGGAGGAACAGCTCCTGGTGTAGATTCGAATAACTTTTATCCAAAAACCAGAACTTATATGTTTGGTTTAAATGTGATCTTCTAAAAATTAAACGCTAAAATTATGAAAAAGATATTAAAATACTTAGGGCTTCCAGTACTTATGGCTGGTTTAATCTGGTCTTGTGATGATCTGGATGTGCCTATTACAACACAATTGACACCTGAAGTTTTTCCTCAAAACCCAACGCAATATATTCAGACTACAGGTCCAGTTTATGCTGCTTTCCGAGGCGAGTTTTCATTTGCCTGGTGGTGGGCGCAGTCTTTATCTACAGATGAAGCCATTCTACCGGCAAGAGGAGGAAACTGGTTTGACAATAGAAACTATATCGCTATGCATTATCACGATTGGAACGCAGATAATGGTATCATAGGAAGTCTTTGGGACTGGTCCTCTAAAGTTATCGGAACAAGTAATCAGGCAATTTCAATTTTAAACCAGACAATGCCTGAAGGTTCAGATAAAAATACTTTGATTTCGGAATTAAAAACAATGCGCGCTATTTCTTATTTCATGTTAATGGATAGTTATGGAGATGTGCCATTAGATACCTTATATGGAGATTTTACGTCTCATGCTAAAACACCTAGAAAAGACGTTTTCAATTTTATTGAGAAAGAATTAAAAAATGCCGTTCCTAATTTAAATCCGGCAGCGGGAATGACCACTTACGGAAGACCAAATAAGCAGACTGCTAATGCAATGCTGGCTAAATTGTATCTAAACGCTGAGGTATATACAGGAACACAACGTTATAACGATTGTATCGCAGCATGTGATCAGGTAATTAATTCAGGTTTGTATGCTGTTGAACCCAGAGCAACTTACCTTCAGATGTTTTATCCAACAAACGGACCGCAAATCAAAGAATTTATTTTTGCCGTTCCTTACGATCCGGCAGCAGTTACAGTAGGTTATAACGGACAAATGTACCATGCCCGTTATGATGTACCTCGTTCTGAAAGAGCCAAATTCGGCCTTCCGTATACGCCAAGTGCACCAAGAAGTACCCTTCCAGAATTTTACGCATACTTTAATGATGTAAATGACATACGTAACAACCAATGGCTTACAGGTCTTCAGTATATGAATGACGGCGTTACTCCGGTGACGGTTACAACAACTAAAAAAGGGTACGATCAGTTTTATACAGGATCTGATGGAGGTGCAGCATATACCTATCAGGTAAATTTAACGCCAGACATTATTCCTCGTCAAAGTGTAACTTTATTTGATCTTGGAAATGATGAAATTGCCTGGAACATGGGGTATAGAAATATTAAATTCTACCCGGATGCTACTTCAACAAATCGTAACCAAAAGAACGATGTTCCTTTCTTGCGTTATTCAGATATCCTTTTAATGAAAGCAGAATCAATTCTTCGCGGCGGAGGTGTAACATTAGGACAAAGTGCAGATGCATTAGTAAATATGGTTCGTTCTAATCGTACAACTTCTGCAGCTTTGAGTGGTGTAACTTTAGAAGAACTTTATAAAGAAAGAAGCCGTGAGTTTACGTGGGAAGCATGGCATAGAAACGACATGATTCGTTTTGGAAAGTATGAAGGACAATGGGGATATAAAACCAATACAGATGTATATCGCCGCGTTTTCCCAATCCCAACCAATGCGATGGTTTTAAACCCAGCCCTGACTCAGAATGATGGATATTAAAAATAAGAATTAGTTAAGTACGCATTTGTAACCCAATTTTAATTTTGAAAGGAGAGGAACGTCAAAATTCTTTTCCTTCTTTTACTAAAAGTAAACTGGTTTATTAAGTTGCTCTTGAGAATCAGTTTAGTTTTATTTTTTGAATGAAGACAAGGCTTAATCGAATGCGCTTTCAGAAAAACAATGAAAGATTAAGCTTTGTAACATTCATTGAGTTTATGTTTTGAGAATACATTATAATCCAATAATTCTGAGGTAAATCCTGCGTCTTACATTTTTCTATTTTGAAATAAACCAATATTGCCCCAACAATACAAACAGTATAAATGGAACTAAATAAAATCTATAAAATAGGACGTATTGGAGTAAGTTTAGCTCTTGTTTTTTTAGTGTCATGTAAAACCCAAAAAGAAGTTTCTTTAAAAAAGAAACAGTTATCTGACATGGTTTATCCGTTGTTGGACACAGAAAATTCCAGATGGTTTTACTTTTCATCAGCAAGCCGTCCGTTTGGTATGGTAAACTTAAATCCAGATACCGAAATTAACGGCGATTGGGGAGGCGGTTATAAATATAATACAGATACAGTTAAGGGTTTTAGTCACATTCACGAATGGCAGATGTCAGGTGTATCGGTAATGCCTATAACAGTTTCAGCAGAAAACAAACAAACTATTTTTAAAGACTTTTATTCCAAATTCAGTCATCAAACCGAAATTATAACACCGGGATATCATTCTTTAAAACTAGATCGATATCAGATAATTACAGAATTAACCAGCACGCCACGAGTTGGTTTTCACAAATATACCTTTCCAATAAAGTCACAAAAAGCAGTTCTTTTTAATTTGAATACTATTTTGGGACCTTGCGAAAATACAAACGGAAAATTAGAAAAAAATAATGATTTTGAGCTTTCCGGATCATTAGTTTTAAGTACTAATTTTAGGCGCCCAAAACCATTAACTGTATTTTTTAAAATTAAAACAAATGAGCCGATTACTTCTTTAGAAATAGATAATGTGACGGGTAATTATTTGGTTAATTTTAATAAAACGGCCGACCAAATATTAATGAAAGTTGGTATTTCGTATACATCAATTGAAAATGCCAACAATAATATTGAAACCGAATTACCGCACTGGAATTTTAACAAAACAGTTGCTGATTCCAGAAATGAATGGAGTGATTTATTAGGAAGAATAAAAATAGAAGGAGGAACGCAAACCGATCAAAGAAGATTTTACACAGATCTATGGCATGCTCTGCAAGGAAGAAAAATGATAAATGATGCAAATGGAGCTTATCCTGATAATACAGGCGGCAAATTTAGGGTGGGACATTTGCCTTTAAATGCTGATGGAAAACCAAAATACAATCATTATAATTCAGATGCTTTTTGGGGAGCACAATGGACAATAAATAATCTTTGGGGACTTGTGTATCCTGAAATTATGGAAGAATTTGTGTACTCTTTAATGCAATATTATAAAGATGGTGGTATAATTCCGCGTGGTCCTTCCGGAGGAAATGATACCTATGTAATGACAGGAGCCTCAGCAACACCATTTATTGTTAGCGCTATTCAAAAAGGAATTGTAACAGAAGATTTAGAAGCTATTTATATTGCACTCAAAAAAAATCATATGCCGGGTGGTATTATGGAAAAAGCCGGATATGAACATAATACCAATATTGGCGGCGGATTAAAATATTATTTAGAAAAAGGATATGTACCTTATCCACTTCCCGAAGGCAATTTTGGAAGTCATGAAGACGGTGCAAGCCAGACTTTAGAATATGCTTATCAGGATTGGACTTTGGCACAATTGGCTAAAAAACTAAACCATGAAGAAGATTATAATTATTTCATGAAAAGATCAAAAAACTACCAAAATATATTTGATGACAAAATAGGCTGGATGCGTCCAAAAAATGTAGAAGGAAAATGGCATGAAAATTATGATCCATATCAATATGAAAATGGATTTATAGAATCAAATGGAGCGCAATCTACATGGTTTGTTCCACATGATATTGAAGGTGTAGCCATTTTAATGGGGGGAAATGAAAAAGCTGTTGCAAAATTGAATGCTCAATTTGAAACCGCTAAAAAACAAAAATATACTTCCGGTACATCGCACGATGCAGAATTACATCCGGAGTTTAGCAGAATTCCCGTAAATTTTGGAAACCAGCCTTCTATACAGACCTCCAATATTTTTACCGTTTTACGAAGACCGGATTTAACACAATATTGGACAAGAAATGTAATAAAAGAAACTTTCAGCGGATTATCTCCTGCAACTGGTTATAACGGAGATGAAGATCAGGGATTAATGGGAAGTTTGAATGTATTGCTTAAATTGGGTTTATTTCAAATGAACGGAGGAACAGACAAAGAAGCTGTTTATCAAATAGGAAGTCCTATATTTAATAAAATCTCGATTGCATTAAATTCGAAATATTATTCAGGTAAAATATTTGTGATAAAAGCTAACAGCAACAGCACTGAAAATGTTTATATAAAAGATATTAAATACAACGATAAAGCAGTTCAAAATTTTAGTCTTTCACATCAGGAGATTACAAATGGTGGTGAGCTGATTTTACAAATGTCAGATCAATCAAACTAGAAAATAATTAAACACATAGTAACTATATTTTATACTTTTTGAAAGAGTAAATTAAAAAGAAACTCGTTTCTCACACATAGCTATGTGTTAATGCAAATGAAACGCCTTTTAAGCGGCAACAAATCTATGCTTCTATGCGTTAAAAAAATGACATGCCAAACAAAACCAAAGAAATAATACAATGAAATTAACGACCAGGTTTATCTTTTTTTTAGGAATATCATTTCTTGTTACAATAACGATTAATGCTCAGCAAACTGTACATCAATATGTAGATCCGATGATTGGATCAGAAGGAGTAGGCAGGGTTTTTATCGGGCCATCTTGTCCATACGGAATGGTAAAACCAAGTCCGGATTGTACCTCGAGCCCCAACAGCGGCTGGCTTCCAATGCCAAAAGAAGTAACAGGTTTCAGCCAGGTACACGTAAGTGGAACAGGCGGAGGGCCGAAATACGGAAACATTCAGATTATGCCATTTTCCGGTGCTTTAGATAAAATGGACCAGATTTCATTTAGAGCGGAAGAAAATGTAAAATTGGGTTACTATGAAACTGTTTTCAAAGAAAATAAAATCAAAACAGAAATCACTACAGGCGAAAAAGTATCGTTTTACCGTATAACTTATCCACAAAACACATCAAAAGAATTAAAAATTGATCCCGGATTTTTTCTTGGAGAAGAAAAGATTCCTAATGCCAGAGAAGCACAGCAGTTTGTAGGTTCTCAAATCGAAATTGTTTCCGATACTGAAGTTAGAGGATATAGCAGAATCAGAGGAGGCTGGAATAACGGACGCGCTTACACCGTTTATTTTTGGGCTGTTTTCGATCAGCCTATCGCAAAATATGTAACTTTTAAAGACGGGAAATTTTATAACAATCAAAAAGCACAGTTTGATTCCGGAAAGAAAACAGCAGCCTTGTTTTCTTTCGGAAACGTAGGAAAAGAAGAACTGAATGTCAAAATCGGAATCTCATTTTTAAGCGAATTAAAAGCAAAAAATAATATAGAAGTTGAAATTCCACATTGGAATTTTAATACTGTTTTGACTACCTTAGAAAATAAATGGGAAGCGTTATTAAGCCGAATAAAGTTATCTGAAGATACATCAGATGAATATAAAAAAATGCTTTACACAGGTTTGTACCATACCATGATCATGCCTGTTGACCGCACAGGAGAAAATCCGTTATGGACAAATGATGAACCTTACTATGATGATTTTTACACGATTTGGGACACTTTTAGAACGTCAAGTCCATTAATTACGCTGATTGACAGTAAACGAAAAGTTGAAATTATCAATGCCATGCTCAACATTTACAAACGCGAAGGGTTTTTACCCGAAGGACGAAGCGGCAACGATAACGGAAGAACTCAGGGCGGTTCTAATGCTGAGGTTGTACTGGCAGATGCTTTTGTAAAAAACTTAAAAGGAATAGATTACGAATTGGCACTGCAGGCTATGCTCAAAGATGCGACAGTTCCGCCGGGAGGAAATGAAGAAAAAGAGGGAAGAGGCGGATTAATGGATTATCTGAAATTAGGATACGTTCCCTACGGCACAGACCGCGCAGGAAACCGAACCATTGATTATGCATACAACGATTATAATATTGCCGTTGTAGCAAAAGGATTAGGTAAAACTGATTTATACAATCAATACATCAAGCAAGCCGACAGCTGGCAGAATATATGGCGTTCTGATTACGAAAATAACAGCGCAAAAGGATTTATTATGCCAAAAGACAAAGATGGAAACTGGCTTGATGAGGTTGTTTTTGGAGAATCAAAAATTCAAAAACCTACTTTTAAATATACGCCCGTAATTATCGAATCGCCTTGGTATGTCTGCCATTGGTGCGTTTTCTTTTACGAAGGCAATTCTTGGGAATATTCATTGAGCATTCCGCACGATGTTCCGGAACTGATCAAAAGATCAGGTGGAGAAAAAGCGTTTGAAGACAGATTGAATACTTTCTTTAATTCAGATTTGTATAATGTAGCCAATGAGCCTTCGTTTTTAACGCCTTGTTTGTATCACTGGATCGGAAAACCCTATTTGAGCAGCGACAGAATCAGAACCATTATCAAAAATAATTTCAATACTTCCAGAGAAGGACTTCCCGGCAACGATGATTCGGGTGCTATGTCTTCCTGGCTGGCATTTCATATGATGGGATTGTATCCAAATGCAGGACAGCCTTATTATCTGATCAACACGCCTTTGATAAAAGAAACAACGATGCAATTAGAAAACGGTAAAAAGTTTAAAATCTCAGCAGAAAAAATGAGTGATAAAAACAAATACATAAAAGCAGCTTTTTTAAACGGAAAATCGTATAACAAAGCGTGGATTTTACATGATGATATTCATAATGGAGGAGAATTGGTTTTAGAAATGGATTCGAAACCTTCGGCATGGGGAACAGCTGTTTTACCGCCAGCAAAATAAAATGATCAGCAAGATGAAAAATATAATTTTAGGATTTCTGTTTTTTGCATTTTATCAAACAGGAATATCTCAGAACTACATTCCAACACTAAAAAACAATACCGAGTTGCATTATGTATGCAAGCTTCACGGGCAGACCAGAGCTTTACAGCTTACAGCTGACACGGCAGACAATGCGTTGGCTTTCAAATTGGAAACAAGAGGTGTAAAAAGCAAAATTGTGATGCTTGCCGAAGCAGTGAAAAACGGAAATGCCTTAAGTTTTAATCAAGGAGAATATGCACCGGTTTTACATTTAAAACCGACAGAAACTTTTTTTATGATTTCGAAGTCGGCTTATGAGGATTTAGTGAAAAATAATTCTTTTGTGTATAATAATACGACTTATGTTTTGGACAAAAACAAAGACAAAAACAGCGTTTCTATTGATGGAAAAGTAATCGATGCGCTGCACGTAATCGCACTGATTGATGAAACTCAAATGTGGATTGTAAAAAATCCGGAATATCCATTAATCTGTAAAATAACCAAAAATCCTCTGGGCATCAATTTTACTCTGGTTAAAGTCGTGGATTAATAAAATAGATTCATTTTAAACACATAGAAACATCGGTTTAAAATTAAAAAAAGAACCTTTAAAAAAAACTAGTTTTCCCGAAGCTTCGGGATGTGTTAAAGCAAGTGAAGTGCCTTTTAACAGAACCAAAATCTGTGTTTCAAATTAAATAGTTTATTTTTATTAAAATGTTGTTTCAACTATTTTAAAACCAATTCAAAAATACTAAATTATTCTTTTCATGTCATTGAAAAATATCTTTTGTTCGTTGATTCTTTTAGTTCTGATTTCCTGCAAAACAGAACAGCATTTCAATGAGAAAAAGACCCAAATTGCTTTTATAGCCGATGTTCATTTACAGGATATTTTTGCAAAATTTAAAGACAACAATTATCAGGGAGTCAAAAATCCGGTTACGGGCGAATATGCCAATATCAGAACGATGAATTCACAGCTTCATTCGACTAGAATTTTCAACGAAAATTATTTTGCTTTTCTGGAAGCCTTAAACGATATTGTCAAAAGAGGCATTAAACAAGTCGTACTTCCGGGTGATTTCAGCGACGACGGACAACCTGTTCACGTTTGCGGATTGAGAAAAATACTCAACAAATATTCCCAAAAACACGGTGTCTCATTTTTTGTTACTACGGGAAATCATGATGTTGTAAGGCCGTTTTCGCAAGATGCAACAAAAACTGATTTTCTTGGCAAAGACGGAAAAGAGCAAATTATCAGCAGTTCTAAAAATAATTTAAGCAAAAGTAAAAGTAAAAGTGAACTGGAACCAGTCATAACAAGCGATATAAAAAACTGGGGTTACAAGGAAACGATTCACGAAATGAGAGATTTTGGCTTTTTTCCAAAAAAGACCGATTTGTATTGGGAAACACCTTTTTCAAATTATACGTATGAGCATTATAATTTTGAAAATGCTCAAAAAGAATCTGCTTTAGAGAAAAGAACGTATCTAATTAAAAACACGAATCTATATCTTCCAGATGCCAGTTATGTTGTCGAACCACTTAAAGGAATCTGGCTTTTGGCTATAGACGCCAATGCTTATGTTCCGAATGAGAAATTATCAGGAAAACCAGATAATCCGCATGATTTTTTAGGAGCCAGTACAGGTTACAATAACGTTCTAATTTATAAAAGCCATTTATTAAAATGGGCTAAAAAAGTCTCTGCTGAAGCAAAGAAAAGAGGAAAAATACTGATTGCTTTCAGTCATTATCCGATGGTTGAATTTAATGACAATGCATCGCCGGAATTAAAAAAGTTATTTGGTGCTGATAAAATGCAATTGCAAAGAGTTCCTGATGAAGAAGTAGCTCAGCAATTTGCAGATGCCGGAATTCAGATTCACTTTGGCGGCCACATGCATATCAACGATACAGGTGTAAGAACTTCCACAAAAGGGAATACTTTATTTAATATTCAGACGCCTTCACTTGCGGCTTATATGCCAGGGTATAAAATATTGACTATTCATTCTGCTTCTGAATTTGAAGTCGAAACGGTTGTACTTGGAAAAGTGGTTGATTTCAATCGTTTATTTCCTTTTTATGAAGAAGAATATGCTCATTTGCAAAATAGTAAAAGTGATCATATTTGGAATAAAGAAATTTTAAAAGCCAAAGATTATAAGGAATTTACAAACTGGCATTTAAAAGAATTAGTTCGTTTAAGATTTTTGCCGGAAGATTTTCCAGTCGAATTTTTAAAATCAATTGTAAATCTTTCAGGTAAAGATTTATTGCTAATGAATAAAAATGTTTCAGAGCTTGATAAAGATCTGCAATCAAATTTGCTAGCAATTTATGATTTCGAATCATGGACGGGTTTTGATATGATTTTCGATTTTTATCGCTTAAAAAATGCTGATGAACTGGCCATTCCTGAAATCGGAAACAAGAGATTAAAACAATATGAATTGGTTTGCAGACAGTTAAAAAAATCAAATGATTCAAAACTGATTTTATGGGCAGAAATATTTTTGAAGACCATGAATGGCGAGCCTTCTGAGCATTTTAGAATTGATTTAAAAAACAGCAAAATTGATAATTTATCTGTTAAATAATTTTGATATTAATTAAATCAAAAAGATTAAATTGCATTTATAATTTATTTTCATGAGACAAAAGTCCTTTATACTATTCTTGTTTTTTACTATTTTTTATCATAGTTATTCACAGAATATAAAATTTACGCATTATAATGACAATAACGGATTGTCTCATAATTCAGTACGACATATTGTGCAGGATAAAAAAGGTTTCATGTGGTTTGGAACATTTTCAGGATTAAATCGTTTCGACGGTTATCAGTTCAAAAACTACATGAGTTCTACACCGGGGAAAAATAAATTGTACAATGATGATATTACAGCTTTAGAGCTGGATGAAGAATCAAATCACTTGTGGATTGGCACCCGAAAAGGATTGACACTTTTTAAAATGGACACTCATGTTTTTACTACTTTTTATAATAAAAAAGCAGATCCAAACAGCCTCCCTGACGATGAAGTTAGAGCTGTTTATGTAGATAAATTTAAAAGAGTTTGGGTAGGGACCAAAACAAAAGGAGTGTATCTATTCTTTTTGAAAGAAAACCGATTCGAGAAAATTCAGCTTAAAGGTTTCGATTATGTAAAAGAAATTTTTGAAGACAAAAAAGGCAATATCTGGGTTGGAAGTTATGAGAAAGCAGCTGTGGCAAAAATCACGATGGATGCAAAAGGAGCGATCGTAAAGATTAACAATTACACGCTTTCCGTTCCAAATTCTAACATAAAAAATCCATATCTTAATTTTATTTATGAAGATGCCAAATCGGATATTTTTATCGGAACTCGTGAAGGTTTGTACAAATTAGACGAAGCCAGCGATCAATTTGTCAATTTATATATTGAGAATAAACAGATCAGAGGCGCTTTAGGCCCGTATTTTTTATCAGTTGCCCGCGCTCCGGACGGTAAATATTGGGTGGGAACTTTAGGCGGATTACTGGTTTGTAATCAATTAGAAGACATTCAGAAAGGAATTTACAAATGGTATTATTCTATTTTATCAGATGATACTTCGCTTGTAGATAATTTAATTTCGGCACTCTATTTTGATGTTTCCGGAGTCTTATGGATCGGAACAGAAGACGGATTAGATAAATACGATCCTTATGAAAATCAGTTCACTTTAAATAAAGATATATCACGCTCCATTGGTAATCAGGCGCCGCGTATCAGGGGTTTTGCTAAAACCTCTGATGAAAAAGTGATTGTGGCCACCTATCACAACGGACTTTTTATTTCTAATACGAAAGGCTCGACTCCTTTACACAATACAGGAAAAGATATCGCCAGTATTTATTCTGATGACGGAAAGATTTTTTACTGTGGTCTGTGGGACGGTAATATTTTAGTTTACAATTACAGCACAAATTCTTCCAGAGAAATACAAGCAGGATTTGAAAAATCTCCCGTTTTTGCTTTTACCAAGATTGGAGACAATGCTATGATAGTTGGTTCTTTTGGAGAAGGAGCGATAATATTGAATACCAAAACGTTACAAGTACAGACTTCAAAAGGAAAACTTTTGCCTGGTTTTCAGATAAATGCGATAGAAAGAGACGCTAAAAATAATGTTTGGTTTGCTACCGAAACCGGAGTTGTAAAATACAACATCAATTCAGGAAAAATAGAAACCTATTCTTCGCTATTTATAAAAGAAAAAGGAGTGCCGCATGATGAAAATGTCAGTGATGTTTTAGTAGATATAAAAGGAAAAATATGGGCTTCAACACGTTTTGGGCTTTGTTTGTTCAATCCCAAGAAGAACGAATTTGAACCTGTAAAGAAACTTAAAGAACTTTCAGGCAAATGGATTACCGATATCTTATCAGATGCAAACGGAAATTTGTGGTTGAATATCAATAACAATAATATTGCCTTCGTTAAATCTAATTTAAAGGACATTAGTATTTATCATGTAAACAGTGGTAACAGATTGGACGTTTTTAGTTCAAGCGGCTTTTTTTATTTTAATAATTCTAATGTTTTTCTTGGAGGTAAAAATGGAATTATTTCTTTTTCGCCACCTGGAATGAAAAGAAATAAATGGTCGCCGTTACCTGTTATTTCAGAGTTTAAAATTCAAAATGAAGAAATATTTCCGGAAATGGAGATTAATGGAGAAATTCCGCTTTCAAAAGATTTGAATTATGGAAAAGAAATAGAACTGACACATAAAAACCGCAATTTTTCAATTCAGTTTTCTGCTCCCTCTTTCGCAAATGAAAAACTGAATAAGTTTCAATATATGCTCGAAGGTTTCGATAAACATTGGATTACTGCTAATAGTACTTCAAGAATTGTTCAATATACTAACCTTTATCCCGGAAGTTATATATTCAAAATAAGATCAAGCAACAGTGATGGATATTGGAGTAAAACGGTTTCGTATAAAATAAAAATCCTGCCGCCTTTCTGGCTTACACCAACTTCTTTTTTACTGTTTTTGGCACTTTTATTTGGCATTTTTTATTTTGTCAGAAAAGAAATAAAAAACCGTATTCGTTTAAAACAAGAACTGCTTACCGAAAAAGTAAACAGGGAACACGAGGTTAAGTTAAACAATGAAAAGTTACGTTTCTTCACGAATATTTCGCATGAATTAAGAACGCCGTTAACGCTGATTTTAGGTCCGGCAAAACAGCTGTTAGATGAAAGCAGCAACGCAACCGATTATGAAAAAAGCAGATACAATCTGATTTATCAAAATGCCAGCAGATTGCTGAATCTGGTAAATCAAGTGTTAGATTTTAGAAAAGCACAATCAGGTGAATTAAAACTGAAAGTGACTAAAACTGATATCTTGGCTTACTCGAAAAATATTTTTGATTCTTTTAAGGAAATGGCTTATAATAAAAAGATTAAGCTCAATTTTATTTCTGAAAATGATGAAATAAACGGCTGGCTGGATAATGATAAGTATGATAAAATTCTATACAATTTATTATCGAATGCTTTAAAGTTTACCAACAAAAACGGGAATGTAGATTTATATGTCAGCTTGAAAGATACTGTTGAAGATGTTTTAGTGATCGAAGTAACCGATGATGGAATTGGGATTCCTTTAAAAAGTCTGGATAAAATTTTTAAACGATTTTATCAGGCAACAAACAGTAAAGCCAATAATACTGGATCGGGTATTGGTTTGTCATTGGTAAAATCCCTAGTAGCCATTCATAAAGGAATTATTGCTGTAGAAAGTACACAAGGAAAGGGAAGTACATTTAGGGTTGAAATTCCGATTGACCGTGCTTCTTACGAGAATAAAGAAGTGTTTGAATACGCGCTAAAAAATGACAATCTGAGTATGCTTATTCCAGAAAAAGCGGCTAAGAAAATCATTCAAAACACTGATCTTAAAGAGAAAATATTGGTTATTGAAGATAACAGTGAACTCAGAAAATATTTGGTTGATTATTTGTCTGATTATTATAAAGTTTATGATGCAGAAAATGGCGAAGAAGGTTTGAAAATCTGCCGACAAATTAAACCAATTTTATGCGTTGCCGATGTAATGATGCCCGTTATGGATGGACTGGAGTTTTGCCGACAACTTAAAAATGATGAATTCATCAGTCATATTCCGGTTGTGATGCTTACTGCGCTTTCTGAAAACATGGATAAGGTGAAAGGTTATGACATGGGTGCTGATGGATATTTAGTTAAACCTTTTGAGCCATTATTACTTAAAACGGTTATTGAGAATATCATAAAATCAAGATTAGAGCTTAAACAAAAATTCTCCGGCGAAGTAGAAGGTAAAATAAGTATGCTGACACATTCTCCAGTTGATGAAGAATTTATGGAAAAAGTAACTAATCTAATCAATGATAATTTAAGTGAAGTAGATCTTTCGACAGAATTTCTATGTGATAAAATGGGCGTGAGTTCTTCTAAATTATATAGAAAAATTAAAGAACTGACTGATTTGGCGCCAAATGAATTTATCAGAACCATTCGTTTAAAAAAATCAGCCGAACTACTCAAAACTAAAAAATACAATGTTTCAGAAGTAACGAATCTCGTTGGCTTCAATGATCCTTTATATTTCAGTCGATGCTTTAAAAAACAATTTGGTTTCCCACCAAGTAAGCTTATTAATTAAGTTTTTTCTTTTGCCACGAATTGCACTAATTTTCATGAATTTAGATGAGATTAATCTTTGTCAAAGTTTTAAACTTTGACAAAGATTTTTTGCTTCTAGTTTGTCATTTCGACCGAAGGGAGAAATCACAAAAGAAATTCCGTAAAGTTAATATTCAATCTTTGTAGATTCCTGCGTGTGATTTCTCCCTTCGATCGAAATGATAAAAAAGCAATTAAATACATAAAAATCCTACAGAAATAAAAATTATCCATGTTTTTGATGTATTAATCCATTTTCAACGGTAGATGTAATTCTATTTTTGTGTTATAACTTTTAAACTTTTTTGCATTATGAAAAAGCATATAGACACAGACAATCCGTTGAATAATTTAGATGAATGGGAAGAAAATTTGTTACTGCGATATCCTGATCCTTCTGAAAGTGCGACGGAAAAACAAAAGGAAGAATTCAGGAATTATGTCGATTCAGAAAGAGTAGAAACGGTTAAGGAGTTTTATAGAATAAACCATACGTATCAAACTTATGATTTTGTATGCAGCAAAGAGCAGGAGTTTTTACAATTCAATAAAAAAGAAATGTCAATTTGGGAAGCCGTTGATTTTTTAAACACACTTGTAGACGACAGCGACCCGGATATTGATTTAGATCAAACACAACACCTTTTGCAGACTTCTGAAGCCATTAGAGCAGATGGTCACCCGGATTGGTTTGTACTTACGGGTTTTATTCATGATTTGGGCAAAATTTTATGTTTGTTCGGAGAACCGCAGTGGGCAGTTGTAGGAGATACATTTCCGGTTGGTTGTGCCTATTCAGATAAAATTGTTTACCCGGAGTTTTTCAAAGAAAATCCAGATTATACAGACAAAAGATTCAATACGAAATTTGGTGTTTACACAGAAAACTGCGGACTCGATAATGTAAAAATGAGCTGGGGACATGACGAATATTTGTATCAGATTATGAAAGATTATCTTCCGGATCCAGCTTTGTATATGATACGTTATCATTCCTTTTATTCACAGCACAAAGAAAATGCGTATGCACATTTAATGAATGAAAAAGACATCGAAATGTTTGACTGGGTAAGAAAGTTCAATCCGTACGATTTATACACAAAAGCTCCCGTTAAGCCAGATGTAAAAGCATTACTTCCTTATTATAAAGAATTAGTCGCTAAATATTTGCCTGAAAAATTGAAGTTCTAGAAATATCAGAAATTTCATTTTAAAGCTATCTAAAACCACAATAATGCATAAAATCAAAACCAAAATACTTTTATTAAGCCTGCTCGTACTTTGCGGAACTTTTGTTTCTGCTCAGGAACAAGATCGCAACGATTGGGAAAATCCACAAGTATTTCAAATTAACAGAGAACCGGCCCGCGCTGCTTTTCTTCCTTATGCAGATGAAACTTCTGCGATAAGCGATAAATATGAAAACTCACCTTGGTTTTTTTCTTTAAACGGTAAATGGAAATTTTCCTGGTCGCCAACACCGGATCAGCGTCCAAAGGATTTTTACAAAACAGATTTCAGTACTTTACATTGGAAAGAACTTCAGGTACCTTCGAATTGGGAGCTGAATGGATATGGTGTGCCAATTTACACCAATATTACGTATCCATTCGAAAGAAATCCGCCGTTTATCAATCATTGGGATAATCCTGTAGGATCTTATAAAAAAGATTTTGTTTTGCCTGAAAACTGGAAAAACCGACATGTTTTTCTTTATTTTGAAGCCGGAGCATCGGCCATGTATATTTGGGTGAATGGTGAAAAAGTAGGCTATACCGAAAACACCAAAAGTCCGGCAGAATTTGATATTTCTAAATATTTAAAACCTGGAAAAAATAACCTGTCTATTGAGGTGTACAGATGGAGTGATGGCTCTTATCTGGAAGATCAGGACTTTTGGAGACTTTCGGGAATTGACAGAGATGTTTATCTGTACAGTACAAATGATATTCGCATTTCAGATTTTTTTGCCAAACCAGATTTAGATGCGAAATACAAAAACGGAAGTTTAAATGTAGAAGTTAATTTAAAAAACTTGACTTCAACTGCTTTTAACAATCAAAAATTAATAGCAAAATTGGTAGATACTTCAGGGAAAAATGTATTTACAAAAGAATTGAATGTCAATTTTGAAGCATCGAAAATTCAGACTTTAAATTTTGCTCAGAATGTTTCCAATCCAAAATTATGGAGCAGTGAAACACCAAATTTATATACGTTGCTTTTGACTTTAAAAAATGCAAAAGGAGATATTGTAGAAACCGTTTCTACTCAAATTGGATTTAGAAAAGTAGAATTAAAAGGTGGACAATTACTGGTAAACGGAGTTCGATTGATGGTTCATGGTGTAAATATTCATGAACATAATCCGGAAACGGGACATTATCAGGACGAAGCTACAATGCTGAAGGACATCAAAATGATGAAGCAGCTGAACATTAATTCAGTACGCTGCAGTCATTATCCAAATAATATTTTATGGGTAAAATTATGTAACAAATACGGTTTGTTTCTGGTAGATGAAGCCAATATCGAAAGCCATGGAATGGGAGTAGAGGGACAGCCTCTAATTTGGATGAATCCAAAAACTAATCCAGGTTATCTTCAGGAATGGAGAGAAGCACATCTGGATAGAATCTATAGTCTTGTTGAAAGAGATAAAAATGCTCCATCGGTAATTATTTGGTCATTAGGTAATGAAAGTGCCAACGGACCAGTTTTTTATGAAGCCTACAAATGGATCAAAAAAAGAGACAATACAAGATTAGTTCAGTTTGAGCAGGCAAAGGAAAATGAAAACACAGATATCGTTTGCCCAATGTACCCAACAATAGAATACATGAAAGAATATGCGGCACGTAAAGAAGTTACACGCCCTTATATCATGTGTGAGTATTCGCATGCGATGGGAAACAGCAGTGGTAATTTTCAGGAATACTGGGATATCATTCGCGGAAGCAAAAATATGCAAGGTGGGTTTATCTGGGATTGGGTTGATCAGGGATTTGAAGCAACAGATGAAGTTGGTAGAAAATATTGGGCTTATGGCGGCGATTTGGGAAGCCAGAACTATTTGAACGACGAAAATTTCTGCCATAACGGATTGGTTTATGCAGACAGAACTCCACATCCCGGAGCATTTGAAGTAAAGAAAGTCTATCAGGATATTTTATTTAATGCAGTAGATATCAAAAATGGAGTGATCGAAATTATAAACGATTTTGGATTCACAAATCTAAATAAATACAATTTTAAATATGAAGTTTTAGAAAACGGAAAAGTAATCAAGGAAGGTGTAATTGAGATTGTTTTAAATCCAAAAACAAAAAAACAATTTAAGCTTGACTTACCAAAATTACAATCAAAAGAAGGAATAGAATATTTATTGAATGTTTTTGCATACACTAAAACAGGTTCTGAATTACTTCCTCAGAATTTTGAAATTGCTAAAGAACAGTTTGTAATTCAAGACTCTAACTATTTTGCGAAATCAGATGAAGTAAATGCTTCTAAACTTAACGACGAAAAAGAGCAGTTTGTGTTGACTTCAGACAATGTTGTTGTAAAAATCAGCAAAAAAACAGGATTAATTTCTTTCTATAGTTTAAAAGGCGAAGAATATTTTAAACAATATCCTGAACCAAATTTTTGGAGAGCACCAACGGATAATGATATGGGAAATAAAATGCAGATTAGAACGAATGTTTGGAGAACGGCGGGAAAAAACACTTCTTTAGAAAGTATTCAACAGACGGAAGAAAATGGTAAAAAATATATAATCGCGAAATTAAAACTGAATGATGTCGCTTCTGATTATACCATCAAATATGCTTTAGGAAATGACGGTGCTTTAGAAATAGAAGCATCTTATAAAAAAGGCAATAATCCGCTGCCGGAATTACCACGTTTCGGAATGATTTTTACCTTAAAAAACACGTTAGAAAATTTAGATTATTACGGAAGAGGACCTTTAGAAAATTATTCAGATAGAAAAACCTCTTCATTCAAGGGAGTTTATTACAGTAAAGTTGCAGACCAATATGTGCCTTATACACGCCCACAGGAAAATGGATACAAGACGGATATACGCTGGTTTAAGTTGTCAGACAATAAAGGGAATGGCTTAGAGATAAAAGGTCTGCAGCCTTTAGGTATGAGTACTTTAAATAATTATCCTAGTGATTTTGATGGAGGAATTTCTAAGAAAAATATTCATTCAAGTGATATTATTCCAAGAGAAGAAGTAGTAGTTTGTGTTGATTTAACGCAGCGTGGATTAGGAGGAGACAACAGCTGGGGATTACCACCGCACGAACAATATGTATTGACGCAAAGTGAATACAACTACGGATTTGTTATAAAACCTATTTTTTAATGTGATCAGTGGTCAGGTTTTTAGCATCAGTGTTCAGTGATCAGGTTTTAAGTATTCAGTTTTTAATCTGGGTTTCCACTAAGACTAACCACTAAGACTGACTAATACTGACTAAGACTGACCACTAAAAACTGACCACTAAAAACTGATCACTGAACACTAAACCTGAATACTAAAACCCTGACCACTGAATACTAAAAAAAACTATCAACTGACTACTGAATACTAAAAAATGAGTAATACTACAAAAGGAAGATTAATTTCTTTGGATGCGCTGCGCGGATTTGTTATGTTTTGGATTATGAGCGGAGAGCATGTTATTCATACTCTGGCCAAAGCTGCCCCAATTCCTGTTTTTATCTGGATGTCATCGCAATTGCATCATGCGGAATGGAATGGAATTACATTTTATGATATGATTTTTCCTGTGTTTCTGTTTGTTGCAGGAGTTTCAATGCCGTACTCTTTTGAAAAAAAAATGGAGATGGCTGGTGTAAAAACGCCGCAAGAATTACCAAGTAACGAAAAGAAGAAAATTTATTTATCAATGCTGAGAAGAACCTGTATTTTACTGGTTTTAGGATTTGTCGTAAATGGATTATTGCGATTTGAAGGCTTTGATCATACCCGTTTTGCAAGTGTTTTAGGAAGAATTGGCCTAGCATGGTTTTTTGCCGGAATAATCTATTTGAATTTTGATTTAAAAAAACAATTAATCTGGTTCTTCGGTATTTTGATTGGCTATTATGCAGCAATGAAATGGATTCCTGTTCCTGGGTTCGGCGCAGGGGTTTTAACTAAACAAGGATCACTGGAAGGATATATTGATCGCTTGTTTTTACCAGGCAGGCTGCACAGTACGGTTTATGACCCGGAAGGAATATTTTCTACCATACCTGCTATTGCTACAGCATTATTAGGTGTTTTTACGGGAACATTTTTAAAAGCAAATTACTCTTTTTCTATAAAAGTAAAATTGTTTTTAATGACTCTTACGGCAATTGTTCTAATTATAGCAGGATTAGTTTGGGATATTAATTTCCCAATCAATAAACATTTATGGACAAGCTCATTTGTATGTTTTGTTGGCGGATTCAGTATTTTGTTTTTTGTTTTTTTCTATTTAATCATTGACTTGTTCGGTTTTCATAAATGGGCATTTCCATTAATATTAATCGGTTCAAATTCTATTTTGATTTACATTGCCGCCGAAGGTTTAATTGATTTTAAACATACAGCAGATTATGTTTTTGGCGGACTTATCAATTTTACGCCGCTTGTATGGCAGCCTTTTTTTGCTGCTTTATCAGTAACCGTTGTACAGCTTCTGTTACTTTATTTTCTATATAAAAGAAAATGGTTTCTAAAAATTTGAGAGACATTCAAATTTAAATACATTTTACTATCTAACCACACAATAACCGCACATTATGAATGTATTACAAACCGCAGATTACATTGTTTTCTTTATCTACTTTGTCATAGTCACGGCTTATGGAATGTATATTTACCGAAGCAAGAAAACCGCAACGACTAGTTCCAGCGAATATTTTTTAGCTGAAGGATCACTTACCTGGTGGGCAATTGGAGCTTCTTTGATCGCATCTAATATTTCAGCAGAACATTTTATCGGTATGAGCGGTTCTGGTTTTGCAATTGGATTAGCAATTGCTTCTTATGAATGGATGTCTGCTGCCACATTAATTATTGTGGCGATGTTTATTTTACCCATTTATCTTAAAAATAAAATATTTACCATGCCGCAGTTTCTGGCCAAAAGATACAGCGGAACAGTAAGTACCATTATGGCTATTATTTGGCTTTTAATTTATGTGTTTGTAAATCTTACTTCTATCATTTATTTAGGTGCTTTGGCTATTTCATCAATTGCTCCTGTAAGCTTTCAGTTTTGTGTTATTGCGCTAAGTTTATTCTCCGTGATTGTTACTTTAGGCGGAATGAAAGTAATCGGATATACCGATATGTTTCAGGTTATAGTTTTAATTCTTGGCGGATTGGTAACAACTTATTTGGCATTGACTTTACTTTCAGATCAATTTGGTTTTGGAAAAGATATTCTAAAAGGACTCGCTATCATTGCTGATGAGGCGCCCGAGCATTTACACATGATATTAGAAAAGTCAAATCCGCATTATACTGAACTGCCGGGAATGTCTGTTTTGATCGGAGGGATGTTAATCAATAATCTGGCTTATTGGGGATGCAATCAATATATTGTTCAGAGAGCCTTAGGAGCTGATTTAAAAACAGCGCGTAAAGGAATTTTATTTGCCGCTTTTCTAAAATTATTAGTTCCAATTATTGCCGTTTTACCAGGTATCGCCATGTTCGTGATGCACTCTAATGGAATGTTTCAGCAGGAAATGGTAGATACTGCAGGAGTTTTAAAACCAGATCAGGCTTATCCAACTTTAATGAATTTACTTCCTGCAGGCTTAAAAGGCGTAGCTCTTGCAGCTTTAACAGCAGCAATTGTAGCTTCCTTGGCAGGAAAAGCAAATAGTATTTCGACTATTTTTTCTTTAGATATTTATAAAAAATATTTCAATTCGCAGGCAACAGAGAAAAAGCTCGTACGTACAGGAAGATGGTGTGTGGTTGTCTGCATGATTATCGCAGCTATTGTTGCGCCGGCATTAAAATCATTAGATCAGGCTTATCAATTTATACAGGAATATGTCGGGTTCTTTTCACCTGGAGTTTTAGCGGTTTTTTTATTGGGAATGTTCTGGAAAAAAACAACGCCATCAGCCGGACTTGCTGGGGCATTGTTAACAGTGCCGCTCGCTGCCATTTTGAAATTCCTGCCTATGTGGACAGATGGCGCTTTTCCTGATTACCCTTTCTTGGACAGAATGACTATTGTTTTCTTTTTAATTGTGCTAATAATGGTTGGTATTAGTTTAGCAAAACCAGTTTCGGAAGAAGAGGCTGAAATTCATGCAATTGAAGTAGATAACTCTATGTTTAAAGTTTCTTCGGAATTTATTGTTGGTTCATTTATCATCTGCGGAATATTAGTGGCTTTATATACCGTTTTTTGGTAAGCTTGCGAAATTTTGCCACAAAGGCTCTAAGGCGCAAAGTTTTTTAGCACAGATTGTAAATTTTTGTTTCACCCAGATTAAAAAAGATTCACGCAGATTCTGCAGATTTTTTTTTAAGAAATCTAATTAAATCTGCAGAATCTGCGTGAAACAAAAAAGCAGTGACTTTGCGAGATTAAAATAATAAACCAAAAACTTTGCGTAGACTGTATTAAACAAGGTTTTTAATAAATAAAAAGAAATGAAAAAGAAATCTATAATCGCGATCCTAATTTTTTGTCTTTCCTTAACCGTTACAGCGCAAAATGTATATGATGTTAAAAAATACGGAGCAAAAGGAGACGGAAAAACCAATGATGCGGCAGCCATTCAGAAAGCAATTGATGCCTGCAGTAAAACAGGCGGAAGAGTTTTGATTCCGGCACCGTTTACGTTTTTGGCTGGTCCATTTGATGTAAAATCCAAAGTAGAACTACATATCGAAGCCGGAGCAAAATTATTGGCAAGTCCGGATGAAAAATTATATACCAAAAGCGCTTTTAGAACCAATCCGGGAGAAGGTACAATTTGGATAGGAGGAGAAAACGTTGAGGATTTTACCATTAGCGGAAGCGGAAAAATAGATGGAAACGGAATTTCTTTTATGGGTGAAGAATTGGAAGATTCCTATGTTTTAAAACCATTTAATGTACTTGATCCGCGGCCTCATGTACTGACGATTATTGGAGGAAAAAATATCAGAATTAAAGATGTTCATATCGGAAATTCGGCATATTGGACAATTCATTTGGTTGGATGTAACGATGTGGTAATCACTGGTATTACTTTGCTGAACAGCCTAAAAGTTCGTAATAGTGACGGTATTGATTTGGATCATTCTAAAAATGTGAGAATCAGCGATTGTTATATCGAAAGCGGTGATGATTGTATTTGTTTGAAAAACAGAAGAGAATTTGAAGAATTTGGAGCCTGCGAAAATATTACGGTGACCAATTGCACGATGACAAGCAGCAGCTGTGCCATTAAAATTGGTTCAGAAAATATGGATGCGATTAGACAAGTAGTTTTCAATAATTGTATTATTAAAAACAGCAATCGCGCGCTGGGAATTCAAAATCGAGATGAAGGTACAGTGAGCGATGTTATTTTTTCTAATATCATTATCGAAAGTAAATTGACTACAGATACCTGGTGGGGAAAAGCAGAGCCAATTTATGTAACGGCTTTTAGCAGGGCAAAAGGAAATCATAAAGATGCCAACTGGCGTTTTCCAAAAGGAGCTACTGAAGGAAAAGTGGGCGAAATAAAAAATATCTATTTTTCTAATATTCAATGCACAAGCGAAAACGGTGTGTTTGTAAGCGGAGAATCTAAAGATAAAATCAAGAATATTGTTTTTGACAATGTGAGTGTTTTTATTGATAAAATAACTTCTTTTCCTGGTGGAGTATACGACAGACGCCCTTCTAATGTTGAAGGTTTTGTAAAAGGAAGTACTTCAGGATTCTATTTTGATTCGGCAGAACGTATCAAAGTACAGAATTGCACAGTTCAATGGGGAAAAAATAAACAGGAATATTTTAAATACGCAGTCGAAAGTAAAAATGTAGATGAAGTAATCATAACAAATTTAGACGGACAATCAGCTTTTCCTGCTAAATTAGAGGCAGTAAAAAAGTAATTCCTTCCATTCCAAAAACTATGAAAAATAATATCCTCAGAACGTTCACCATTTGCGGTATGCTTTTAAGCAGTTTTTATGTAAATGCTCAAAAAACAATTTTAGAAGTTGATGCCACGAAAACCAATACGAAAATTGAACCTACCATGTTCGGTTTGTTTTTTGAAGACATCAATTTTGCTGCAGATGGAGGATTATATGCCGAATTGATTAAAAACAGGTCTTTTGAATTTGATAAACCTTTGATGGGATGGGAGCAGCCCAATACAAAAAGATCTTCTTTGAATAAAGAATCGGGAAGTGCAGCGCCAATCAAAATTGAGGCAAGCAATACTGTTTTTTGCAGAGTAGAAATCAATAATGCAAAAGGTTACGCTTTAATAAATGAAGGCTTCAGAGGAATGGGAGTAATAAAGGAGGCAAAATACAACCTTTCGTTAAAAGCGGCTAATCATAATGCAGAAATCAAAAAGATTATATTTCAGTTTATTGATAAAGACCAAAAAGTAATTGGAGAAACGAGCATTGTTCCAGAATCAGATCAATGGACAAATTATACATCGCAGATTACAGCTACTCAAACCGAAGCAAAAGCAAAATTAAAAATAACTTTTGAAGGAACAGGAACTATAGATTTAGATATGATTTCATTGTTTCCTGAAGATACTTGGAAGAATAGAAAAAACGGTCTTCGTAAAGATCTGGTACAGCTTTTATATGACATGAAGCCTGGTTTTTTACGTTTTCCTGGTGGTTGTATTGTTGAAGGAAGAACATTGTCTGATCGTTATCAATGGAAAAAATCAGTGGGAAATGTCGAGGAAAGAAAAACGAAGATGAACCGCTGGAATGTAGAATTTAACCACAAACAAACTCCTGATTATTTTCAAAGTTTCGGATTAGGGTTTTTTGAATATTTTCGGCTTTCAGAAGATATTGGAGCGGAACCTCTTCCGATTTTAAGTTGCGGAATGGCTTGCCAGTATAATACAGGGGAATTGGCTCTGATAAACGAACTCGATCCGTATGTTCAGGATGCTTTAGATTTAATTGAATTTGCCAATGGTGCTGTTAGTACAACTTGGGGGAAAATCCGTTCAGATATGGGACATCCAAAACCATTTAATCTAAAATACATTGGAGTTGGAAACGAACAATGGGGACCAGATTATATTGACAGATATAAAGTTTTTGAAAAAGCAATTAAAGCAAAATATCCAAATATTGTAATCGTTTCCGGAAGCGGTCCTTCTCCTGCAGGCGAACATTTTGATTTTGCTATGGGGGAACTAAAAAAACTAAATGCAGAATTGGTAGACGAACATTATTACGAAAGCCCGAAATGGTTTAGAGAAAACGCAGGACGTTATGATAAATACGACAGAAAAGGCCCAAAAATATTTGCAGGAGAATATGCGGCGCAAAGTGTTTCAGGAGCCAATCCGAATAATAGAAATAATTGGGAATGTGCTTTTTCTGAAGCCGCTTTCATGACTGGTTTAGAAAGAAATGCAGAAGTAGTTCATTTGACTTCTTATGCACCTTTAATGGCTCACGAAGATGCCTGGCAGTGGACACCGGATATGATTTGGTTTAATAATTTAGAATCTTACGGTTCAGCCAATTATTATGTGCAGCAATTGTTTTCAACCAATAAAGGAACACATTTGTTAAGTATTACCAAAGATGGAAAAGCTTTAACGGGACAAAATGATTTATATGCATCGGCAGTAAAAGATGTGAATAGCAAAGAAATAATTGTGAAATTGGTAAATACAGCCACATCAGCACAAGATATCAGTATTGATTTAAAAGGAACAAAATTAGGATCCAGAGGAACAATTATTAGACTTGTAAGTCCAAATACGCAAGATGAAAATACTTTTGCAGATCCGAAAAAGATAACTCCAAAACACAGCGAGTACAAAATAACAAAGGGGAATCAGCAATTAAATCTTCCTGCTTATTCGGTGACTGTTTTAAAACTCAAAATGATTTAATTATTTTAATAAATTTAGAATATTAATTTCAACCTAAAATTAAAAATGCATGTTGTACAATTCTCTTAAAAAAAGCTTTTTTCTGCTATTTATATTAACAGGATTTTTTTCCTATGCGCAGCAGGATTTAATATTGCAATATAAGCAGCCTGCGGTTGAATGGACAGAAGCTTTACCAATAGGAAACGGTACACTCGGTGCAATGGTTTTTGGAAGAGTAGATTCTGAGTTAATTCAGTTGAATGAAGCGACTTTGTGGAGCGGCGGACCCGTGCAGAAAAATGTAAATCCTGATGCTTTTAAAAATCTGGCTCTAATTAGGGAAGCATTAACGAATGAAGATTTTGAAAAAGCCTATAATTTGACTAAAAACATGCAGGGTGCTTACAGCGAAAGCTTTATGCCGTTGGGAAATCTTATTTTAACACAAGATTTTGGCGGACAAAAACCTGATCTTTACAATAGAAGTCTTGATATTGAAACAGGATTAGCAGTTACCAATTTTAAAATTGATGACGTAAATTATAAAAGAGAAATCTTTGCTTCGACGCCAGCGCAATGTATTGTAATTAAACTTTCGGCAGATCAATTGAAAAAACTTTCAGTAACAATTGACGCTACAAGCCTTTTAAGAAATCAAAAATCAATACAAAATAAGTCGTTGGTTTTAAAAGGAAAAGCACCATCGCATTCAGATCCTAATTATATTGATTATAATAAAGAACCTGTTATTTACGATGATGTAACTGGCTGTAGAGGAATGTGTTTTGAATTGATTATTAAGCCCATTATAAAAGATGGTGAGGTAAGTGCTGATGGAAATAAACTGGTTATTAAAAATGCATCTGAAATAGTACTTTTCGTTTCAGCAGCAACTAGTTTCAATGGCTTTGATAAATGTCCGGACAGTCAAGGAAAAGACGAACATAAATTGGCAGAAAGTCCAATTAAAAAAACTGTTGGTAAGAAATATGATAGTTTATTAAAAGAACATATTGCAGATTTTCAGCATTTCTTTAACAGAGTTTCCTTAAAACTCAATGAGAAAGAAAGTAATAAATCAAATCTGCCAACAGATACAAGATTAGAACAATATGCAAAAGGAGAAAAAGATGCCGGACTTGAAGCCTTATTTTTTCAATACGGACGTTATCTTTTAATTTCTTCGTCACGAACACACAATACGCCAGCCAATTTACAAGGTATTTGGAATAATAAGCTCCGCGCTCCGTGGAGTAGTAATTATACAACAAACATTAATTTACAGATGAATTATTGGCCTGTAGAATCAGGAAGTTTATCTGAATTGTTTTTTCCGCTTGACGAATTCATAAAAAACGTTTCTGTAACAGGAGCTGAAACTGCTAAAAGTTATTATCATGCCAACGGATGGGTATTGCATCATAATTCAGATATATGGGCAACAACAAATCCTGTAGGTGACTTTGGAAAAGGAGATCCGATGTGGGCAAATTGGTATATGGGGGCCAATTGGTTAAGCAGACATTTATGGGAACATTATGAATATACTGGCAATAAGGACTATCTAAAAAAAGTGTATCCAATTATAAAAGGGGCAGCAGAATTTAGTTTAGACTGGCTTCAAAAAGATAAGAATGGTTATTTGGTAACTATGCCTTCAACTTCTCCAGAAAATAAATATTATTATGATGGAAAAAAAGAAGGTGTCGTAACCACCGCTTCTACCATGGATATTGGAATCACAAAAGATTTATTTAAAAATACCATCGAAGCCTCTAAAGTGCTTAATACCGATTTAGAATTCAGACAAATTTTAAATAAAGCATCAGATGAATTATTTCCTTTTAAAATTGGAAGTAAAGGACAGCTTCAGGAATGGTATAAAGATTTTGAAGAAGAAGATCCGAATCATAGACATACTTCACACCTTTATGCGTTACATCCTGCTAATTTAATTTCGCCTCTAAAAATGCCAGAACTGGCTGAGGCCGCAAAGAAAACATTAGAACTTCGCGGTGATGATGGCACTGGCTGGAGCCTTGCCTGGAAAGTAAATATGTGGGCGAGGCTTTTAGACGGTAATCATGCTTATAGATTATTCAAAAATCAATTAAGATTAACTAAAGAAAATGACACTCAATACAACAGACATGGAGGATGTTATCCGAATCTTTTTGACGCTCATCCGCCATTTCAGATAGATGGGAATTTTGCCGGAACTGCAGGCGTTATTGAGATGTTAATGCAAAGCCAGAATAAAGAAATTCATCTGCTACCAGCTCTTCCAGATTCATGGAAAGACGGTGAAATAAAAGGCATTACAGCAAAAGGTAATTTTACTGTAGATATAAAGTGGAATGATGGTAAAATGAGTCAGGCAAAAATAGTGTCTAATAATGGAGGTATTTGTTCTATTAGGGCAGCAGAACCATTTTTGATTGAAAAACTGAATATCAAAAGTGAGAAATCATCTATTGGTTATACCGTAGTATTTGAAACTAAAAAAGGATTGTTTTATAATATAGTACCTGCAGAATAGGTATAAAATGTTAATGAAGGGGGAATAAGCGTTCCTACTGGTTCTGTCGAATCTTTGAATAACTTTTATCTTTAGAATTTTAAACCGATCAAAAAATGAATATAAAGGTCATTGTTATCCAAAATACATAATTCTTCAGTCTGTATATTTCAAATTAAGATTTACACTTAGTTACCGGGATGTTGAAGAAATAATGAAGATTAGAGTTGCTTGTAGATCATGCCGCGATTCAGCGCTGGGTTTATAAGTTTGCACCTTTGATTGAGTCAGAGATGAACAAGAGAAAAGGCAGAGTGGGGGCGAGTTGGAGATTGGATGAGACCTATATCAAAGTAAAAGGTATTTGTTGTTATTTATATCTAGCGGTAGATAAATTAGGCAATACAGTAGATTTTCTTCTGACCAGAAAAAGACAGAGAATGAGTGCGCAGTTATTTCTAATTAAAGCAATTAGTAATTGTAAATTGGCAGGCTAACTTTAAATTACTTAAATTCTTATATTTGATTCTGACAGATGCAACAAAACCACCCCATTATGGTATAAAAATTTGTAATGAGTTTCAAACAAAACTTTTCTCAACTTTTTTTAGCAGAACAGGTATCAAGTCCATTTTTACAATCATCTTTGAAATAAAAGATATCTTTTAAAAGCTTTAATTTTTTCCCTTAATTCAGAATTTTCACTTTCAAGCGATTTTATGTAGCGGGTTACAAACTCCTCATCTTGAATATCGTTGTTTTCTATTTCTGATGTTTTCTCATGGTCGTTTTCTTTCGTAGGTATGTATAGCTCTTCAAGGTCAACATTCAGGGCTTTGGCGATTTTTTTCCACTCAAATTCTGTGATTCTTTTTTTTCCGCTTTCTCTTCTGCTGTAGTTTGATTGAGTCATCCCGATTAAATCAGCTAACCCCTCTTGAGACAAACCTTTGTTCTGTCTCATTTTCTTTAATTGTAATATAGACACTTATTTTTTATTTCTTACAAATTAAATGAAATTAAAAAATATAATTTGTAGAAATTTTGTTAAAATTTATATTATCAGTATATTTTTTTCGGGGAAGGTAAATTATTAGTCATTTTTAGTATATCGATAAAAAATTAATAATTTTTTTCTCGGATAACTTATATAATATGTATTGAATAGTATTTTTAATAAAATACGGCAGAATCAATTCGCATAAAATTGCATAGGAATTATAAATAATACCATTTATGTTTGTCCAAAATATCTTATGTATTTGTTGTCTTAAATTTTCGGATTTTGAGAGAAACAAAAAAAAAACACTTACAATTAAAAGAGTCAGCTTTGCTGAAAAATAATTTTATGAATTATTAATTCATTTAAAAATCGGGTCAATTTCAAATCTGCAAATTCGATTTTTAGATAATTTTAGGGTAGTACCGTTTAATATTGTCTTGATAAATAGGGTGAAATTATCCTGCTTTCTGGGGAAAAACTAGAGTTTGTTAATTATTAAATATATAAAACTTATGAAATTAAACAAAATTAAAATTTCTCGTTTAACAAATGCACAGGCGAAGGCAGTAAATGGCGGTTATGGCATTGATAGTACACAACATAAATTTACATGCGGATGGTGTACTTCTAGTGGTACAAGTACTATGGAAGTCTGCAACATAACTCAAAATAATCAAAGCACTTGCTACCATTGTTAGCCTGTTTTAATTAAGACAACCTGTCAGCATTATAGTGAATTAAAGAATTAGTGAGGCGTCAAAACCTCATTAATTTTTTATGGAGCCACAAATAAACAGCCCTCTTTAATTTGTTTTTTGCAGACATGCCTTTTTAAGAACATTTTAAAAGGGTTTATTAGAATATCATAAGTAAAATCGCATAAAATTGCATAGGATTTATAATTGTTTCGAATTATGTTTGTGAAAAATATCCTATGTTTTTTATTATGAGTTGCGTTATATAAGCTATAGAGTAACGTAAAGTATTATTAATTTAAATACCGTAATCAAAAGTGTGTGATTATAGATTTTATAATTTTAAGAATAAACATGAACTTAAGAATTACGTTGTTAATAATACTGCTTTTTGGCTTTCATAAAATTGGAGCACACACTGCTAGTGGTCAAGGCACGGATACATATGACATTGAAAAACTTTCTTCTCTCTGTAAAATTTGGGGCTTTTTAAAATACTATCATCCAAGTGTAGCTAAAGGAACATATAACTGGGACGAACAATTGATACAGCTATTCCCGCAGGTAGCAGAAGCAAAAAACCAGAATGAACTTTCAAATGTTTATTTAAAATGGATTGAAAATCTGGGAGAAGTTAAGCCCTGTAAAAGTTGCATAAATAGTTCAAAGGAAGAATATTTTGATAAAAATCTGGATTTTTCCTGGCTTGATAATAAAAATCTTTTCAGCGAAGAACTTTCAAAAAAACTCAAATACATTCAAAATAATAGATTTCAGGGAGAGAATTATTATGTAACAGCAGGGAAATCAGGAAATATTCAAGTGAAGAATGAGTTGAAATATGACAATTTTAATTTTCCTGAACAGAATTATAGATTATTGAGTCTTTTTAGGTACTGGAATGTAGTAGAGTATTTTTACCCTTATAAGTATCAGACAGATGAAAATTGGAATGAAGTTTTGAAAGAAATGATTCCAAAATTTTTAAATGCGGGGAATGAGATACAATATCATTTGGCAATGCTGGAGACAGTCATCAAGTTAGATGATTCACATGCTAATTTTTACACTGTTAAGATTCATGATTTTTTTGGAAGAAAATATATTCCAGCCTATTTTAATATTATTGAAAACAAGGCCACTATTACTGGATTTTATAATGATTCTTTGGCTAGAATGAACGATTTACGAATTGGGGATGTCATCGATAAGGCTGATGGAAAGGATGTAGATAAGATAGTCATTGAAAGGAAAAAATATGTAAGCGGTTCAAATAGCAGAACTAAGGCGAAGAACTATGACTTTTTTGTGTTAAATGGCAGTGCGGATTCTTTGAAATTAACAGTGAACAGAGGAGGCAGGGAAATTGAAAAAAAAGTTGGAAGATTCGATGATAAATATTTTAAGAATAATACAACAATGAATGGGGTAAAATACAGATTGTTGGATCATAATATTGGATATGCAGATATGAATTTTTTACAAATGGCAGATGTTGATCAAATGATGCTAGATTTTAAATCTACCAAAGCCATTATCATCGATTATAGGAAAGGGATGAATTTTAAACCATATTTGATTGCAAGGAGATTAATTCAATCTGAGAAAGCATTTGCAAGGTTAATTGAACCTGATTTATCCTATCCGGGAAGATTTGTATGGCTGAAGCCAGAAACAATAACACCGATTAAGAACAAATATTATTCTGGAAAAATTATCGTATTAGTTAACGAAAATACCCAAAGTGCTTCTGAATATGCTGCAATGATATTGCAGACAGGAGATAATGTAACGACAATTGGCAGTACGACAGCCGGTGCAGATGGCGATGTTTCGAATGTTGAATTCGTAGGTTTTAGGTCATTCATCAGTGGACTGGGCGTGTTTTATCCAGACGGTTCAGAAACTCAGAGAAAAGGTGTGAAAGTAGACTTAGATGTATACCCGACAGTAAAAGGACTTCAGGAGGGAAAAGATGAAGTTTTGGATAGTGCAGTAGATTTTTTAAAAAAGTCAAATAAGAATTAATATTAACCCTTTAAATATAATAACCAATGAAATTAAACAAAATTAAAATTTCTAAATTGACAAATGCTCAAGCAAAAGCAGTAAATGGAGGTTATGGAAGCGACAGCACAAAGCATAATTTTACTTGCGGGTGGTGTACTTCTAATGATAACACTTATCAGATTAATTGCAGCACTCAAAACAACGGACAAAATACTTGCTACCACTGCTAGTATCGTCTAATTAATATCGATCTTAGATATTAGTATGAATTCCAAAGAGTAATGAGGTGTTAAGCCTCATTACTTTTTATAAAACCTCTCATTAATAAATCTTTAGGGTAATCAAAAATCTCGCCTCTTGTATTTATTGAATTATCATTTTTTATTTAGGTAATGGAACGTAAAATAATAAGCAAAATCAATCTATTTAATACTTATCTTGATCTGGACGTCAAGAATAATACGGATATATCATTGTGCAATGGAATAGGCTCACTTCCTGTGTATTATTACTTGCAGTACAAGTTAACAGGCGAAGAAGATTATATAGTTAAAATTCATAATATAATTTCTAGGATAATTGAGCTGATAAATGACACTGAAGTAATGGTTTCTTACTGTAACGGAATAGTGGGAGCCGCTCATGCATTTAATTTTATAAAGAACAAAGATATTCTAAGTTCCGAGGCTTTTACTGATATAGAAGATGCGCTTTTAGCTATTGATGATAACGTCGCAGCGTATTATATTGAGCAGACAAAAAGTATTGCGGATATTGATTTTCTGCACGGTGCCTTTGGTGCCGCTTTTTATTTGGTAGAAAGACTTTCAGATAACAAGGATTTCTCTTTTCAGGAAAAAGTTATCAAATTGTTTGAACTGCTCTGTAATATTATTTTATATGAAATTAAAGAAACTGATAAGGTCAAAGAACTGCATGATATTACTGAAGAAACTCATGTGACAAATTGCGGTCTTGCTCACGGACATATTTCATATATACTAATTTTGTCAAAATTTCTGGAGCACTTTCCAAAGAATGAACTCGTTAGGGAAACATTAACCAAAAGTGTTCAATGTGTTTTGGAGTTCGAAAGTACCAATGCAAATGATTTATCTCAATTTCCAAGTATTGCTGTAAATGCTAAAACAGCAAATTACACCACCTCTCTTGGCTGGTGTTATGGCGATCAAACAATTTCTTTAGGACTGTATAAAGCAGCTGGTATTTTAAAGGATGACTCTTTAAAAGAAAAGGCTCTTCGTCTCGCTTATATTAATCTTGCCAGAAATACTACAGATAAAATGTTTTCAAGCCGGGATAATTATGATGCCTGTCTTTGCCATGGCTTGACAAGTGTAGCTTATATTCATAAAAAATGGTATTCAATATCTAAAGATGAGAAGTTTTTCAATGAATATGAAAGGTTGACTGAGGCCGTTTTAAAATTTGGTGAAAACGAAAAAGGTATTGGCGGCTATCAAAAACGACTTGGAGATGGAAAACTGGAGGATTCGGTGGGCCTGCTTGACGGTATAATTGGAATAGGAATGTTTTTTATCGATTATCTATTGGAATTTGATGATTGTGGCTGGGATAATTTATTTCTGTTAGATGTACAATAGCTAATTAATTTTTAAATGACACAACAAAACACCTACAGAGCCTTTCCAAATTTTCTTTTGCGCAGCCCGCTTTTACCTTTTAATTATTTTAAAGAGCTGACATCTAAGGAAACTATATCTGATGATGATTTCAAGAAAATTTTTGAAAGAGCAGACTTGAAAGAGGCCATTTTTTTAGCAACGCCAGTATTATCTATAGAGTTGGAAAAATGGCTGGCCGGAAAAATTGAAGATCAAAATAAGATTGAAAGAATTAAAAATTCTTTGCTTAAGTATATTGCCAGAATGTCCTCAAGAGCTACGCCTTTTGGAATTTTCGCCGGCTGTGGCGTTGGTGAGATTGGTTCAGAAACAAAAATTATTCTTGACGATATTACTAACAATGAAAGACACACAAGATTAGATATGAATTATCTTGTTGCTTTGTCGCAGGATCTTGTCAAAATTGATAATATTAAAAGGCAAATACTGTTTTATCCAAATACGAGTATTTATAGGTCAGACAGTCAGCTTAGATATGTGGAGTTCGGATATGTAAATAGCAACAGACAGCATAATATGATGGCTGTTGATAATTCTGTTTATCTTCAAAAGGTACTAAAAGCAACTGAACGCGGCATGCTGATGCATGATATTATTGAGCTACTGGTTGATAATGAAAATTCTTACAAGGAAGTAGCCGAATTCGTAGAAGAATTAATTTTAAGCCAGATTTTAGTTAGTGAGCTTGAACCATCAGCCTGCGGACCAGAATTTTTGGATCACATTAAAAGTGTTTTAATAAAGATTGAAAACACGGAAGAACTTCTTGGCTTAATAAGTTATATTGAAGAAAGTTTAGCACGTTTAGATCGTAAGATTGGAAACGATCCGAAAGACTATATCGATCTTAGTAATAAAATAAAACAGTTAGGAACAGATTTCGATATTAAATTTTTATTTCAGACAGATGTAGTTTTAAGTACAGATTCAAATGTGCTCAGCTCTTCAATTGTTGATTCTGTCATTAAGGGAATGGGGTTGTTTAATAAAATTACAATTCCGCCAAAAGAAACTTTACTACATAAATTTAGAGATGCCTTTTACGAGCGATTTGAAGACAGAGAGGTTTCTTTAGCAAAAGCTTTAGATGTAGAAATGGGAATAGGCTACATTCAAAATCAAGATATTTTGGATAGTAGTCCTTTAATAGATGATTTGATATTTCCTCCAAAAGAAGATTCATCTTCATTGAAGCAAGTCGATTTGTCTCATGCTCATACAATACTCAATAAAAAAATTTTCAAAGCCTTACTCAATAAAGATTACAGTGTAAAACTATTAGATCAAGATTTTGCAGGCCTGCGCGAAAACTGGACTGATCTTCCCGATACAATATCTTGCATGATTGAAGTGGTAATTGAAGATGGAGAAGAAAAAATAGTTTTAGGTGATGCCGGTAATTCCAGTGCTGCAAACTTATTTGGACGTTTTTGTCATGGCGACAAGACCTTGAAAGATTATACAATGCGTATAACTGATATGGAAAAGAAAATGAACGAATCAAAAATTATTGCAGAGATCAATCATCTTCCCGAATCAAGGGTCGGAAATGTTTTACTCCGACCTCATTTTAGAGAATATGAAATTCCGTACTTAGCAAAATCTACATTAGAAGCCGAAAATCAATTGAAAATTGATGATCTGCATATTTCTGTAAAAAATCAGGGAAACATTTATTTAAGATCTTTATCTCATAATAAAGAAGTACTTCCACGCCTTTCTAATTCGCACAATTATCGTTCAAATGCTCTTCCTATTTACCATTTTTTGGGTGATATGCAATTACAGCACAAAAGATCAGGTATAGGCATGGATTTAGGCCCGTTTACAGAAGATTATGATTTTATTCCAAGGATTGAATATTACAACTTGATAGTATCACCTGCGATGTGGAATATAAATAATATGGATATTGCTTTGCTTGTGGAAAAAAGTAAAAGTGCCGATTTATTAATGAAAGAAGTGCAGCTATTTAGAAATAAGAAAACCATTCCCCAATATATTATGCTTATCGAATCGGATAACCAGTTATTGGTAAATCTGGAGAATTTTACATCTGTAAAAATGTTTTTAAATACTGTAAAAAATAAAACGAAATTCAGGATAAAAGAATTCTTGTTCAATGAAGCAGGTATCGTAAAGAGTAAAGACGAAAAGCATTTTCACAGCAACCAAATTATATTATCATTTTACAACAGTTCAAAATTAAAGAATGACTAAAAAAATACAAAGGAGTTTTATTGTTGGAGATAATTGGGTTTACTTTAAAATCTATACAGGAACCAAGACGGCAGATTCTATTTTAGTTGAAATTATAAATCCTCTTACAGCTGTTTTAATCGAGCAGAAGATTATTGATAAATGGTTTTTTATAAGGTACGGAGACCCCAAGAATCATTTACGGGTTCGTCTGCACTGTATTGACAGGTCAGATATAAATAAAGTAATGAGCCTGATGATGCCTCATTTTGATCATTTGATAAAAGAGGATTTAATATGGAAACTCCAGACAGACACCTATCAGAGAGAATTGGAAAGATATGGGGAAAACACAATGGAGATTTCCGAGGAAATGTTTTTTCATGACAGCTCTCTAATGATAAACGCTTTAGAATTAATCGGCGGAGAAGATGATGAATTAAGATGGTTGTTTGCCCTGCGAAGCATAGACAATCTTTTAAATAATTTTAAATTTTCTACAGAAAAAAAACTAATGCTCTTTGAGCATCTAAAAAATGGATTTGCGACGGAGTTTGGGGTGAAAAAGGATTTAAATAAACAAATCGATTTTAAATACAGAAATCACAGAAATCAAATAGAAGAAATTTTAAGTGCAAATAAAGAGTCATCCTCGGTTTTTTTTCATTTGATCGACATTTTAGATGTTTTTAATAGCAATATAAAACCAATTGCAGAGCAAATATTAGAATTTAACAACAAAGATCTTCTTATGGTTGAGTTGAATAATCTGCTCATAAGCTACATACACATGTCAATGGTCCGGCTTTTTAAATCAAAGAACAGACTTCATGAACTTGTCATTTATGATTTTTTGTATAGATATTACAAATCATGTAAGGCAAGAAATACAGTGGAAAATACACTGGTTATTAGTTGATTTAAGGGATATTGTGTTATTAAAATATAAAAAAAAACATTTTTTTTATGAAAAAAATTGGATTGATAAATATTTACATGGGGGAGTTTCCGTGGTTTTTTAAACTTTTTTTAAAATCATGCGAAGCAAATCCTACCATAGATTTTTTCATTTTTACTGATACTATTATTGAGTATAAAATAGCAGCGAACATAAAAGTTATTCCTTTTACTCTTCAGGATTTTAACCTCCTAGCCACAGAAAAACTAGGATTAGATATTAATGTTGAAAAAGGCTACAAACTTTGTGATTTCAGACCTGCATTTGGCATTTTGTTTTCAGAATATCTTCAGGGATATGATTTTTGGGGCATAACTGATATTGACGTTATTTATGGAAGAATACGCGAATTTCTAACCGATGATCTGCTTAATGAATATGATACAATTTGTGTAAGACATGCCTTTATAACGGCATGCTGTATGCTTTATAGAAATAGTAATTACGTAAACAATCTGTATAAAGAAAGTAGAGATTATAAAATGATTTTTACTACCTCAAAAAATTATGCTTTTGATGAAACTAATTTTGAGAATTCACCATTTTTTACTGAAATACATGACATTTTTAAAATGAATTGTGAAATTGAAAGTATTCAGCATGTGATAGTAAGAGAGATGGATAAAGGAAAAATGAAAGCTCATTTTGATTTTATGCTTGTTGAAGGAACTCCAGGAAGACTTAAATGGGAAAACGGGACTTTTTCTTATACGGGAAAATTCGAATTCATGCTTTATCATTTGATGTACTATAAATGTAATTATTTTGCGAATAATAAATTGAAATGGGATGAAATTCCGGATGTTTTCTATATAGACCGTTTTGACTACAGGCAGGATAATTTACTATCAACTAGATTGAGAGTTTATTATGACAATACAATTCGTCCTTTTATCTGGAATGTGGGCAAACGACTGGACTCCTTTTTTTCTTATGCTTTAGTTCGAAAAAAGGTTAAATATCTTGCAGAAGGAGACTATTCGTATTATTTGGATAAAGAAAATGCTATTATTGGCAGAAATGAGGATGGTTCAAATTTTATTACAATTAAAAAACACAAGCGTGCTTCGCTTTATGAAATGACTTTTAATAAAGGATATTTTTTTGCAGACAACTTAGGACTGATCTGCAAGGTCAATGAAGAAGAGTCTCATATGAGGAATAAATTTGGTATTATACATAGCAGCGGTCATACTACTGCTTACAATAAAATAGAGAATCATACTATAATTTGAAAAATTTCACCAATTATATTCAAACGGATTTTAAAGACTGCGGTCCAACCTGTTTAAAGATTGTTGCCAAACATTATGGAAAAACAATTAATATACAGGATTTAAGGGATCTAAGCGAAACTACTAGATACGGAACTAATTTGTATCAGTTGAGTGAAGCTGCTGAGACTATTGGCTTTAGGAGTATTGGCGCAAAGCTTAACTTAGAAAAGTTGCTGGAGGTCCCTCTGCCTTGTGTGCTGCATTGGAATAAAGTGCATTATGTGGTGCTTTATAAAATAGTCATTAAAAATTTAAATAAAAGTTCCCGAACACTCATCTTTAAAATTTCTGATCCAGCAATTGGCCTTATAGATTATTATGAGGATGAATTTTTAAAGTTTTGGATTGGACTAAATGCAGATTCTTCCACAGAGGAGGGTATAGCATTATTACTTGAACCTGCGCCAAAATTTTTTCTGACAGAGTTTGATAAAGAAGAGCGCAGCGGGTTAGGATTTCGTTTATTATCTCAGTATGTGCTTAGATATAAATCTTTTTTAGTACAATTGAGTATTGGACTACTTTGCGGGAGTCTGCTGCAGCTTATTTTTCCCTTCCTTACCCAAAGTATAGTTGATGTTGGCATACAGAATCAAAATATTAATTTTATTTATTTGATTCTTTTTGCCCAGCTTTTTCTTTTTGCTGGAAGAACCTGCCTTGAGCTTATAAGAAGCTGGATTTTACTGCATCTTTCGACACGAATTAGTATTTCGCTAATTTCCGATTTCTTCATCAAATTGATGGATTTGCCAATTTCTTTCTTTGATGTCAGAATGACCGGGGATATCATGCAGCGAATAAATGATCACAGCCGTATAGAGAAAATTTTGACTACCTCTTCGCTGAATGTTTTTTTCTCATTTATTAATATGATTGTACTTGGGGGAGTTTTGGCCTATTTTAACCTGCAGATATTTTTTGTCTTTTTTGGCGGAAGTCTGCTTTATTTTAGCTGGATTACGCTTTTTCTAAAAAAAAGAAAAATATTAGACTACAAGCGCTTCTCTGAAGTAAGTAAAGAGCAGGGTAAAGTTATGGAGCTAATTAACGGCATGCAGGAGATTAAGCTGCATAATGCGGAAAAACAAAAAAGATGGGGGTGGGAATATGTTCAGGCAAGACTTTTTCGCGTTTCGATTAAAGGTCTAGTGCTGGAACAGACCCAAACAGTGGGGTCATCTGTTATAAATGAGGTTAAAAATATATTTATAACATTTCTTTCAGCCAAATTGGTCATTGACGGTGAAATTACTCTTGGAATGATGCTGGCCATAAATTCTATTGTAGGAAGCTTAAATGGCCCTATTGCGCAGATGATTAATTTTGTGAGAGAACTTCAGGATGCTAAAATCTCTTTGGCCAGATTATCGGAGATTCATGATAAAGAAGATGAAGTGCAGCAGGAAGCCCATCAAACTAATGAAGTTCCGTATGATGCTGATATTAAAATAAAAGATCTTTCGTACCGCTATCTGGGATCTGATATTCCTGTTTTAGACAATTTAAGCCTAGTGATTCCTGCAATGAAAGTAACGGCAATTGTAGGGTCGAGTGGAAGCGGTAAAACCACTCTGATGAAATTACTGCTTAAATTTTATGAACCAGATAAAGGAGAAGTGCTGATAGGAGATACACAATTAAAAAACATCTCTCAAAAAGCATGGCGCTCTAATATTGGAACTGTGATGCAGGAAGGATTTATTTTTAGTGACACCATTGCCAATAATATAGCGGTAGGAGTCGACAGTATAGACAAAAAGCGTTTGATTTATGCCTCAAATGTTGCCAATATAACAGAGTACATCAGCGGACTGCCTTTGGGGTATAATACTAAAATTGGCGCTGAAGGAACTGGTATGAGTACAGGGCAAAAACAACGTTTATTGATCGCAAGAGCAGTTTACAAAAATCCAGAAGTTTTATTTTTTGATGAGGCAACTTCGGCTTTAGATGCAAATAATGAGAAAGAAATCATGCAAAAACTAGATGTATTTTTTAAAAATAAGACAGTTGTAGTAATCGCCCACCGATTAAGCACTGTGATGAATGCAGATCAGATTGTAGTTCTGGATAATGGGAAAATTATTGAAATAGGTAGTCATTTGGCTCTTGTCGGCCAGAAAGGCAATTATTTTGAACTAGTTAAAAACCAATTGCAATTAGGAAACTAAATCATGACAGAAGATACATTAGAATTAAGAAGTGAAGAGGTTCAGGACATTCTTACCAAGGTTCCGCATTGGATGATCCGTTGGGGAACCATTTTCATATTTGCCATTATTGTTATGCTGTTTTTTGTTTGCTGGTTTGTGAAATATCCAGATGTTGTCAGCACCGATATTGTGATTACTACCAATATTCCTCCGGAAAAGATTGTTTCTAAATCTTCTGGCCGCATTGAAGCAATTTTGGTAAAAAATAAAACATCTGTAGCCAAAGGCGGTATATTAGCTGTTATTGAAAATACGGCTGACTATAAAGATGTTTTTCTGCTTAAAAGAATTGTCGACAATTATGATATCAATAATTCGAAAAAAGAATTTCCTTTTGCTTCATTAAAAAACATGCAGTTGGGAGAAATTGAAAGCGCTTTTGCTGTTTTTCAGAAAGATTATCAGGCGCAGCAATTAAATGAAAATCTGCATCCTTTTGAAATTGAAACTAAAGCACAAAGCGCAGAAAAAATGCAGCTTAAGGACAGGCTAGACATACTTCAGCAGCAAAAAGCCCTTAACGAAAGTGAACTGCAATTAAATAAAAATGAAATTGTTAGGTTTGAAACGTTATTCGATAAAGGAATTATTTCGGCGCAAGAAATGGAAGTAAAAAAACTCGAATATCTTCAAGCAATGAAAAGTTATAAAGGACTGCTGACTTCTATTTCTCAAATTAAATCGTCATTAATTGATAATACCAAATTAAGCCGTAATTTACAGATCAACAGTACCAAAGAAGAGATTAACCTGGATAGAAGCGCGGCGCAGTCATTTTATCTGTTAAAGAAAGTGATAAAAGATTGGGAACTGACTTACACATTGAAATCTTCTGTCAGTGGAGTGGTTACTTTTTTGCAGGTTTGGAATGAAAATCAGACCATAAATGTTGGGGATAATGTTTTTTCAATAATACCATATGCTAAAAATACTTATATAGGAAAAGTAAAAGCCCCAGCGTTAAATTCAGGAAAAATAAAGGTGGGGCAACGCGTAAATATCCGTCTGGCCAATTATCCGGACAGGGAATTTGGAGTTTTAAAAGGTGAAATTAGAAACATTTCATTGGTGCCGGATCAAGATGGAAATTTATTAGTGGATGTATCACTTCCAAACAGATTAAAAACCTCTTACAGCAAACAGATTGTCTTTCAGCAGGAAATGAAAGGAACTGCAGAAATTGTTACGGAAGATTTAAGATTGCTGGAAAGAATTTTGTATCAGTTTAAAAGTCTTTTTAAACATGTTTAAATTCCTTATTGTTTTTGAAAATAAACTTTATTACTAACTAATGAATAAACATTGTATAATAGCCGCCGTAGGCAAAAACAGCTTACACCATGAGTGGATTGACAAGAAATCTCGATTTGATCTTCATTTGATAGTTTATGATGACTCATATGAATTGTTTAAAAATGATTGTTCCAATGTTTCTGCACAAAAAGGATATAAATTCAGATTAATTTATGAATATCTATCTAATAATCCTGAACTTATTGATCAGTACAATTATTTTTATATGCCTGATGATGATATTTCGATTAATAGTGCTAACATTAGACGCTTGTTTAAATACATGAAAATTTTTAAGCTCGATGCTGCACAGCCTGCCATAGGAAATTCCTATTATTCTCATGATCATACTGCAAAAAACAAAGATTTTCTGCTTCGATTTACAAATTTTATTGAAATTATGCAGCCGTGTTTTTCCAATGATGGTTTGAAAAAAGTGCTTTTTACTTTTAATGAGTCGATAAGCGGATGGGGTATTGATTATCATTGGGGAAGAATTCTCGATTACAGAAAAATGAACATGGCGGTAATTGATGATGTAAGTTCAGAGCACACTAGAGCAGTGCAATCTGACCATCATGAAGAAATGAATGCCTATGTTGAAAAATATTCTTTAAGTTTTGATATTTACGATATTAAATTATGAAAGAATATGACTTCTTAATTGTGGGATCTGGATTGTACGGTGCAGTATTTGCACGCGAGATGACAAATGCAGGTAAGAAATGTTTAGTTATAGATAAAAGAGCTCATACGGGAGGGAATGTTTATTGTGAGAACATAGATGGTATAAATGTGCATAAATATGGACCGCATATTTTTCATACCAATAGCAAAGAAATCTGGGATTATGTTAATTCCTTTGTAGAGTTTAATAATTTTGTATATTCTCCACTTGCAAATTATCAAGGTAGGTTGTATAATCTGCCTTTTAATATGAATACTTTTTACAAATTATGGAATATTGAAAATCCAGGTGAGGCCGAGAAAAAAATACAAGATCAGATTTCGGCTTCAGGTATAGTTAATCCTGTAAATTTAGAGCAGCAAGCGATTACCATGGTAGGTAAAGATGTTTATGAGTTGTTAATCAAGGGATATACAGAAAAGCAATGGGGAAGGAAGGCAGTAGATTTGCCAAAGGGAATAATTAAACGTTTACCCGTTCGTTTTACTTTTGATAATAATTATTTTAATGATAGGTATCAGGGAATTCCAATAGGAGGTTATAACAGATTAATAAACGGTTTGTTATCGGGTGTGGAGGTAAGGACAAGTGTTGACTTTTTTAAAGACCGTGATAATCTTTCGAAAATGGCTGATGTTTTAGTATATACAGGTAAATTGGACGAGTTCTATAATTATAAGTTTGGATGCTTGGAATATAGAAGTTTGAGATTTGAACAGGAAAAACTAAATGTGCCTAGTTATCAAGGTGTAGCAGTTATAAATTTTACAGATGGTATTATTCCATATACACGAGTTGTAGAACATAAACATTTTGAATTTGGGAGACAAGAGTATACTATTATAACTAAGGAATACCCTCAAGAATGGTCTTTGGGAATGGAGGCCTATTATCCTATTAATGATGTAGAAAATGAAAAAAAGTTAAACTTGTATAATACTCTCGCTAAAAATGAAAGAAAAACAATTTTTGGCGGACGTTTAGCCGAGTACAAATACTATGATATGCATCAAGTAATAGCTGCTGCGCTTATGAAAACTAAAAAAATGAAGAGGAGTTAAGTTTGGTATATATTTTCTTTAATTTTTAATAGATTACTTGGTTATTAATGGATGGAATAAACAATTTTTTTAACTTTTGTCAAGCGACAATTATTAATATCAGATAAAAGAACAGAAGATTAGACTAAATGGATATGATCTTGTTGCAAAATAAACTGTCATACCCTACAAACTTGATTGATATAACTAAGACAGTATGATTGTGAAGTTGTCTCACTAGAGCGGTTTCTAGATATTTTCCGTAGCTTGTCTAAGGGGAAGAATAACTAAAAATTCAGCGCCATTATCTTTCTCTCCGGTAGCAATAATTTTTCCATTATGTCTTCTTGCTATTTTTCTGCAAAGCGAAAGGCCAAGGCCATTTCCTTCGAACTGGTCTTTGGAGTGGAGTCTTTCAAAGGCATCAAATATTTTTTCTGCATGAATTGGATCCAGTCCAATGCCATTGTCCTTGATTTTTATTTCAAGTAATTCAAGGCCATCTATATTAATAACAGTTGAAGTTATGATTACACGTGGCGGCTCGTCCGCTTTTGAGAATTTAAGGGCATTATGGATAAGGTTGTAAAAAAGCTGATGGATAAGTATTGGCGCCCCTTCTATAGTAGGCAGCTCACTTATGACAAGGATTGCTCCTTTTTCATTTATGATGAGTTCCAGATCTGTTTTAATATTTTCAATAACCTGTTCAAGATTTATTTTTTCAACAGGCTGCGTTTTTTTATCTAATGTGGAGTAGGCGAGAATGCCCTCTATGATAGTCTGCATTCTTTGGGCGGACTGATCTACTTTACCCAGGTATTTTTTTGAGTTTTCATTAAATATGGTTTCAGGTTCATTTCTTAGAAGAATGTTGAAGGTTTTTATTTTTCGGACAGGTTCCTTCAGGTCATGGCTCACTACGTTGGCAAAATGCAGAAGATCATCATTGGACCTCTGTAATTCCTCTGTATTTTCTGCAACCTGTTTTTTCAGCTCTTCCTGAAATTGTTTCTGCTCATGAATATCCTGTATAATTCCAATAATAGTAATGGGATTGCCATTTTCGTCTTTGATGATTTTGCCGTCTATTTTTACCCAGCGTATTGAACTGTCATCGTTTACAATTCGGGCCTCATAAGACATTTTCCCAGTAAGCTGCGCCTCTTGATGTGCTTTTTCGCGCACAGCCTGATCTTCGGGATGCAGTTTTGCAATAAGCTCTTCATTGGTTATTTCCTCTTCAATGGACCAGATTGCATTAAAATTGCCGCAGGTTTTGATTTTTTTTGTAGCAAGGTCAATCTCGTAGGTTCCCATACCGGATGAGTCGACGGCCATCCTGAGCCATTGATCTGAATTTTGCACCTCTTGTTTAGCCTGATGCAGATCTGTAACATCAGCTCCGGTATTCATTACACCGTAGATGTTTTTCTGAGCATCAAAAAGGGGGATGAAACTATAATTAAAATAATGCGATTGCATCTGGCCATTTATCACCAGATCAACCTTTTTATCCTTGGCATGAAAAGGAACACCTGTTTTAAATGCGGCAAGAGCCTGATCAAATATCTGCTGGTTTTGAATTTCGGGAAGAATCTCCAGATAATTTTTCCCTATTACATCTTCTCCTTTTCCCCAGGTAAGAATCATGGCAGGGTTTGCCAGTTCAACCTTTAGGTTTTCGCCTGTATATACCGCAATAGGCAGGGGCGTGTTATCCACTATATCTTTCAAAAGCTTTAAATCTTGGTACATAGCAGTTTGTTTTTCTAGGCGAAGCTAGTTTTTTATTAATGGGTTTGGTTATATGTATTTCTTAAAGAGTTGCACAATTCCAATATAATTATATATTACCTCTTGGATATTTTATTATTAGAAATAGAACGCTGACGACTGCATTTAAAACGATCTATACCAGAAGCCCGTTTAGCAGAATGTTTTGTATTGCAATTTTCCACACGCCTGCGCCATAATTTGTAACTGCTGAATTTTAATTCTTTTTTCATTAAAGCTTTTACAGCTGCTTCTGATAAATTAAATTGAAAATAGATGGCATCAAATGTTGTTCTGTCTTCCCACGCCATTTCAATAATACGATCTAAATCGATATCCGAAAAATTATTTGATTCTTTTTTCATCCTGCCTTTTATTGATTACTATTTGCAATGGCTCAAATTTATACTTAACAAATAAGCTCCATTTGATCAATGATTAAATTAAATTCTTGGTACTAATATAAGCAAAAGAATATTTTGTTTAATATTTTGACAAAATAGTTAAACAATGATTATCTTTATGATGCCAAAAAAGGGTTTGATTTTTGAAATGATTACCGAAAATTAAACCCTTCGCAAAATTGATATAGAAATCAATTATACAATCAATTGCATTTTTAAATAATTATAAGAAGCAAAATCGTTAATTTAAAAGTAAATAAGATGAATAAAATTGTAATTATAGGAGGCAGTAAAGGAATTGGTAGCGCTATTTTATTGCAGCAGTTAGAAAATAATTTTGTTTATAATATCTCAAGGTCTGCCCCAGATATTTCGCATCCTAATTTAATTCATTTTTCTGCAGATGTGCTTTGCGATGTATTACCAGAAATTGATGATATAGACACTTTAATTTATTGTCCGGGATCGATAAACCTAAAACCTGTTTTAAGTTTGAGCATTGATGATTTCAGGCAGGATTTTGAAATTAATGTAATTGGTGCCGTAAAAGTTATTCAGCATTATTTGCCGGTTTTAAAAAGAGGCAAGAATCCTTCGATTGTTTTATTTAGTACAGTTGCTGCAAAATTAGGAATGCCTTTTCACTCCAGTATTGCAGCTGCAAAATCAGCCGTTGAAGGCTTGGTTAAATCTCTTGGTGCTGAGCTTGCTCCAGTAGTACGTATAAATGCCATAGCTCCTACCATTACAGAGACTTCGCTATCTGCTTCGATTTTGCGAAATGATCGTATGAAAGAAAATATGGTAGAGCGTCATCCAATGAAAAATTATTTAAAAGCCCAAGAAGTTGCCCAAATGGCAGACTATCTTATTTCTGATAAAGCAGGATCAATCTCAGGTCAGATTTTCCAGATGGATTATGGACTAGTTACTTTTAAATTATAATAATTAGAAAACAAACAATGAAAATTCTTTTAACAGGCGCAACAGGTTACATAGGAAAACGGCTCTTGCCAATCTTGATTGACCAGGGGCATGATGTGATTTGTGTTGTACGAGATAAAAACAGGTTTTATTATCCAGAAAAATTTGAGAAAAACATTAAGGTTGTTGAAGTAGATTTCCTAAATCCTGAAAGTCTGGTAAACATTCCCAATGATATTGATGCGGCCTATTATTTGATTCATTCGATGTCCGGTTCTGCTTCAAATTACAATGAACTGGAAAGTATTTCGGCAAATTATTTTCTGGAAAGAATAAATAAAACAAATGCAAAACAGATCATTTACCTAAGCGGCATTGTAAATGATAAGTCACTATCCAAACATTTATCGTCAAGAAAGGCAGTGGAAGAAATTTTGATGGCAGGAGCAATTCCAACTACAACTTTAAGGGCTGGAATCATTGTAGGATCGGGCAGTGCCTCATTTGAAATAATACGTGATTTGGTAGATAAACTGCCTGTGATGATTACCCCAAGATGGCTCAATACCAAATGCCAGCCCATAGCAATTTCGGATGTCTTGGAATTTTTAACAAAATCACTGCTCAATCCTGTTACCTACAATCAGAGTTTTGATATTGGAGGCCCTGATATACTTACTTATAAAGAAATGCTGCTGCAATTTGCCAAGGCTAAAAAACTAAAAAGACACATTTTTACCATCCCGGTGATGACACCCAAATTATCTTCCTACTGGCTGTATTTTGTGACTTCGACCTCTTATAAATTGGCTTCTGCCCTGGTTAGCAGTATGAAAGTAGAAGTTGTCTGCAAGGACAATCGCATCAATAATTTATTAGCAGTAACACCAATTAGTTACAAAGAAGCATTGGATAGGGCACTCATAAAAATAAATGAAGATAATATTGTTTCGAGTTGGAAAGATTCACTTGTAAGCGGCCAGTTTAAAGGAAATTTAGCTTATTATCTTAAGGTTCCCAAAAAAGATTGTTATATAGACAGAAGAAAAAGAGAGATTATAAATAGGGAATACACTATTGAAAAAATTTGGTCGATTGGCGGAGATACAGGATGGTATTATGGAGACTGGCTTTGGGATTTGCGAGGGTTTATTGACAAAATTTTCGGAGGAGTTGGAGCGAGGAGAGGAAGAACACACAAAAGCATTATATATCCGGGCGATGTATTGGATTTTTGGAGGGTATTATATGCAAATAAAATAGAAGGAAAGTTGATTTTATATGCAGAAATGAGATTACCCGGTGAAGCATGGCTGGAATTTAAGATTATTAACAACACCTTATATCAGGCTGCAACCTTTAAACCAAAGGGAATCTTAGGAAAATTATACTGGTATTCGGTTTTGCCTTTTCATGGTTTTATTTTTAAAGGGATGATTGAAAAACTGATCCGGTAGGATCCTTGCCGGGAAAAAAAAAATGATGAAATTCTACGCAAATCAATGAAGTTAACCCCATGGTAAAGTTATGTTTAAAAATAAAAAAAAATAAAAAACTCAAATTCAGTCAGTTTTGGTTTAATAAAGCTACCTTTACACCCTTAAATACATTAAAATGCAAGAAGGTACAGTAAAATTTTTCAATGAAGAAAAAGGGTTCGGATTTATAACTCCTAATAATGGAGGTGCCGAAGTTTTTGTTCATGCTTCAGGTCTCTCAGAAAACATCGCTCAAAACGATGCAGTACGATATGACATCGAAGAAGGCCGTAAAGGTCCAAACGCAGTAAACGTAGTTGTAGCATAATATACTATCACAGTTAACTTAAAAAGGCGCCTCTAATCAGGTGCCTTTTTTGTTTTATGGATGTGGTGTAATATTGTTTCTTATGAATATTATAGTATTTATTTTTGGGAGCTATTCCCGCTGTATGTTGCACCCGAGCGCAAGAGAACTCGCGAAGCAATATTTTGTACCTAGCCTCGGGTCAATTATTTTTTAGGAGCTCTTCCCGCTATACGCTGCAATCTTTTGTGCCGAACACCGGCACAAAAGATTTTCACTGCTCTCGGGGCTAGGGCTGCTGATCAGCCCTGTTTTGTCTTGGAAAACTGCACATTCAAACCCAATTGATGTCTTTCTATTCAACACAGGGACTTGTTTTTCAGCTTTGCTGTACACTCAGCTTTTATACGGTTCTGTCGCATCTTTGAGTAACTTTTACCTTTAGAATTTTAAACCGATTAAAAAATGAATACTAAAGGGCATTGTTATCCAAAATACATAATTCTTCAGTCAGTATATTTCAAATTAAGATTTACACTTAGTTACCGGGATGTTGAAGAAATAATGAAGATTAGAGGGGTGCTTGTGGATCATGCCACGATCCAGCGCTAGGTTTATAAGTTTGCACCTTTGATTGAGTCAGAGATGAAGAAGAAAAAAGGCAGAGTGGGGGCAAGCTGGAGATCGGATGAAACCTATATCAAAGTAAAAGGTATTTGGTGTTATTTATATCGAGCAGTAGATAAATTAGGCAATACGGTTGACTTTCTTTTGACCAGAAAAAGACAAAGAATGAGTGCTCAGTCATTTCTAATTAAAGCAATTAGTAATAACTGCCGGCCAAGAGTAATAAACATTGATAAAAGCGGTTCTAATACTGCCGCTATCAAAGTCTATAACAAGCGTTCGTTCTCTAATATTAAAATCCGACAGTGTAAATATCTCAACAATATTGTAGAGCAAGATCATCGTTTTATCAAGTGGCGAATACAAAACGGATTAGGCTTTAAAAGTTTTGAATCGGCCAAAAGAACCTTGAGTGGAATTGAAGTTGTGCATATGCTGAGGAAGAATCAGATGATTGAACAAGGGATAACTATGTTTAAATCATTCTGTAAATTGACAGGCTAACTTTTAAATTACTTAAATTCTTATATTTGATTCTGACAGATGCGACAGAACCGCAAAAACAAGACATAAAAAAAACCTATTTTATTATAAAATAGGTTTTTTTATTTTTTATAAGTAGTGAACAAAAAGTTCTGAATTTCACGAAGTTTAAATCATTAATTTATAATCATTTCAATATCCTCTGTGTTTGTAGTAGGCAGTGAATTTTCAGTAGGTTCATCCCAATGCCCCCAGTCTCCTTTATATGGAGTGCGGTAGGCTACATCGCAATTATTGTCACCGTAAGCCATAACCTGATAAGGGCATTTTTGAATTTTCTGAGATTGAATATTTAAGTTTTCCATGGCAGCTTTATTTTTCGTAAAGATAGTATCAGCTTAAACCTATTTGTTATACTTAAAGGGTTAGTAGTTACGTAATTCCCATTAGTATAGTATAAATAGCAGTGACCTCGACGGAACAAATGTCAAACATTTTTTGGAAGGTTTGGAACGTTACTGAATATTGTGATGTCTAAAAAGGGGAAATTTACCCTTTAGAATTGGGTGTATATCCTGCTGTTTTTCAGATGAATAGTTAATAGATTTGTCTCATAATTTAATATTAAACCGTATGCCGAAAAGGGAATAGAGTAGGTAAACAACAAGTTAATTATTATGAGAAATTTTATTAAAGGAAGACTTTTAGGACGTTTATGCGAAGACTGTGAAGAAAATGTCAGTCAGGTTAAAGTACGTTTGTACCTGCCTGAAAGAAGCACAAATGTTGAAGGTGCGCTAGCTGCTTCCGAAAAAGAAACATTTAAATTATTAACTCCACAGGAAGTTAAGGAGAAAGAAGGCAGATTAGTAGGTGAGGGAATGACTGAGGATTCAGGTGAATTCCTGATTGAATTAAAAAGAGATTATGCTGATTCAGCCTTAGAATTTGATTTTGAATGTGGTACAGTGCCTAAAGGACCCCTGCCACCGAAAAAAAATCCAATAAGACAATTCCACGTTACTACATTTTATCCGAAATGGGATGCTGAAGGCCAGGCTACAGCAGATACCAGAATCGGACAATATTCTTATGCGATTCCGAACAGATGGTGGTGTGAAATTAAAGGACGGTATTTTGATGTGTGGACTATCTGCGGAAAATTAGTAGACTGCAAAACCGGTAAGCCATTAGTTGGAATTAACGTGATTGCCATGGATGCCGATTTTATTACGGATGATGAGCTTGGTACAGGATTAACCGATAGTAATGGGCATTTTACCATTTATTACGATTCTCTCAAATTCAAAAAAACGTTTCTTTCACCAGCTTTCAATATTGAGACAGATATTACATTTCCTTTTGCCAGCGGTCCGGATGTGTATTTTCAACTCGAATATAACGGGCAGAGATTTGCCTTGGAAACCGCGGCTAATCGAAGAAACAATGTGGGATATTGCTTATGCGTGAAATTATGTTCTGATAAACTTATACCTGTTGATCCTCCGATCCCGCCTTCCTTTACCCATTTTGGACTGTTACAGCATATCCCTATCCAGGCAGGAATCACAGATGGTAAAGCCAGCGGATCTGCATTCTTTTCATCCGTTAATATGGTGGGTTCTATCAGCAAAAAAATTAATGGAAACCAGATGCAATATCTATTTGAATATCAGGAGGTAGCCACTCCTGCAACAGCGCTTAATCCGGCAGGTTGGCATCCGGTTGTACCTAATATGATTGCTAAAACAAATATTGGATACTTGTGGACTCCTTCAGGAGATCCGGCAAATCCGTTTAATCAAGAGCCATACTATATTAATGGTACAGGAACAGAAAAAACAGTTACTTTTAATGGTAATTGGATTGAAGTACCTCAGGAATCCAATTTTGCACCGCATACAGATGCTCAAATATTATGTTTGAACACCGAAACACTTACCGGTGTAACAAATATTGATATGGGAATGCCAACGTCAGGTATTGGAAATTCAACAGTTTCTGCTGCACGTCCTCATACTCTGAATCGTTATTTTGCGATTCGCATGAGACAAAGAGAAGGCAATAACAGTGCGACAGAACTTGTAGCCGGTACTTCTAAAGCCATTAGTATATACAATGTTATTTATAACAATGTAAACAAACACGGAAGTTGGGCTCCAGCAACTGTCAATGGCCAGCGTATAGCATTATCTCTGGATATACAGGAAATAATATCAGGCATGAGCGGATGCAGTAAAATAACAACGGCGTTGCATATAAAATATGGCGCTCGAAATCAAAATCTGGGTAGCGTTGGCCTTTCTATTATAGGTCCTCACAAACCAGGTCAAAGTTTTGATTTTAATCCTATTGCTCTTATGGCAGCTCCGGAAACTTTTGGGACAACTGAATTGGTGTTTACGCCTCCAACACAGACTGTTAATGATTTATTGCCTTGTGCTTATACAATCAAAGCAACAGCAACAGCAAATCTTACAAATGGTGAAGGCGGAGTAGGAACTTATGAAGATTTAGTTTCGTTCTGTAAAGTTGATTAGTTAAAGATGCCTTAACGGAATTATTACCAAAAAAAGTCCTGATCCGGAAATTTCGAGATTGGGACTTTTTTTTGCCTAATCCCCAACTTTTGCACCTGATCCGATTTTTACTGTTCCTCAGATTTACGTCTTGATCGAAATTTTTAGATCGTAAAGGCTTGAAAAATCGACATATTTGTGTATAAAAAAGAGACAACTATATAATAGTTGTCTCCTTAAGTGACAGGAACAGGACAAATTTCTATAAAATTTATGGACGATTTGAAGATATTGGCGTACTACATGTAGGGGTTGTCTTTATATGTCTTCAGTATTTTGGTTTGGATGTCCTGTTGGGGATTGATTAAAATTTGGATTCTGTCGCATCTGGGAATAACTTTTATCTTTAGAATTTTAAACCGATCAAAAGATGAATACTAAAGGTCATTGTTATCCAAAATACATCATTCTTCAGGCAGTATATTTCAAGCTAAGATTTACACTTAGTTACCAGAATGTTGAAGAACTAATGAAGATTAGAGGAGTCATTGTGGATCATGCCACGATTCAGCGTTGGGTTTATAAGTTTGCACCTTTGCTTGAGGCAGAGATGAAGAAGAGAAAAGGCAGAGTGGGGGCGAGTTGGAGATTGGATGAGACCTACATCAAAGTAAAAGGTATTTGGTGTTATTTATATCGAGCAGTAGATAAATTAGGCAATACGGTTGACTTTCTTTGACCAGAAAAAGACAAAGAATGAGTGCTCAGTCATTTCTAATTAAAGCAATTGCTAATAATTACCGGCCAAGAGTAATAAACATTGATAAAAGTGGTTTTAAATCATTTTGTAAATTGGCAGTTTAACTTTTAAATCATTTAAAAACTTATATTTTATTCTGACAGATGCGACAGATGCGACAGAACCACATTTTCCAGTTTATGCGAAAGTAGATTTAGTTTAATTATTTTCCTAATAATTTTTTAGTCTGCAAATAAAAAAAGCTCTCATTTCTGAGAGCTTTGCGCTGTAATTGAAATAATATTTTTACAAAGAGCTGGCTTTTATTCTTACGATTTTACCGTCCTGCATGACAACTAAATCGCTGTTATTTTTCTTTTTAAACTCAATTAGTTTTTCAGAAACTTTATCCATTGCCTCTATAATCTTCTTCTGAGTCGGTGTCGTTGTTGTTTTGTGTTCTCCCATGATTGGTCATTTTTGAGTTTATCGAACTTGATTTCATTTATAACTTCAATGTCATTGCCTAAAGTTTTTTGCGCTATTAATTCAGCTTTAACAGCTGTATTGTCAAAAATCAATGCCTCATTAACTATAGGCAAATATATATCAAATAAATTTGTTATTCCGTTTTTATACCTGCGTTTAATAACATCGGTTTCAATATTATGACCGCCTTCCTGAACTCTTGTTTTGACCCTCTCAATTGCGAGATCAACACTATTGAGCCAAAAAAACAAAAGCACCACTTTATAACCTTTTTCCTGAGCTGCAATCACTTTCTGCTTATAGCTTTTAGTGGCTAAAGTCGTTTCGAAAGCAAAGACTTCATTGTTGGCTAATAATTCATTAATTCTGTGAAGCATTATTCTTCCCGCTTCAAAGGCTGCCTTTTCGGGCTGAAAAGGAGAAAGTCCTTTTGCAATTTCGTCCGCATTTACAAATTCTTTACACTGCAATATCTCAGGAAGAATTGTAAATGAGGCTGTAGTTTTACCTGCACCGTTACAGCCTGCTATTATATAAAGATTTTTATTCATTGTTACAAAGATAAGAAATTTCAACTTTAATAAACACCTGTCAATAATTTTATGAACATGATTTTGGAGAATAAACTTACTGCTTTACTGGTCAAATCCAAAAATAAATCTTCAAAACAGCTGTAAAAATCACTAAACTTTTACTGAAGCAGATTGTCCTGCGGTTGAGTCTTTTTAGATGGGTTCTGAGTGTCAGATTTTTTCTTTCAATATGGTTTGTACCAAAACGCTTGACAGAATGCAGTTTCTCGTCAATCAAATATCTGTAATTTTTTAATCTGTCAGTAAATATCTTTTTAGCTTCTGATAATTTTAGAGTTTCCAAAACACGACTCAGCGTTTGATTGGTTCGTTTCCCAACATTAAAACTCACAACTGTTTTAGAATTCTTTTCCAATGCATAAACCAGCCAGATATAATTTTTCTTGTGTCTGATATGAGTGCACAGCTCATCGACTTCATAAGTTTTGCCTTGGTTCTGTCGCATTTGAGAATAATTTTATCTTTAGAATTTTAAACCGATCAAAAGATGAATACTAAAGGTCATTGTTATCCAAAATACATAATTCTTCAGGGCGGTATATTTCAAATTAAGATTTACACTTAGCTATCGTGATGTTGAAGAAATAATGAAGATTAGAGGAGTGCTTGTGGATCATGCCACGATCCAGCGCTGGGTTTATAAGTTTGCACCTTTGCTTGAGGCAGAGATGAAGAAGAGAAAGGCAGAGTAGGGTCTAGTTGGAGATTGGATGTGACCTATATCAAAGTAAAAGGTATTTGGTGTTATTTATATCGAGCAGTAGATAAATTAGGCAATACGGTTGACTTTCTTTTGACCAGAAAAAGACAAAGAATGAGTGCTCAGTCATTTCTAATTAAAGCAATTGCTAATAATTACCGGCCAAGAGTAATAAACATTGATAAAAGTGGTTCTAATACCGCAGCGATCAAAGTATATAATAAACGTTCATTCACAAAGATTAAAATCCGGCAGTGTAAATATCTCAACAATATTGTAGAACAGGATCATCGTTTTATAAAGTGGCGTATACAAAACGGATTAGGTTTTAAAAGTTTTGAATCGGCCAGACTAACATTGAGCGGAATTGAAGTTGTGCATATGCTGAGAAAGAATCAAATGGTTAGACCAAGGATAACTATGTTTAAATCATTTTGTAAATTGGCAGTTTAACTTTTAAATCATTTAAAAACTTATATTTTATTCTGACAGATGCGACAGATCCGAAGCGATGAAGCTGAATGTATTTGACATTTCTGGAAAAGAAAAAGTACATGAAAATGACATATATTAAGATGCGAAAGGCTAACAATTTTATTTGTTTACATCTGACGGAAAATTATAAATAACTTATGAAGTTGAATACAATGGTTAATAGCTCATTACAGTAATGCAGGATCTGAACCTTTTTACGGAACTCCTCATAGCAATGGCAGTATAAAAACCAAAAATAAAACACTAAAAGGAAAATTAACCATTATGATTATTAAAATGAAGAAACTTTATCTGGTTTTAATTTTAGCCTCTATAACTTCTTATAGCGTAAATGCACAACAAGCTGTAGCTGAGAAAGAAGTAGTGGCAAAACACGAACTAAATTTTAAGGAACTCTCGACAACTTGGGATGAAGGTATTCCGCTGGGAAATGGAATCGTAGGGGCTTTAGTATGGCAAAAAGGGAATAAGCTACACATGTCCTTAGATCGCGCTGATTTATGGGATATGCGACCAATGAAAGGTTTGCACCGTAAGGAGTTTAGTTACAAATGGGTACAAGGACAGGTACAAAAGAACGATTATGGTATCGTACAAAAATATTTTGATGAGCCCTATGATACGGAGCCCGCACCAAGTAAAATACCCGGTGGTGCATTGGAATTTGAAATTCAGAATTGGGGAGCGGTTTCGGCTGTGAACCTTTCTCTTAAAGATGCCTTATGTGAAGTGAAATGGGAAAACGGAACCGTTTTAAAAACATTCGTGCACGCTGTTAAACCCGTTGGATGGTTTCGTTTTGAGCATTTAAAAAAAGATTTTATACCCCATTTAATTACCCCTAAATATCAGGGAGAAGTTAAAGTATCCGGAAATCCGGTAGGAGGTGATGACTTAGCACGACTGGGATACAAACAAGGCAAGGTAACCCAAAAGGGGAATGCCATATCGTATGAACAAGAAGGTTGGGGAGGATTTAAGTATCAGATTAGTGTGAGTTGGAAGAAAATAAATGATACAACTATCGAAGGGGTCTGGAGTATTACTTCTCAGTATCCAGACAAAAAAATAAACCCTGTTGCGGAGAATATTGCAAAAAAGACATTAGAAGAGGGGTATAATAAAGATTTAGCAAGTCATGTTTCATGGTGGAAAAAATTCTGGAACCAATCCAGTATTCAGGTACCGGATGCTTTATTAGAAAAACAATGGTATTTGGAACAATATAAATTTGGTTCTGCAGTCCGAAGAGGAGCTCCACCCATTTCTTTGCAGGCTGTCTGGACTGCAGATAATGGACGTCTGCCTCCGTGGAAAGGCGATTATCATCATGATTTAAATACGCAGTTAAGCTATTGGCCTTCCTATAGTGGAAATCACATGGAAGAAGCTATGGGATATATTGATCATCTGGAAGAAAATAAAGCAAATTATAAGCGCTATACCAAAATGTATTTTCAAAATGATGGTCTGGCGGTACCTGGTGTTACAACACTTGATGGTACTGAAATGGGCGGATGGATCCAATATTCATTTTCTCCTACCGTATCTGCGTGGTTGGGGCAGCATTATTATTTGCATTGGCGTTACAGTATGGATCGCAAATTTTTGAAAGAAAAAGCATATCCATGGATTAAAGATGCGGCAAAACATTTGGAGCAAATCACAATAAAAGATGAAAAAGGTTTTAGGAAATTACCTATTAGTTCTAGTCCTGAGATGAATGATAATGATATTAGTGCCTGGTTTAGTCAAAGTTCTAATTATGATCTGGCATTAATGACATTTACTTTTAAAGCAGCAACAGAACTGGCAAATGAGCTGGGTTTAAAGCAGGAAGCAAGTCATTGGAAACAGATACTAGATGAATTTCCGGATTATGCGCTTACAGCAAATAATGAAATGATGGTTACACCAACAATGCCATACAGTGAATCTCACAGACATTTTTCGCATTTGATGGCAATTCATCCACTGGGGCTCATTAAGTGGGAAGATGGGGAAAAATCACAAGCAATCATCAAAAATACAATTAGCCTGGTAGATAAAATTGGGCCAGATTACTGGTGTGGTTATTCTTATTCCTGGATGGCCAATCTTAAAGCAAGGGCAAAAGATGGAGAAGGCGCTGCCAAAGATTTGGAGATTTTTGCTAAGGCATTTTGTCTTAAAAATAGTTTCCATGTCAATGGAGATCAGACAAAATCGGGCTATTCAAAATTTCAGTACCGTCCTTTTACGCTGGAAGGTAACTTTGCTTTTGCAGCTGGTTTACAGGAAATGTTATTACAAAGTTATGCTGGTTTTATGGAAATCATGCCTGCTATACCAGCGGCATGGAAAGACATTTCTTTTGATAAATTAAGAGCAGAGGGAGCATTTCTGGTAAGGGCTTCAAAGAAAGATGGAATTATAACAGAAACTAAGATTGTAGCAGAGCAAGGCGGAAAAACCAAATTAAAATTACCATTTAAAAACTGGAAGATTGAATCAAGTCATCAGGCAAATATAAAACAGGTTTCAGATGAATTTATTGAACTGGAATTTGAGAAAGAAGGATGGATTGTTTTAAAGAATAAAGAATAGAGAAGTATCTGCTCGGTTCTGTCGCATCTTTGAATAACTTTTATCTTTAGAATTTTAAACCGATCAAAAGATGAATACTAAAGGTCATTGTTATCCAAAATACATAATTCTTCAGGCAGTATATTTCAAGCTAAGATTTACACTTAGTTACCAGGATGTTGAAGAAATAATGAGGATTAGAGGGGGGCTTGTGGATCATGCCACGATCCAGCGCTGGGTTTATAAGTTTACACCTTTCATTGAGTCAGAGATGAAGAAGAGAAAAGGCAGAGTGGGGGCAAGCTGGAGATCGGATGAAACCTATATCAAAGTAAAAGGTATTTGGTGTTATTTATATCGAGCGGTAGATAAATTAGGCAATACAGTAGACTTTCTTTTGACCAGAAAAAGACAGAGAATGAGCGCTCAGTCATTTCTAATTAAAGCAATTAGTAATAACTGCAGGCCAAGAGTAATAAACATTGATAAAAGCGGTTCTAATACTGCAGCTATCAAAGTATATAACTAGCGTTCGTTCTCAAAGATTAAAATCCGGCAGTGTAAATATCTCAACAATATTGTAGAACAGGATCATCGTTTTATCAAGTGGCGAATACAAAACGGATTAGGCTTTAAAAGCTTTGAATCGGCAAGACGAACATTGGGCGGAATTGAAGTTGTGCATATGCCCAGAAAGAATCAGATGATTGAACAAGGGATAACTATGTTTAAATCATTCTGTAAATTGACAGGCCAACTTTTAAATTACTTAAATTCTTATATTTGATTCTGACAGATGCGACAAAACCAAGTTGTTCTTAATTAATGATCTTGTACTCATCCTAAATAGTAATAAATATCTTCCGTATAAAAGTTATTGTTTTTTTTCTTACAAAATATACATTGTAATTTTAAAATTTAATTATCTTTGTTTTTTGTAAATGTCAATATTTCAATGTGTTATTATTTATTTTGAAATATTTTTTGCATTAAAAATTATAGCACTTAATTCTTGAATATACTACACTTTTAAGGTCTCTAAAATTAGATTTTTTACATACTTGCCATTTATTTGCCTCTCATATATTTTTTGCCTTACCAAAAAAATAAGTAAAATGAAAGAACAATCTCAAACGAAATCTGGCGATGAATTTCTAAAAACAGATGGCGGAAAAACAAAGACAAATTCAATAGAAGTACCTTCAATCTCCTTACCTAATGGAGGAGGTGCTATAAAAGGCATTGATGAAAAATTTTCTGTTAATGCTGTAAATGGAACTTCGAGCTTTTCAATACCGCTTCCTGTTTCGTCAGCACGGAATGTAACTCCCAATTTGGGAATCTCATATAATTCAGGATCTGGTAATGGTATTTTTGGATTAGGATGGGATTTAAGTTTAGGATCAATCAAAAGAAAAACAGATCAGGAATTACCTCAATATTTAGACGGAATTGAGTCTGATGTTTATTTGCTTTCTGATGCAGAGGAGTTAGTTCCCGAGTTCAAAAAAAAAACAGACGGGAGCTTTCAATTGAAAAATGGAGACTATTTAATTAATGAACGAAATTCTCCAGATGGATTATTTGTAATTAGAAATTACAGGCCAAGAATAGAAGGTCTGTTTGCACGAATTGAGCGCTGGATTGAAAACAGTACGGGAAGAATTAAGTGGCGGGTTATAAATAAAGATAACGGAACTACATTGTTTGGATGGACAGATAATGCTGTTATTGCAGACCCTGATGATCAATCAAAAATTTGTAACTGGCTGCCAGAATTTGTTTTTGATGATAAAGGAAATTGCTCTCAGTATGTTTACAAAAAAGAAGATGAGGAAGGTATCGACCAATCATTAATTCATAATCGAAATCGGTTAAAAAATGGTTTGATAACCTATACAAATCTTTATCCCGATAAAGTTCTTTATGGAAATAAAACACCTTATAAAAATTTTGGTGATGCCTTTCCTCCGGAAACTGATTATATGTTTCAAACTGTTTTTGATTATGGAACCACAGATACTATTAATCAGCCTTTTGATAAAATAAATTCATGGGATTTTAGGCCTGATGCTTTTTCAAATTATAAAAATGGTTTTGAGATTAGAACTTCCCGTTTATGTAAAAGAGTCTTATTATTTCATGTTTTCAGTGAACTGGCATTAAAACAGGACAAATCAGATAGCAAAACATTAATTAAATCCTTAAATTTTGAATATAATACTAGTATAGAGCAAAATTTTACCTTCCTGACAAAAGTTACTTCTTTTGGATATATAAAAAAAACAGATGGCTCATTTTCTCATAAAAAGCTACCGGCTTTAGAATTTAATTATCAAAATCTCGATTGGAATAAGGAGGTAAAAACAATTTTGCCCAGTGAATTAATTCACGCACCAATTGGTTTGGATGAAAGTTTATTTCAATTTGTAGATTTATTCAATGAAGGTTTGCCGGGGATTCTTACGGAGCAGGCAAGGAGCTGGTATTACAAACAAAATCTTGGTGACGGCAAATTTGAGGCCGCAAAAGTAGTCGCTCTTAAACCTTCATTTGCAGGATTAAATAAACAACTTCAATTTGCAGATCTTGATGCTGATGGAGGAAAACAATTGGTGAGTTTTGGTAATGAGCCAAAAGGATATTTTGAATTGAATGATGCTAATGAATGGCATGGATTACAGACCTTTAAAACTTTGCCTAATATAGACTTTGGTGCGTCAAATATAAGATTGCTGGATTTAAATGGTGATGGCAAACCAGATGTTGTTGTTTCTGATGAACAAGTTTTTACCTGGTATGCTTCTGAGGGAAGAAATGGCTATAGTGATGCGAGAAAAACCAAGAAATCGTTTGACGAAGAAAAAGGACCAAATATTGTTTTTGCAGACGCTACACAAACTATTTATCTCGCCGACATGTCAGGTGATGGATTGACAGACATTGTTAGGATACGAAATGGAGAAGTTTGCTTCTGGCCCAATCTGGGTTATGGAAAATTTGGAGCAAAAGTTGCCATGGATAATCCGCCTGTTTTTGATAATGAAAATTCATTTAACCCCTCCTATCTAAAATTGACTGATATTGATGGTTCAGGAACCGCAGATATAATTTACTTGGGAAAAAATAAATTTACATGCTGGAAGAATCTTAGCGGGAACTATTTTAGCAAAACACCTTTTGAAATTGATGCCTTTCCCGAAGTGCACCCTCAATCTAATGTAACAGTAGCAGATCTGCTCGGAAACGGTTTATCCTGCATTGTATGGTCGAGTTCACTACCAAAAGATGCAAATACTCCCTTGAAATATATTGACCTGATGAACAGTAAAAAACCACATATCATGGTAAATTATCTGAATAATCTGGGAAAGGAAGTTTCAATTGAATATAAGCCTTCGACGAAATTCTATATTGAAGATAAACTGGCAGGAAAACCATGGAATACAAAGCTTCATTTTCCGGTGCATTGCATCTCTAAAACCACTACCGAAGATAAAATATCAGGATATAAATTTGTAAGTGAATATAAATACCATCACGGTTACTTTGATCATTCTGAAAGAGAATTCCGAGGTTTTGGAATGGTTGAAAAAATAGATTCTGAAACATATGAGCATTGGGTAAAAAGTGGGGCATCAAATATTACAGAGAAAGATCTTCATCAGGACCCCGTTATTACTAAAAGCTGGAATCATACGGGCGCATTGCTAGAGAAAGATAAATTGTTAAATCAGTTTGAAGATGATTATTGGTATCGGGAAATAAAGAGGAAGCTTAATCTAAATGTGGTCCATAATGAAAAGTCACTTCCTGATGCTAAAATAATTCTCGCTCCAGGCATCGATCAATCAGTACTGAGCGATCTTTCTGCTCAGGAATGGAGAGAAGCACTTCGCGCTTGCAAAGGCATGGCACTGCGTTCAGAAATATTCGCATATGATGCTGAAAAATTTGAAAATGAGCAAGATGCCCTTGAAAAAGAACTTATCCCTTTTACGGTAAGTACACACAATTGCATAATCGAAATGCTGCAGCCTAAGGGCAAAAATAAGAATGCAATATTTATAGTAAAAGAGAGCGAAGCAATTTCATATGGCTATGAACGTAATGTTGATGATCCCAGAATTAGTCATACTCTTAATATAAAATTAGACGAATATGGAAATGTTTTAGAATCTGCGTCGGTAGTGTATCCCAGACTACTGCCGGATGCCTCACTTCCGTTAGTCACGCAAAAAGATCAGGATAAAACGATCATAATTTTTACTCAAAATCAATTTACGAATGATGTATTTGATGAAAATGTAAATAGAGTACGCCTTCCTTCTGAAACAAAAACATACGAACTAAAAAAAGTTCCAAAGGCTGAAACGTATTTTGCGCCAGAAGAATTTAAAGACATCCTTTTAGATACTAAAACAACAGCTCTTTTTTATCACGAAATCGACAAACCAGCAGGAAGCAAGGCTCAAAAAAGATTAATTGAACATGTCCGTTCTGTTTATTATAAAAATAATTTGACAGATCCTTTATTGCTGCATCATTTAGAATCGCTGGCCATTCCTTTTGAAAGTTATCAATTGGCCTATACTCCGGAATTGGTATTCGATATTTTTGAATCAAAAGTTAATCCAACATTATTAACTGAAGGCAAATTTAAAAATAGTGAAGGAGATGATAATTGGTGGATATCTTCGGGCATTGTTCAGTTTAAAACGCCATCAGAAAATCAGGCTGATATCCAAAATAGATTCTATTGTCCAGTCTCTTATACAGATTCATACGGAGCTTTAACTAAAGTTAAATATTATGGTAAATATTTTTTATTTATCAATGAAACAGAAGATGCCTTAAACAATAAATCCGTAGTAGAAAATTTTAATTTTCGCACATTATCTCCCAAAAAAATGAGAGATATTAATGGTAATTTTTCAGAAGTAATTATCGATGAACTAGGGCTTGTTAAAGCGACGGCGGTTATGGGTAAGGGAAATGATGCAGATGAGCTTAGCGGTATATCAGAAATAACAGATAACACAGAGTCAGCGGAAATACAGAATTTTTTGCAGGCTTCAGATTCAGTCGATTTAATCAGTAAAGGAAAGGCTTTATTGCAACATGCCACTTCAATATTTATTTATGACCTTAATAATTATACGACTTCAGGAAAACCCGCGGCAGTAGCTTCAATTACTAGAGAAAAACATACTAAAGAAGCTGTAGATTCTCCCGTTCAGATTGCATTTGAATATTCCAATGGCACAGGAGAAACTGTAATGAAAAAAACGCAGGCGGAAGCTGGTGTTGCTAAGAAAGTTATTATTAACCCGGATCATTCCATTTCAATAAATTCGATTGATACTTCCTTGTTGAATCCGAAACAGTTACGCTGGATTGGTAATGGAAGAAGTATTAAAAATAATAAAGGGAATGTTGTAAAACAATATGAACCTTATTTTTCGTTGTCGTGGCAATATGAAAGTTATAAAGAATTGGTAGAAACGGGAGTAACACCCATTATGTTTTATGATGCTTTAGGGCGATTAATAGAAAGTAAAATGCCGGATGGGACTCTTTCACGAGTGGAATTCGATTCGTGGCGGCAAAAAGTATATGATGCCAACGATACGATTTTAGAATCTTCATGGTATCAAAACCGAATAAACGGATTAATTGATGCGGAACTTATTGCGGAAGAAAAGGATCCAATTAAAGAAAAAAAAGCAGCAGAAAAAGCAGCAAAACATGCAAATACGCCAAATGTAATCCATTTTGATACTTTAGGAAGACCCGTTCTGTCGCTTGCTCATTACAAAAATGGAATAACAGATGGAGATGAATTTCATCGAACCAAAATACTGTTAGATGTTGAAGGTAATCTTCGTTCCGTTTTTGATGCAAGGGAAATTTCGGAGAACAGCAATTTAGGAAACCTGGTTATAATTAATAAATACGATATGCTGGGTAACCTGGTGTATCATAAAAGTATGGATTCTGGACAGAGATGGTTATTTCAGAATATTCTGGGCAATCCGCTGCGCACATGGGATGAAAGAGAACATGAATTTCAATATTTCTATGATGATTTTCATCGGCCTGTAATTAATAAAGTAATAGGCGGTGATGGTCCGGTACCTCTGGATCATATTTTTGAAAAGATCATTTATGGTGAAAGTTTGTTGACAGGAACCCGGACCGATCTAAACAGATTTAATGAATTAACACTGCAAAATAAGAATGTACTGGGACGGGTTATAGAACATTATGACACAGCAGGTTTAGTTGATACATCCAGTTACAATTTTAAAGGAGAACCTGTAGCAACCATCAGAAAAATTGCTAAAAATTATAAAGAAACTGTCAATTGGATATCCGGAAATTTAATTAATGATCTGGAACTCGGCCCAGGTTTTACATTTGTTACCCAAACAGATGCATTAGGGAGAATAAGCCAGCAAATAGCACCGGACGGAAGCATAATTACACCTTCTTATAATGCAACAGGTCTTCTGGATGGAGAAAGCATACTGCATTCAGGAGCTGCTAGTCCGACTGAATATATTAAGAGTATAACGTATAATGAAAAAGGAAAACGGGAAAAAATAATTCTTGGAAATGGCGTCACTACACATTTTTATTATGATACTAAAAATTTCAGATTAACAAAATTAGAAAGCAAAAGGCAAAATGGTGGCCTGCTCCAAAGCCTCTTCTATACTTTTGATGCAATAGGAAATATTACAGCAATCGAAGACAAGGCAATTCCGATAAGTTTTTTTGCCAATACTATAATTGAACCACTTAGTGAATATACTTATGATGCGCTCTACCGATTAGTTGAAGCAAAAGGCAGAGAGAATAGTGATGCATTAAATTTTGGTGCCTGTGATAATTGGAATGATATACCTTTTATGCATTCGGTAAGTTCAGGTGATCCATTAGCAGTTCGTAAGTATACGCAAAACTATAAATATGATGCGGTAGGTAATATTAAGGAAATGAAGCACGTTGCCGCTAATGGAAACTGGACGAGAAGTTATGAATACGAAACGGCAAATAATAGAATAAAAAGCACTCAGGTTGGTGACAATGGCAACTCAGCCAATTACACCAAATACAAGCACCATGTAAAACACGGTTTTCTGGAAGAATTGCCTCATCTCGAAAAGATCAGCTGGAATTTTAAAGAAGAAGTAGTCCTTACAACAAGACAGCATTGTACCGCTGATAAAATTCCGATTATTACTTATTATCAATACGATGCAAATGGACAGCGCATTCGCAAAATAACCGAAAATCAGGCTTCAGCTGGTGGAACAGCAACCAAAAAAGAGGAGCGTATTTATATTGCGGGTTATGAACTTTATAAAAAATATACAGGTACGAAAGCAGGACTAGAAAGAGAAAGTTTGAGTTTGCTGGATGACGGCCATCGTTTTGTGATGATTGAAACCCGAAATGACATTGACGATAATACCGAGAAACAACTGGTACGTTATCAGCTTCATAATCATTTGGGATCATCAGCATTAGAACTGGATGGAACTTCTGCCGCAAAACTCATTTCTTACGAAGAATATCATCCTTTTGGCACAACTGCCTACCAGGCAACAAATAAAGCCATTAAATCTGCGGCTAAACGCTATCGTTTTACGGGAATGGAAAGGGACGATGAAACAGGATTGGAATATCACAGTGCAAGATATTATTTACCATGGCTGGGACGATGGCTAAATTGTGATCCTATCGGAATTGGTGATGGAGTCAATGTTTATGCTTATTGTAAAGGAAATCCTTTAATGGCAACTGATCCAACAGGAAATCAGTCTGATGAAAGACCAACATCGAGTTTTGGTTTGACATTAAATTTTGATGGAAGCGCTAGAGTTGGTCCATTTATTAATTTACCGCAATGGAGCGGTTCAAGTACTTCGTCACCAATTACCTGTTCCGGTATTCATCCTACATTGGGTGTTTATATGCAATTGGGTATAGGATCAGAATGTGGAGCTTCAGGTGGATCAAGTGTTTCACCTTTAGTTTTAAGTCCGCCCCCATCATCAATTTCTCCTTCATCTGCAGCACCAACACCAGCCGCTATAACAGCACCTGAGGCAGCACCTTCAGATGATGGATCTGTAGGGGAACCTGGGTTTTGGGAAAGTTTAATACCCGTTTGGGGTTCTGGGAGAGAATCTGTTAATCATTTTCAACATGGTAATTATGGACGAGGAATATTTTGGGCTGGAATGGCAGTCGCTGATGTCTTCTTGGTAAAATCACTTATTATGGGTGGAGGAAGACTTTTATTTAGAACAGGAGCTACTCTTTTAACAAGAGAGACAGGTACAGTGGCAGCAAGAGCAACAGTTACGGGATTAGAGCGGGCTCCCTCGTTATCTATAGAAGTTGCTGACAGGCTGGTGGCAGAATCAACCGATGCAGCTTGGCGCAGTTCTGGTTGGGGATCTGGCGCAGAGGTTGCTAATTTAGGAGAATGGTGGGTAAAAAGAACTGGCCCTGGCAATGCCTTTGTGAGAAATTTTGGCGCAATGGGTATTGAAGCGCAGGAACAAGGACTTGCCAGACTTGGAGATATGGGCGTTGAATTTTTTATGCGCGACGGTATGCTTTTTACACGATCAGCAGGTGAGGCGCCAAGAGCTTTTAGTTTTGTTTTTGCTAACGGATGGGGTAGAGGTTCGTTAAGATTAGGAACAATTTTCAATGATATAAGGCCAAGAAACATGGGAGTAGGCGGATTAATTTTTGATCCCGCGCTGCCACCACTTCTTCACAGCTTATTGTGGGGAACTACATACGGAATTCCAAGAACATTGGCTTCTGAAGCGGCACCGCTAATGAGGCCTTAAGAAATACATAACATAACGACTTTAGTGATGATGCAAGACGACTAATGAAAACCATTTAAAATTAAATAACTATGATAACCAAAAATATAATTATAAACGGAAAAATAAGTAATAAGAGCAATAACCCCCTATCAAATCTGCGTATTGAAGCGTGGGATAAAGACTTTTTCAGAGATGATTTTGTGGGAGAAACGATAAGTGATAAAAACGGTAATTTTAAAATTAGCTTTACAGAAAAGCGTTTTACAGAATTGTTTCTCGATAACAAACCTGATATTTATTTTAAAATTTATGCCAATGATAAACAGATTCACAGTACTGAAAATTCAGTCTTGTGGAATGCTGCAAACAGTCAAAGGTCTTTAGAAATAATTATTGATGCAAAGTTCGAAAATATTCCGGATGCTACTGACAAAAATAGCCGGAAAGTATATGGTGAATTGCGAAATGAATTTGGAGCGTTATTAAAAAATGTAACCGTGCAGGTTTTTGACAGAGATCTTCGTAATGAAGAATTATTAGGAACTTATGTATCAAAAGACGGTAAATATCTGGTAAATTACCATTCAGGGCAATTTAGAAAATCCGAGAAAGATGCAGCTGATATTTTAGTGAAAATTCTCGATAAATCTGGAAGGGAATTATACAAGTCGGTTATTTTTTACAACGCACCTGATAGTTTGGAAGTAAATATAACTCTTAATGATGCAGGGTATAAAGGAAAATCTGAATGGGAAGTATTGACGGAAACTTTTGATCCGCTTATTGAAGGTCTTTCACCGCTTGAACTTCGTGAAGATGAGCAATTTCAGGATATTTCTTTTCTTGCTGGAGAATCGGGAAAAAGTGAGGTGATGATCTGTACGTGGATTTTTAGCCATCACTTGTTTGAAAAAACAACAATTGAGAGAACACCCATCGAAGCTGCTGTATTTTTTGCATTTCTTCGTCAGGGACAGCCCGTTTTATTGTCCGAAAGTTTAGTTCAAGATATGCAAGATAGCGATAGGGTCGAATTATTAAAAGATAAAATTCTTAGAGAATTATCTGCTATCAGTAGAGAATTGCAGCAAAGAATAATAGAAAAAGGCATTACAGACAATACTATTCCCACAAGGATTATTGCTGATCTGGATAAAATTCTCGAAGCCTTACGAATTATTAAATTACACTATGCAGCAGACAATACGATTGGTGCCGGAAAAGGAACCATCAATCAATTGCTTGAATTGACACCAGCGGCTGCTAAGGAAAAGCTAAAATTTATTGCAGCATTCAATGACCATACAGGATCAATGAATGATTTCTGGAAAAAATTAGTAACTGATAAAATATTTAAACCTGAGGTTGTAAAAGAGGTCAAACTTAATTTTCAATTGGGTACTTTGACACGAAATCATATTCCTTTGGTGGAAGTATTAAATCAACAGTTTAAAAACAAGGAATTAAGTACAAAAAGAGAATTGGCTAAATTAGACAGTAAGGGCTGGATAAAGATTTTTAAAATGAAAGGGGCTGACGGTAAACCCGTAGGAGTTCCCGATAACATTGATGGAGAAACAGAAAAGGAAAAATATGAGGAATATGGAGCCATTTTAGAGAACCGTCTGGAACGTGCTTATGCAACTACTGCGTTTATGGCAAAGCTTGACAGGACGAAAAAAACTTCTATTACAGCAAAAAATGAAATTGTAAGTTTCCTGGATAATAATCCTCTTTTTTATATGGACCGCTTTCGTATTGATCATTACGTCAGTGAAAATAAGGAAGCACTCCGAAATATTAAAAACAAAGATGAGGTTATTAAACAGCTAAAATCAATTCAACGTTTATTTAAGCTCAAACCTACCTATCAGGCGGTTGAGACACTTTTAAATAGAAAAATTGAATCTGCTCAACAGATCTATTTTATGGGACGAGAACAGTTTGTTACGACCTTAAAAGAGACTGGAATTAATAAAATAGAAAGTAAAAAGTTATATTATAGAGCAGAGAATACCTATGCCTATTCGTTGAATTTATACGCCAATTTTAACAACAGATTAAAAGGACCCGGATTAGCAGCAGCACCTTCATTTAAAATTACTGCGGAAGAAGAAGAAAAAATTAAAGCTATTCCTAATCTGCAAACACTTTTTGGCTCATTGGACTTTTGTGAATGTACACATTGTCGCTCCGTTTATAGCCCCGCGGCACATTTTGTAGATATAATGCGCTTTCTGGGTGAAAGAAATACCAATGGAACTGAAATAAATGTCGGTAAAAAAGTAAAACACGTACTTTTGGATCGCCGTGCTGATTTGGGAGAAATGGAATTAAGCTGTGAAAATACAAATACACCTTTACCTTACATTGATCTTGTAAATGAAATTTTGGAAGATGTGGTATCACCGCCTCAGGCAACAGTACTAAATGCGGCAATAGAAACAAGTTTAACAGCAGGGGGGATTAAAGCCGCAGTTAAGAATGAGTTGATTGCAAAAAAGATCCCAATTGATGAAGATGGCGAATTATTTAATCCGGACAGCAGAGGACACTGGTCTATTCGTGATAAAATGCATTCTTATAAGGTGTTTAAAACAAGCGGAACATTAAAGATTCTTCCCACTAAGCAAACTCACTTTAACGCAGCAGAGGCAAGGGCAAATCCGGAATATACGAATGCAAAAGCATACGATAAATTAAGCACAGAAGTTTATCCCTTTAATTTACCTTTTAATCTTTGGTTTCTTCAATCGAGAACATATCTGGATCATTTAGGGGTTTCCCAGCCAAAATTATTTGAGCTATTTCAACAAAAATTAAGCGATGATGTTACATTTGAACCAAGTGATATTCAGGTTAACAGAGCCTGGCTTGGGATTAATGAAGCTGCCGGCAAAATAATTACAAATTCCTATCTTCCGGAAAAAAAATCATGGGACTTTTGGGGATTACAACAAAACGGAAATAATCTTCCTCATCCTGATACACCTACAGATCCAACAACAAATATAACGGGCGGATGGGTAACTGCTCTTAGTAATGTATCTGTTATGCTTCATCGAAGCGGACTTAATTATAAAGAATTATTGCAGTTACTGGACATGCTCTATGTTAATCCCACAAAAAGTATCGTAATAAATGACAATGTAGACAGTAATGCGGCTATTTGTGACGCTACTAAATTTAAAATTGCAGGTTTGACTGTTGAGGCACTTGACAGGATGCATCGGTTTTTAAGACTTTGGAGAAAATTAGGCTGTACCATGTGGGAACTGGATCTGTTATTGCCCGCTGGTGATCCACTATCAACCCCAATTGATAAACAATTAACAGATGCCGTTATAGAGGATATTTCCAGAATGAATCGGATCAAAGAAAATTTTGGATGGGACTGGTCAATGGTTTTAGCACTTTTTAATCCCATTGGTCATAGTATTTATTATGATCGAAGTAAATCTGACGCACAGGTCGTTCAGACTCTTTATCAACGATTATTTCGAAACAAACTGGTAGATGCTACAGCAGTTTTTCCAGAAAGTCCTACTCAAATTTCAGGAGCAATTAAAGGGAATGGCACGGAAGATTTTCCAGATAAAGTTCCGGGTATTCTGGCAGCTTTTCGCATTAGCGAGGACGACTTAAATATCATATTAAAAGAACATTTAGGATTAACTGTCGATAGTGCTCTTAATTGGGAAGTTTTAAGTCAGCTTTATCGCGTTACTATTTTAGCAAAAGCATCGGGTTTAAGTACTGATCAGTTTATAAGATTAAAAAAACTGTGGTCAATAGATCCTTTTGCATCGTCAAAGGCCACTTTAGATTTTATCGAATTGACCACAAAAATTTTAAACTCTGGTTTCACTGTTACAGAATTAGATTATTTATTAGCGCATCAGTATAAAATAAATTCTGGAGTTGCTTTAGAAAATAAAACAATTGTTGCCATAATTAAAGAGATTCGTGATGGACTGCAAAAAGTTGAGGATGATATTATTTTAAAAACAGAAGAAACAGCTGAGGCTTACATTAAAAGTAAGTTAGGGCTTTTGCCTGTCTTTGCGAAAGACATAGATCAGGACAAGGCTTTGGCTATTATTAATGGTACGTGGACAGATACAGCGACAGAAAATAGAGATGACTTAATTGATTTATTCTTTTCGGGTGTGCTGGACCTTACAGTTGCCAAAACAAATTTTGCCGATATTCCGCCAGGAGGCACAGGAATGTCGCTAGAGGATCGTCTTGACTACTTTCAGCCGGCATTGCAAAATTATTTATTGCAAACAGGTAAAGAAACTTTTATAAAACAAAAAATTGCAGAAACCTTTCAGGTTGAGGTTCCGAGTGCTGACTTACTTTTATCGCAATTAAAGGTTTCAGGATCAACGGCTAGTCTTTTGGAAAATCTGAATGATTTGAAATTGCTTGAAAAACTATCAGATGGCATTTATAAGTTTGATATTGACGAAACTAATTTTTTATCAGGTTTTAAATCATTGAAATTATTATACAAGGATGCTTTAGTTATCAATAGATTAAAAATGAAAACGGAAGAGTTAAAATGGTGGCTTTCAGGAACACATACAACTGATTTGAATTGGCCTCATCCTAAAGATTTTCCGATAGAATCAGGTAGTATGGTCTTACTTTCGGCCTGGAATAATATGTCTGATTTTTTTGAATTTAAAAATAAATTACCAAAATCAGAACTGACTGCTTTTGAGTACCTGGATATCATTTTAAATCCTGCAATTGTAGGACAGCCTAATATTGCGGCACTTTCAAAATTTTCATCATGGAAAGAATCAGATATAGACGCTCTTGTTAAGGCTTTTAGCTGGGATGCTAAAATTGAATTGCATAAATCGCAATCATTAATCCGACTCCATAATTGTATTCAGTCCTTATTGAGACTAGGTATAGATGCCCAACGTGCCATTGACTGGGCAAAAGCCATTCCTACTGCCGAGATTGCCGAAAGTATGAAGCAAACCATTAAAGCGAAATATGATTTGCCACAGTGGCAAAAAGTGATTCAGCCTTTGCAGGATGTTTTTAGAGAACAAAAGAGAGATGCTTTGGTAAGCTGGCTAACTTCTCAAACAAATCCAAATTGGATCGATCAGAACGCGCTCTATAGTTATTTCCTGATCGATGTTGAAATGAGCGCCTGTATGTTAACCTCGCGTTTGAAACAAGCAGCTGCATCGGCCCAGTTATTTGTGCAGCGATGCCTGATGAATCTGGAATTGGATATCGCGATCAGATCAGAAAAAACAGATTCTACTGATACGCTCGCAGACTCTAAATGGAAACAATGGAAATGGATGAAGTATTATAGAGTTTGGGAAGCCAACAGAAAAGTATTTCTATATCCCGAAAACTGGATAGAACCTGAACTTCGTGATGAAAAGTCGCCTTTTTTCAAGGAACTTGAGAACGAATTGATGCAAAATGATATAAGCAACGACACCGCTGAAGAAGCGTTTTTAAATTATTTAGAAAAACTGGATCAGGTTGCTAATCTAGAGATAAGAACAATCTACAATGAGGTAATCAGCAGTAACGAAGAAGTACTTCATGTATTTGGACGTACACGAAGCAGCCTCTCACCAGACTATTTCTACCGTAAACGCATTAATAAAGGACGCTGGACTGCATGGGAAAAGATAGATCTTGAAATCGCAGGAAATCATTTGGTTGCCGGTATTCATAATCGCCGTTTACATTTATTCTGGCCACAGTTTCTGGAAAAAGCTACGGAACCTACTACTTTTGCAATTCCAACCGCTAACTCGGGCGGAAATGTTTCAGCACCTAGTCGCTTTTGGGAAATCAGAATGTTCTGGAGTGAACTCAAAAAAGGCAAGTGGAAACCAAAAGTATTATCTGACACCTTTTTAAAGGTGTATCAAACCGAAGCGGGGGGAAATTATCCGCAAAATATTAATTTTAGAACTCGCCTAAAGCCGTATATACAAGTTAAATTATTTAATTCTTTCAGGCCATATGACTTTGCCCCATTAGGAAATAATTACTTCAATAAAATAGGAAGGCAGATGGAGCCGGATAGCAGCGGCGAAGAATATGAAAATTTAATAACAGCACCGGAAACCCAATATTTTAATGGACTCACCAAATACAATACAAACAAGCTTTATTTTTACTATTCAGCTTCACAATATGATTCTTATGGAGACTATGCTGCTGCAACGGATAGCACCAATGCAACAGAAGTTTTAAAGAAACTTACTCCGTATTCTACTTATACGGTGCTGAATTCAACAGCTCGATTTTTTTCTAATTCAGGATCTTTTTTCATGTGGGATCCGTCAAGAACCTATTTTGTCGATTATAACATAAATAAATCACAGGAATACATTTCTCAAAAATTGTATACCAGGGTAACAAAATCATTTTCATTTTTTGTTCATTATCATCCGTTTGTAGAGCTGTTTACTAAAGAGCTAAATATTTGGGGTATAAAAGGTTTATTGAACCGTCGAATTCAGGTTAATCCTAAAAGCATACCTGGTTCCCCTGCCTTATTTAACTTTGCAGATTATAACCCAACCTCTGTCGTTTCCAAGACATATGAATTGCCAGATAAAACTAAATCGTATCCTGTAGAAGATGTAGATTTCTCTTATAAAGGGGCCTATGCACTCTATAACTGGGAGTTGTTTTTTCATGCTCCTTTTCATATTGCAAATAAATTAGCTACAAATCAGCGTTTTGAGGAAGCATTAGAATGGTTTCACTATATTTTTAATCCAACCAATACTGATAATGCGGTTAACGATCCTAACTCTCCCCAACAAAAATACTGGATAACCAAACCTTTCTATGAAACGACAAAAAATGACTATTACAAACAGAAGATCGAAACTTTATTACTTTCTATAGCTAAAGGAGAAAGCGAAACTATTGCGCAGGTGAATGAATGGCGTGACAATCCTTTTAATCCGCATCTTATTGCCAGAATGCGTACAGTGGCTTATCAAAAAAGTGTTTTAATTAAATATATTCAAACTATTATTGCCTGGGGAGATCAGCTGTTTCGTCAAAATACTATTGAAACCATTAATGAAGCCACACAACTTTATGTATTAGCAGATTCAGTTCTGGGGCCACGTCCAAAAAGTATTCCTAAAAAAGTAAATAATTCCGTAAAAACGTATTATCAGCTAGAAGGGGAAGGAATTGATATATTCGGAAATGCCCTAATGGAGGTTGAAAATCTTCTGCCACCAGCATCTTCTTCCAGTACTATGGGAGATGAAAGTCCTGAACTTCCAAGATTGGATGTTATGTATTTTTGTATTCCCAATAATGAAAAATTAATTTCAATGTGGGACCTTGTCGAAGATCGGCTTTTCAAAATCAGACATTGCATGAATATTGACGGTATGGTTCAGCAATTACCACTATTCGATCCTCCAATTGATCCCGGAGCATTGGTTAAAGCCGCTGCAAGTGGTTTGGATTTGAGTTCTGTGCTTGCAGAAATGAATGCTCCAATGCCATTGTATCGATTTAATTTTATGATTCAAAAAGCTTTTGAATTGTGTACAGAAGTTAAATCATTAGGTGCTGCGATGCTGTCGGCTTTAGAGAAAAAAGATGGTGAAGCTTTTAATTTGCTTCGAACAAGTCATGAATTGACGATGATGGATGCAGTGCGAAGTCTAAAAATGAGGCAAATTGAAGAATCATTGAAAAATTGGGAAGGCATAATAGAAGGTAAAAAGATAGTGGAGGAACGAAAAGCCTATTATTCAAAATTGATTAATGATGGATGGAATGCGGGAGAACTTACTGCATTTGGTCTTTCTACAGGGTCTGCCGCGATCGAAGTAGCAGTCGCAACTGCGTACATTTTATCAGGAGGACTTAAATTAATTCCAACATTTTTAGCAGGAGCAGCTGGTTTTGGCGGTACTCCGGAAGTTTCTGCCAGTATGGGAGGACAACAAATTGGTAATGGTGCAGAAATGGCCGCAAGAACATTGCAGTCAATTGCATCGGCATTGGACAAAAGTGCTTCATTGATTTCTACAGCATCCAGCTTTGGACGACGTGCCGATGACTGGGATTTTCAAAAACGTCTGGCTGAAAAAGAGTTGCCTCAAGTAGACAAACAAATTGCTGCTGCAGAAATTCGTAAGCAAATGGCAGATATAGAACTTGCTAATCATGATCGCCAGAAAGAAAATTTGGAAAAAGAAAGAGAATATATGCTAAGTAAGTTTACTAATCAGGAATTGTACGATTGGATGATTAACCAGCTTTCTACTGTTTACTTTCAAAGTTATCAATTGGCTTTTGATATTGCGAAACGTGCAGAACGCTGCTTTAGGTATGAACTCGGCTTAAGTAATTCTAATTATATACAATTTGGCTATTGGGACAGTTTGAAAAAAGGATTACTCTCAGGAGAAAAACTTTTTTATGATTTAAAACGTCTTGAAACAGCCTATTATGAACAAAATCGCCGAGAGTATGAATTGACAAAACATATTTCGCTTTCTCAAATAGATCCTGTTGCCTTGCTAAAACTTCGTCAAAATGGAGAATGTCTGATTGATATTCCTGAAACAGTATTCGATATGGATTACCCAGGGCATTATTTTAGACGCATAAAATCGGTTAGTGTATCGATTCCTTGTATTACGGGACCTTATTCTACAATTGCCTGCACACTTTCTTTAAATAGAAATAGCATCAGAAAGAATAGTTTGCTCTTAGGCGGAAAATACGAAAGAGATTTTGCTATTGATGATTTACGTTTTCAGGATGAGGTTTCGACCATACAATCCATAGCTACAAGCGGTGCACAAAACGATAGTGGAATGTTTGAATTGAATTTCAGAGATGAAAGATATTTGCCTTTTGAAGGTGCCGGTGTAATAAGCAGCTGGCAACTTAAATTAAATAGTGACTTTTTGCAATTTGATTTAAATACAATTTCAGATATTATTATTCATTTAAATTACACAGCCAGAGAAGGTGGTGAAGCACTGAAAAATGCCGCAGTATTAGAGTTTAATAAAAAACTTAACAGTATGGCATTGGCTGAAAATAGTAAAGGACTATTTAGAGTTTATGATATTAGAAAAGAATTTTCAACAGAGTGGAATAAATTTTTATTTCCCGCTGTTGTTAATGGGGAACAACAACTAATTTTAGAAAATTTGCAAGAAAGATTACCGTATTTTACTCAAAATTTTAAATTTAAAAAAGTCTCAAAGATTGAGGTTGTAGCTTTAGCAAAAGATGACACGAAGGCTTATAAAGTGATGGTTTCTCCTTTAGGAAATACTGATACTGATTTGTTAAACCTTGCTGTTGGTTCACAATATCAGGGATTGCATAACAGTTCTAAAGACCTGACAGGTAATGAAGTTAATTTGAATTCCTGGACCATTAAAATAAAAGAAAATGGTGTAGGCGATTTTAAATCACTTGCCACAGATGCAGTTAAAGAACTATTTTTAATCATTAACTACGCAATTTCATAACATGTTAAACGAAGCCGATATAAAAAAATTAGTTGAGAGAATCGTGAAATGCGTAGAACCTGATAAGGTCATTATGTTTGGTTCCTATGCAAAGGGTATAGCAACCAATAAAAGTGATCTTGATTTGTTTATTATAAAAGATACTCCTTTGCCTATGAAGCAACGTAATGAGGAGCTATTACCTATTGTAAATAAATTATTAATAGAAGTAGATGTCCATGTTTATACACCCGAAGAAGTTGAAGAATATGGTTCTGAAAAATATTCATTCGTACATTCGGTTTTAAAAACAGGAAAAGTAATTTATCGTAAAATTTAGAGATATGGTTATGCCGTAGCTGGCAATGACCTTTATTTTTTAGAATTTTAATATCCATCAAAAAATAAAAAGAGAAAAGTTAGAGTAGGGATTGGATGGTACCCATATCAAAGTAACAGGTATTTGGTGTTATCTGTATGGAGCAGTTGATTACCTGGGAAATAGTGTTGATTTTGTATTGACAAAAAGAGGCAGACCTACAGCTAAAAGAAATGATTTGCAATCATTATTTTTTCTTAGAGATTTTTTAACATGTCCTGTTTTATTATCAAAATAAAATTCAACAATTAATACTCTTAAATAATACAATTGTATTATTTAAAAACATCTTAGAAGACCGGAATATAAAGACACAGAAAGCAGGTTATTTATACGCTCAAAATTATTAGAGAGGAAAATAAAAGAGGAGGGAGTAACTCAATCTAAGTACATTAAAATTTTCGCTGGGAAGGTTTAGTATTGGGATGCGCCATGACGCGGCGCGTCCTTGATAAGCTCATCTTCTTTAAGCTCCTCATTGCCAAGATGCCCAATTTCGAATTCCCTGTTAACTGGATTATCCTTTTCGGGCGCTATGGTCTCAAAGGAGTCGCTTTCAGCCTTGTCGCTCTTCTCAGTATCCATATCAGTTTCAAACCCCTGGGAAGGGTCATTTTCTATAAGGTCCTTTTCTATGTCCTTCTCGGTTATGTCTTTCGAATCGCTTTCTGATTCCTGGTCAAGGTTCTCCGAGTCATAGGGGTTGCCCTTTGGACCTGTGCTTTTTGGGTCTTTGTTTTCGTTTTGAGAATTACGGTCGCCCTTGTCGTAATTTTTCGTTGAATCTGAATTTTTCATTTTATTTTTTTAATTAAATTATTGCTGTTGTTTTTTTAAAGGGGTGTACGCAGCAAGTCTGCCGGTACGGCCGTGTTGGTTTGGGTTTGTCCTTTGTCCTTTGTCAAATGTAAAAAGGATAGCAGCATTTTTTTTTTACAGAATAATGGTCTGTATTTATAAAATAGCTATCAGGTAATCAGGGGGTAGATACCAATATCGTAAGACAAATAATGCTGTAGGTACTTTTATTCAGACTCTAATGATACTGCATACATCGATAAGCGATAAAAGGCATCTTACAGCCCTGCAAAGACAAGAGGTGGAATCATCGAGGTTTAAGTTAATTGGGTATTAAGAATTGGTACTGGAATCTCATTTGAGGGGTCAGCATTGTCAATTGTATTTAATGTTCTTTTAGGTTTAATATTATTTTTTTGGAGCTTTTTCCCGCTATTCGTTCCAATCTTTTGTGCCGAACCCGGCACAAAAGGATTTCCACTGCTATCGGGGCTAAAAAATTGAATCCATTTTTTATGTTTGGGCTTTTAGTTTTTTACTAATAATTTCCAAATAAAAAATCAACTTTACATTAAGCCAATTGCCCAAATCCGTTGTACGGGTTTGCAGTTATTTTAATTGAATGAATTTATACTATATTAATCTTGCTATTTCCTGATTTTAAAAAAAAAGTAAAAATAAGTGTAATCTACTTGTTAAAAACTTGTTATATTTATACGAATTTTAAATTTTTTAGAAGTGAAAGAAATAGTTACTCCATTTTTTAAAATTGGTATTGTTATAGTACTGGTTTTTTTCCTGTTCAATTGCAGTGATCAGAACAACGGGATCAATGATTCTATTGACGGACACGATTCAAAATCAGGGGTCTTTAAAACAGTACCATTAAAGAATTCCTTTGACTTTTTTGCAAAATTAAACAGTGCCCGGCTAACGGGAAGATATAGTGATGGTATTGGTCTTGAAATTGACCTGGAATCACTGCAGCAAGTTGATATAGAGGGAACTGATGCTAAAGTTAATTTAGCTCTTGCCGCTACAAGGCTTGAAGGTGTTGATACCGAGGTGCTGCAAGTAGAAATAGATGGAGAGTTACAGACTGTTTTATTTCATCAAGTGCCAGAAGTAGATATAACTGATGGCGGGGGAGGTGGAGGTGGAGGAATAAATCCTATCGATCCGGATGATTTTACGGGATCTGTATATACGACAGATTTAGATGGCCGCGTGCTTAGTGGTTTTAAAATTATTGAAGGGGTCGTTTCGGTAGGATATGATTTTACACCGCTTAATTCCATTGATCCCCCAATAAAATTAGATGAAGTTATTATACCGGGCTATGTTAAGCCCGTTCTTCCTCCAACAAATGACGCTGCTACCAGAATGGATTATCAATTTGTTAGATCTCAGAATAATGGTTCCACCATGGGGATTGCTTATTTCGCTGCTATAAACAAAAAAATTTCCAAAGAAATTGATGATGAGATCGATGAGAGCAAATTGCCGCCTTGCCTGAAAAATATATTAAGTGATTTAAAAAAGACCAGTTCCAGTCCAGGTAATATGATTACAAAATTTACCGGAAATTTATCTTCTGATTATAATTGGACCATGGAGCAAGGACCAACAAAACCAGATGTTCCGGCGCATACACTGCCTGGGTCTTATACTGCAGCTACAGGCATTAAGACAGTTTTTGATGTTGCGTCTTATCCTCAGGCAACCGATTTATCCTGGGCAAGAACCATCATGCACGAGTCGATCCATGCTTATTTGACAACCTATTACATACGTAATGCGCCTGGTTTTATGGCAGATTATCCTGTAATGTTTCAAGCGTGGATATCCGACACCAACAGGGGTTTAAATGCGGCCCAACACGAAGAAATTGCAAGAAGTTTTGTGAAATCTTTTGCAGATGCTTTTGAGGTTTATGGTGTTAGTAAAGGTTATAAATTGGATAAACAATTTTATCAGGATATGGCTTGGGGTGGTCTTATAGAAACCGATGCGTTTAAGAAATTGCCTGAGGCCGATAGAAAAAGAATATCCAATACCATTGAAATTGAGCTCAGGGGCAAAGATGATCAGGATAATGTAAAAGCTCAAAAAGGTAAAAAAGCAGGGTGCTAATTTAATGTATTATGAAAAAATATAAATTTATCGCTTTAGTATTTCTTTGCCTGCTTATGGGTGGATGTTCTCTGGCGCAAACAAAGTTGATTCCGACCAATAATAAAGGAGGATATACTGTGACCATGGGTAAAGGGGAATTGAATAATAAACCCGAAACTGTTGATTTTCTGATAAAGGATGGGACAAGCGTGACTATTCGCGGGCGGGTTTTTGATGTGAAAACAAGAAAACCCCTTAGCAATGCACAATTGACTGATGGCTGTTTTAAATTCTTTACGACAGAGCAAGGTGAGTATTCTTTTAGAACCCGAAATATGAAGGGAAATTCATTTTATCTGCAGGCGGTGGTCTATCCATATCTGGCAGTTGAGACAGATTATATTGATATACACAATAAAAAGGAAGTGATAGTAGATTTTTATTTAATGATGGATCAAAGGCCTCTCTTTGATTGTTCGGGAATAGGCAGTGAGAGGCATAAACAAATACAGGATGAGCTTGATAATTTAAAATAGCACTATTGTTTTAATCTAAATTTAGTTTAGACTGCTCATCTCATCAGGGAACTTTAAACTTCCGGCTATCGAAAAAGCGATAGAGATGAGCGGGGGCTAATGCTGTTTTTCAGGAGCTCTTGCCGCTATACGTTCCACCCGAGCCGGCGAATTGTCGAAGCAATCGGGACTAAAAGTTGAATCCATTTTTTATGTTTGGGCTTTTAGTTTTTCAAATCATTTCCAAATACATAACCAACTTTACATCAAGGGAAAGGCAAGTTGACCTTACTGGATTTACAAACCGTTCATTTTTATAAGTTAAAGTGGGTTAAATTCTGTAAAAAAGGCATAAAAAAAACGCTAAAACTGATGTTTTAACGTTTTTTTAAGAGTGACCTCGACTGGATTCAAACCAGTAACCTCTTGAGCCGTAATCAAGTGCGCTATTCAGTTGCGCCACGAGGCCTTTTTGTTTTCAAGTAAGCTAATATTTCGTAGCTTTGTTGATTGCTTATTGCGGGTGCAAAGATAGGTATAAATGCGAGATATGCAAGCATAAAATAACATAAAAATAAAAAAAAATGGAGATTAAAAATTATATACGTGATATTCAGGGATTTCCAAAAGAAGGAATTTTGTTTAAAGATATTACGCCACTCCTAAATGATCCAATTGCAAGAACAGAATGTCTTAAAATTTTATTAGAATCTCTAAAAGGACAAAAAATAGACAAGGTGGTAGGAGCGGAGAGTCGTGGTTTTTTCTTCGGAATGTTGTTGGCACAAGAGTTAAAGGCTGGTTTTATTCCTGTAAGGAAACCTAAAAAACTGCCTTATGAAGTTATTTCAGCTTCATATCAACTCGAATACGGCTCTGATAGTTTAGAAATGCATACAGACGCCATCCAAAAAGGAGATCGTGTTTTAATTCACGATGATGTTTGGCCACGGGCGGTACTGCAAAAGCGGTTTGTGAATTGGTAGAAAAACTGGGAGGAGAAATTGTGCAGTGTAATTTTTTAATGGAGTTATCATTTTTAAACGGCAGAGATAAAATTAAAGATCATCCTATTTTTGCAGCACTTACGTATTGATTAAACTAGAACGATTTTATTTTTTATGGCGTAGAGCACTAATCCAATTCGGGTTCTGATTTCGAGTTTATCGAAAAGACATTCTCGATAACCGTCGATTGTTTTGGGGCTTAAACACATTTCTGAGGCGATTTCCTTATAGGTTTTTTCGGTGCAGGCATGTTTGATGAAAACAATTTCTTTTTCTTTTAAACTGATTTTTTTCGAATCATCATTTGCTTTTTTGACCAGCATCCCTGAAACATATTCTGTAAAATAAAAACCTTTTTCAATCACTGATATCATGGCTTCCTTAAAAATCTCTGGCGAGGTGTCTTTAAGTAAATAACCTTTAGCACCATTTGTTATCATTTTGATGATGATTTCTTCATCATCGTTGACAGAAAGGGCTATAACCTTCAAATCGGGTTTGTTTTCCTTAATCCATTTCATGGTACTTACGCCGTCTAAAACAGGCATATTGACATCTAATAAAATCAGATCAATTTCGGCATCAGGATTGTCCTGTAAATAGGAAAGAAAAACTTTTCCGTTTTCAAATCGGTTAATCACCTCAAAATCCTTAAAACTATTGATTAAAAGTTCGAGAGACTGAGAAAAAAGCTGGTGATCATCTACAATAATTATTTTGCTTTTAGTGTTTGGTTTCATTGGTTTTCGATTAAGGGGTATTCTAATGTTACAGTGGTTCCTGATGGGGCAGATACCATTATTAATTGCGCTCCAATTAACTTGGCTCTTAATTTCATGTTACTTAAGCCTAATCCTGAGTTTATTTGGCTTGTGTCATATCCAATTCCAAAATCTTTAAATTCTAAACGGAAAAGAGTTTCGGTGGTGGTAATGTTAACTTCAAAAAGATCGCTGTGCGAGTGTTTAAGACTATTGTGGAGCGCTTCCTGAAAAATTCGATAAATAAACAAATCATGTTCCTGGCTAATCTTAGGTATTTCTCCGGTAAGATTATAACTGTATTGAATATTCTTAAGTTTTTTTATACGCTCTAAATCCTGTTGTATGGCTTCGATAAAATTGCTCTGAAGTAAATTGTCTTTATTGATGATTCGGGATAAAATTCTTATCTCATCTAATGATTTGGCTAATATCTCTTTTAAGTCACTAATTTCATTCTGCTGAATAGGTTTTCCGCTATTCAGGTACATGTTAAGCTGCATGATACCAACCGAAATAATCTGGCCTATATTGTCGTGAAGTTCTTTACTGATTTCGCTCAGTGTCTGATCCTTAATCTCAATTCTGGTTTTAACTAATTCCGATTGAAAATAAAGCTCTGATTCCATTTTTTCAACCAGATAGGTATTCTTTTTCTTCAAAAAATAAAAGAATATCACAAGCAGAATGATCAGTAAAGTTAAGAAAACAATACCTAAGGAAATGACTAATAATTGTATTTCTTTTCGCTCCATAAAAATCCAATAATATAACAGCTATGTGCCAGGACATTCAAAATAAAGACTACTAAACTAAAAATAGATTCGTCATGTTTGATTAAAAACCAGTTTAGCGCCAGCATAAAAGGCAAAAACGGTACATGAAAAACTAAAATTCCTAATATATACCAGAAAAAGACGGATCTTTTAAAATTTAATATTTTGTCTGAATTAAAAATTTCAATTAAATACAAGCAGGATAATATCATAATCAGTATAACTCCAATGGCGAAACTATAAGTAAACGAATGGTTTACATCTTCTTTAAAATACAAAATATTCAGGAAAAAGGAGATGATAAACAGCATAAAGCAAAGACTCGCTACTATTCTATGATTTACCTTTGATAATAAACTCCTTAAAAGCACTATATAGGCAGAAAAGGTTACCAGCATATAAAAATTAAAAACGTAGTAATTTAACAGGCCTGTCCATTCTGTAAAATAATAGCCTACTTTTTCTATTACTACAGAAAACCAAATTAAAATTACTAAAAATTTAGCTCTATTACTAGGAAGTTTGTGCATTGAAATCAATCCAATAATTCCCGAAAACAAAGCTAAATAGAAAGTATAAAATCGTAAAAACTCAAACATAATTTTTTAGTAATTTAGGCTAGGCGGTCTTCCAATACTGCCGTAATTCATTGGTTCAATGCTTGAAATATCAGCATTACTTTCTTCACGTAAAAGAGCAAAAGTTTGTACTTCATTTTTAGTATTTGTTCTGATTTTTTTGCCGGTGGCTTGTAAAAATACCGTCATCAAACCTGCTTTTTCAGCATATTTTTTCTGTTCAGGATATACGCCAAAGTAAATTCGGATACCGTTTACATCATATCCGGTTTTTTCACCTTTTGATTTGATGTATTCGATGTAATTTTCGAGTTCTTCTACAGAAAACCAAACGGCATTTGCATCTTCCTTTTTAATGTATTTAGCAATAATGCTGGCTCTGTATTTCATGAAATTCAGATGCAGGTCTTTTGCGAATTTTCTAGTAATTAATTGTGTCGGTCTTTCAAGTTCTTTTTCCATAATGTTAGAATTAAATCTTTAATAGTTAATGGTTTAATTGATTTGTTAAATACTATTTTAAACAAATATCCTCAGCAAAATTATTTTAAAGCCTTACAAGAGACAAGGGGAAATATACCCTTTTTTGTAAGGGTAAATTTATTTAAAAAAATGGGTTAAAGTGCTGTTTTGTAATAATTTATAAAGAATCAATTTTACATCGTTCCTTTTTGTACACAAAATGGATAGGCGAAATCTGAAAAGCCTATTAAAAGAGTAAAAATTAATAGTAATACTAAAAATTATGAGTTTATATCACGAAGTTTTTCAGGGAGAATCATTCAGCGAAGACAATTATTTTGAAGCTGTAAGATATGTTTTAGGACCAGAGTATTCTAATATATATGCATACTTATGATTATCCTCTGTTTAAATTGGGTGTTCAACCATATGTTGCCGGACTAAGTTTACCGTTAGGTCCTTGGATAAAGCCTGTTTTTGATCGATTAGCAATCACGGATGAAATTTTGAGATGTTATATCATCATTCGGTTATTGGATCATTTTTATGCGCTTTTGTGCCAAATAAAAAATCATTTCCATTATTATGGTTATCGTTTTCAAAGCAGAATAATATATTATCGCGGTTTATTGAATTCATCTGAATATTGGAGAGATGAGATTCATCCGAATTCGGTAGGAGCAAGGAGACTGTCGACCCGCATTAATTTCTAAAAAAGAAAAACCCGACTTGTTAAGGTCGGGTTTTTTATGAATTAAACTTTTTTATCTTAAAACTGCACCAAGTTCAGTTTCAAAAGTCTGTTGTAATTTTATCATTATTTTATCAATCTGACTATCTGTAAGCGTCTTCGTATTGTCCTGAATAGTGAAACTCAAGGCGTATGATTTTTTACCTTCCGGAAGATTTTTACCTTCATAAACATCAAATAAATTAATGTCTTTTAAAAGTGCTTTTTCTGTTTGTTTAGCCAAATTAAAGATACTTTCATACGTTGTACTTTGGTCAATTAACAACGCTAAATCTCTACGAACTTCAGGATATTTAGGAATCTCAGAATATTTGATTTTACCTGTGATAATCTTAAGGATCAAATCCCAGTTGAAATCGGCATAATAAACATCTTGTTTGATCCCGAAATGCTTTAAAATAGATTTCTTAACTACACCCATTTCAACTAAAGTATCATTGTTGTAGCAAATCGCAGTTCCTTCTGAAAAGATATCAGTTTGTACCGGCGCATTCGAAATTTTTTCAATTCCTAAACGTGCCAAAATCCCTTTTACATAACCTTTCATCAAGAAGAAATCGGTAGTTTTTTGTGGATTTGTCCAGCTTTCTTTATTTCTGTTTCCTGAAATCAATAAAGAAAGATGTTTGTGCTCTTCGTATCCGTTAAGATATTTATGATATGTTTTTCCGAATTCAAATAGTTTTAAATCAGAGTTTCTTCTGTTGATATTGTATGAAATCGCTTCCAATCCTGAAAACAATAAAGACTGACGCATTGTAGACAAGTCACTACTCAACGGATTCAACATCGTTACATTGTGCTCTTCTTTTAATGAAGTTGACAATTTTGCATACGCTGCAGTAGTCAAAGAATTCGCCATCATTTCGTGGAAACCCTGAGAATTCAATTGAGAAGCAATTACATTTTGAACTTTATAATCTTCCGTTCTTGGTGAGTTGGCAACAGTGGCATTGAATTTCTTAGAGAAATTAATATTGTTGTAACCATAAACTCTTAAGATTTCTTCGATTACGTCAATTTCGCGTTGTACATCAACACGATATGCCGGAATTGTTAATCCTAAACCAGAATCAGAAACACTGTTTACTTTGATATCTAAAGAAACTAGTATTTTCTTGATCGTATCTTTTGGAATTTCCTGTCCAATGATTTTAGACACATGACTGAAATTCAATAAAACTGAAAAATCTTCTATTTTTTTAGGATAAACTTCCACAACGTCAGAAGTTAGTTTTCCACCTGCAACTTCCAAAATTAAAATGGCAGCACGTTTTAAGGCATATTCTGTAATTGTTGGATCAATTCCTCTTTCAAATCTAAAAGAAGCATCTGTGTTTAATCCGTGTCTTTTGGCTGTTTTACGAATACTTACAGCATCAAAATAAGCACTTTCTAAGAATATAGAAGTTGTACCATCTGAAACTCCTGATTTTTTTCCGCCAAAAACACCAGCAATACATAACGGACCTTTTTCGTCGCAAATCATCAAATCTTCTTTATGCAATGTTCTCTCAACATCGTCTAAAGTCGTGAATTTAGTACCTTCAGGAAGTGTTTTTACAATTACTTTTCCGTTGATTTTTGCCGCGTCAAACGCGTGTAAAGGTTGTCCTAATTCATGTAAAACATAATTAGTAACATCGACAATATTATTTTTTGGAGTTAATCCAATAGCTTTTAAACGATCTTGTAACCAAGCAGGAGATTCCTGAACCGTAATTCCTGAAATAGTTACTCCACAATATCTTGGTGCTAATTGAGGTTCTTCAACATTAACGTCAATTTTTAACGTACGCATGTCAACTCTGAAGTTGCTTACAGATGGTGTGATCAATTCTATGTTTACACCACGTTGCAACATTCCGGCTCTTAAATCACGCGCAGTTCCATAATGACTCATGGCATCAGCACGGTTTGGAGTTAATCCAATCTCGAATACTTCATCATTTGCGATCTTGAAAACTACAGAAGCAGGTGTTCCCGGTTCTAAAGCATCATCAAGAACCATAATTCCGTCGTGACCTGTTCCCAGACCTAATTCATCCTCGGCACAAATCATTCCGTGACTTTCCTGTCCGCGGATTTTTCCTTTTTTGATAGTGAATTCGGCTCCTTCTTTATCATATAAAACTGTTCCGATAGTAGCAACAGGAACTTTTTGTCCTGCGGCAACATTATCAGCACCACAAACGATTTGCACAGGAGCTTCTAAACCAATATTTACAGTTGTAACTTTTAATCTGTCGGCATCAGGGTGTTTTTCGCAAGTAAGTACATGTCCTACAACAACTCCTTCTAAACCACCTTTTATAGACTGGTATTTTTCGACAACTTCAACTTCTAGACCCAAATCTGTCAGTAATTCTGAAGTTTGTTCAGATGTCCAGTCTGTTTTAATAAATTGTTTTAACCAGTTGTAAGATATTTTCATGTTATATTTTATTCTTGTATGAGGATACAAATATAAGGATTGCGAGTTGGAGTTGGAAACAATTTATTTGGTTTTTTTGAAGGGTTTTTAAATTATTGTAAACCAGTTTTTGCAGGGTATTGATGTTTTGCAAATAAATACTTTGATTAATTAATCATAATAAAGATAGATGCAGAAGTGAATTTTATTTTTTTGTGATGTTCCAGACCTTAAAGAATAGATTTTTTAAATTTTATAAAGTAAGAATCATTCATTAATCTTATATGAAAATTAATAAATTTTGCAGCTGCATTTTTCACTGTTTTCGTTTAGTAAAGTATAAGTTAACAAAAAGGTATGAGTACCATTGTTATAACGGCTAAATTTGGTTATGGATTGATCATAAGAATAACCAACTTTAAAATTATCAAATAAGCGAACACCAAAAAGTAACCCAACACTTGAGTTATAATCAAAATTTAAACTCGCGATATATTTTTCATACCAATTTAGATTTAGGGAGGTAAGAACGCTTATTGGAGCACCTTCTGTAACCCGAATTAAAGCTGCTGGTGTTAAGTTAACATCACGTCTCAATTCAAATCTATACCCTGTATTTAAATAATAATTGCTTTTTCTTTTTGAGAGAACCGCTGCATTATTTTCATTGTAATACTTGGAAGCAAATACATTTGGAGTTGAAATGCCAATGAAAAATTTATCAGAATATAAGTTTACGCCCACCCCAAGTATTAATGATAATTGGTTATCAAAACCAGAATTAAAAACATCTTCGCCAGGTTCGTATACATCAAGCTGATTGATATCGACTTTATAAGAGTTTAATCCCGATTTTAGTCCTAAAGCTAATTTGTATTTGTAGTTTAAATCGAGATAATACGCAAAATTTCCTTCAATATTATATTCTCTGGCTGGGCCAATAACATCGTGGTACAAACTTAATCCGAGTCCTATTTTTTCATAAGGTAATTTGGTATCAACTGACAAATATTGTGTTTTTGGAGCACCGTCAAACCCATACCATTGAGTGGAATAAATTCCTGCAATATTAAGGCCATCAGCAGCACCTGCATATGCAGGGTTGTAAATCAAAGAATTATAATTGAATATGGATAATTTGGCATCATTTTGTGATCTAACTACATAAGATAAAAGTAGGACTACAACAAAAATAAGTATTTTTTTTGAAGTGCTATTCATTGTTGCTGATATAAAGAAAACCTTTTTGCAAATTATTTTCTGATGAAACAGTTTTCTTAAAGTTTATGATATAAAAATAAGAACCAGTTGACAGTTTTTTACTCTTTTGAAATACTTCTCCAGCGTTTGCTTCACCATAAAAATAATTTTCATTTATACCATATTTAGCTGTTTTATAAACTAGTTGGCCAAAACGATTGTAAATTTCAACCGTATTTTCAGGAAAAAATTCAATATTTTTTATCACAAAGTAATTATTTATATTATTGCCATCAATTGTAATAGAATTGTATACTATTAGGTCACATTTAATTGTTGAAACCAGGATAGCGGCTCTTTTTATACTTTCGCAATTAGTTTTAGGGTCATAAGTAGCAGCATAATAAGTAGATCCACTGCGAATGGGAGAACTATCTGAAAGGGGAGAAATAGCATTTTCCGAATCATAAAAAATCATTTCGGTGTTTTCATCTCTTAAAGACCGAATGACTAATTCGTCATCTAAACATAATTCTTTCTTATAACCTGAAGCTAAAAAATTTGCAGGGTTCTGCAAAACGACATTAACTTTAAGGCGATCTTTACTCTCGCATCCAGTTTTTAAATCAGTTTGCAAGGCATAATAGGTAGCATTGGTTAATGGTGTCGAAGTATTTAAAGCATTCACATCTGTTACGTTTTCAAACCATTTTATTCCGGTACCTTTTACAACTAAATCCGCAAGTTTTGGTCTGTCAATTGCACAGAAATATTGTGTATCATCGCCGATGGGAGGAGGGATATTTAAAACAGATGCAACAAAAGCAAGTCGCCTTCCTAAACAACCATTATTTATAGCAGCATAATAGGTAGTTTTATCAATCAAAGCTGTTGTGGTTGGCAATTCAGTAGAAGATGTTATAGAACTAAACCATTTCAGATTTTGATTATTTGTATTTATAGCACTAATAGTTGCATTTTGAGTGCAAAATATCTGATTAGGATCTAAAACAGGCTCTGAAATGAGATTATTGTCAATGAAAATATCTTTAATTATATTAAATGAACAACCACTTTCGGTTTCCGCTGTTAGTTTAACGCTATAAGTTCCCGAAGAAACAAAAACATGTTTTGGATCTTTTTCATTTGAAGTTGTACCGTCTCCAAAATCCCAGTTCCATTTTAAATTTGGGTAATTTATAACTGTTTTGTTTTCAAAAATTATGGGATTAAATGCAATCTGTTCTGTAATGCAGGAAGTTGTTGTTTCAAACAGAGGTGTAATATTTGCGGGTTTGGTCAGCGTAATTTGTATTTTTGATTCACAGACATTAGAATTACTAAAAGCAGTCATAGTACATTCAAAAATAGCACCTTCAGGATAAGCCGCAAGAGATAAAGATGTTGTTCTTTCCGCCAGGCCAACTGGCTGACCCTTATAAGTCCAAAGATACTTACTAAACCCGTAAGGGGCACTTAATTCAAAAGAAGTATCATTACCACATAATTTTAAATCAGCTTTTAATTTTGCACATTTAGCAGAAATATAGGCATAACCAAAGTGTTGTATAAAAGCACAATCTTTTGTTGTAAATTCAATTTTTACAGTTGTTCCAATATAAGCAGACAAATTGATACCAACCGTATTCCATTTAGTCCATCTTACAGTACTTTTTTTGTAAGTTAGAGGATTATCATAGTGACAGGTATTAAAATCCTGATCTGCCTGACCTGCATAAACTTTATACGCGCCACATAATGGATCAATTGTTTTTCCGGTAGCATCAGTTATTTGCACACTGAACTCAGGTTGTTCCTCAGGTATATGACCGGGATCTTCAATTACAATAGCATATTTGTATAAAAAAATGCTATTCTCTGGTGTGACATCCATTGTATAAACCAGCATTTCCGCTTCACTACCGCCTAGTTCATTTCCCAGCCTTACTGAAAAGTTTTCACCTGGAGGTATTGTAGTTAACTGATAGCAGGTTCTGGGATCAAAGCTTGAAACAGTTAGGATTTTATGCCTGTTATCTACAATGCCTTTTCGTACGTTAGGAGTATGATACAAACCGGTATAACCTTCCCATCCGGAAAAAGTTCCAGTTGAAAAATCTGAATTATAGCATTCAGATTGACTGAATCCTAAATTTACAAATAGAAGTGCTACTATTAATAAGTGTATGTTTAACATATATTTTACTAATATATGAAAAAATATCAGAAAGAAGTCTAACAATTCAAGTAAGATCTGTTATAAATAACTGATTTACAGATTGTTTTTTTATTTTTTTTTGAAAATAGGTAAAAAAAAGGAGAGAACCTAAATTCTCTCCTTTTTCTATTTCTTTAAAAAAAGTATAATTTATTCAGTTGTACAAACTCCCGCATGCACAATTAACCAGAAACTACCATCTCCACTATAAGTTAAATTATAAGTATCTGATGCTGTATTGTTTAATGAGTGTTGGTTTCCAAATTGACCAGGCGCCGCTGTTGTTGGAGGACTATCTGCTAAGTAAACATGTGTTTCAGTAAATACAGTTCCGGGATATGTTGCATTGATTGTAACACTGATGTTACTTCCCTGAATGTTAACTGTAACAGTTCCTGCTAAATATCCTTTAGTAATATCATTTTGTCCGGCTCCCGCATATAAATTGTAAGTATAAGAACCGTTTACAACGTTGTTGTAATAAGTTACCCAACCCCATTTTTCTGATAAACCAAGACTGTTAAAGGTATTGTTTCCAAACATATAAGCAGTATCGCAAGTGGTTTCTCCCGGAGGATCCTCATTGGTACAGGTTCTAAGGCAATAATTAAAATAAGTTGCCCAGTTTTTGCCGGGAAACTTAATGTCGCCAGCCCAACCGGTTTCAGTTCTTACAACTGTGCCGTTTACAATATTCTTCATGCTGGAATGTGCTGCAATGTACAGGCATTTGTTGGCATCGAGAATAATACTGGAAAGCGGGATTGTAAAAGTGTAGTTTTGAACTAATGGATCAAAAGACTTTTTATAAGGAAATTGTCCGGGAATCGGGTTTCCGTTTTTTGCAGGTACATTGGCAAAAGAGCCGACATATAAATGCATTTCACTAAAAAACCAATTCTCAAGTGCATGGTAGGTTACATAAAGATTTGTCGCATCATTTTCAACTAAAATGGTACCGGCATTTGTAAATTGCCCGGCCATGATGTTAATTGAAATCGGATCACATTCTGAATAAGTTCCTTTGGCAGTTAAAGACGAACTTTTCGTTTCTTTAGCTTCAGTTTGAATATCTGTACTTACAGGCTCAGTAGTACAATTTACAATTAGAAAAGCTAAAGTCAGGAATAAAAATAATTTTTTCATTTTAATAAGAATTAAAATTAGTAAACCGTTTGTAATGCAGCGTAAAGTGAAAAGATATTTAAGCTGTATTTAAACTATCGCATACAAATTTTAATGCGTATTATTTAAATTTCAAAATATTGTCGTTCAGTGAGTTATATTAGCGATTAAGTGCTGTTTTTGGGTTTAAGTGTTGTTTTTTTCTATTAAATTAAATCAATTCTTCAACATGTTTTTTGATGTTTTCTGAGATCTTTTTGATAGGTAAATCATTTTCATCATCGCCAAAAGGATCTTCAATTTCTTCGGCAATTAATTCTAAACTGGCCAAAACGTAAAAGATAAAAACCACCACAGGAACGACATAATAACCCAAACTTAAAGAATAGCCAAAAGGCAAAGTCATGGTGTAGAAGAAAATGAATTTTTTGATAAAAGCGCTGTAAGAGTAGGGAATAGGAGTGTTTTTAATACGCTCACACGCGCCGCAGATATCAGTAAAAGCAACCAACTCATTATTTAAGATAATAAGCTGGTCACCTGTTATTTTTTTAGCTTCGTATAAATCATTGATTTTATGCGACATCATTCGCTTTACCTGATTAGGCTTATGCTTATGATGATCTAGCTCTAAATCTACATCATCAAAAAGCTGTTTTGCTGTTTCAGAATTATTGAGATGTTTATATAAAATAGTCGCATAACTTGGAATAAACTTCCTGAAAAATTTACGATCGTTCTCGTCTTTTAAAATAGCGGAAAGTTTAATCGCAAAATTACGGCTGTTGTTTACTAAACTGCCCCAAAGTTTTCTTGCTTCCCACCAACGGTCGTATGCGGTATTTGTTCTGAACACTAACAAGAGTGAAATTACAAAACCTAATATTCCGTGCATTACCGGAATATTCTTGACGTAATTATTGGTATCAATTCCTATATAAACAACCTCTAAATAGCCTACAATTGCGGAATAAATTCCGATTGCAATCATTATCGGAAATAATTTTCGGACAGTGTCCGATTTATGAAAATGAAATATAAAAGTAAACCACTCCTTAGTGTTGTATGCAATCATTTAAGTTAAATTTTGAAACAAATTTACTTAAAAATTCATATTTCCAGCTAATTCTTTTAATGCAATTTCAGATAATTTAGCAACATATTGTGCGTTACTGTAACGTACTTTTGCATTAACATAATTAAGCTGAGCCGTTCTGAAATCAAGTGTTGTTATAGTTCCAATCTTGAATTTATCCAATGTAATTTCTAAATTTTGTCTTGCAATCGCTTCGTTATCTTCTTCAAGGTCAATTAATTCGAGGTTGGTTAAATAGGTCTGAAAAGCGGTGCTTAATTGTGTGTTCAGAATCATGTTTTGCTGTTCAATTGCAATCTGAGAATTTTCAATTTCCAGTTTTGCAACTTTTTCATTTCGATGTTGATTAAAACCATCAAATACATTCAGGGTGGCATTAAAACCATAATTCAAACCTCGAGATGAAGCCTGACTGGTAAAGCCTAAACTTGATTGACTTTCTGAAAAGTTATAGCCTGAAGTTAAATTTACGACAGGATATCGGTCTGCCTTTACTTGTTTTAATTGCAATTCAGCAATACGTTTATTAATGATCTGCGCTTCTAAACCAGGATTTTGCTTTTGTGCCAATTCCATTAAATTAGCCAAAACCAGTGTATTATCAACCGTAACCAAATCAATAACTCTAAAGTCGATTTTTGGGTCACGTGCTAAATATTGATTCAGTAATATTTTAGCATTTGCATACGATTCCTTTTGTCTTAGTAAAGCAACCTGATCTGAATTTAAATCTACCTGAGCATTTAAAACTTCCAATTTTGAAGCCTTACCAATGCTAAAACGGTTTTGAGCCAATTTTAAACGTTGCTGCGAAATTACGATGGTAGTGTCTAGCGCAGACAATTGTTGCTGCTGTTGTACTAAATCATAATAAGAGGAATTAACCTGAGCAATTTTGATTAAAATGGTTTGTTTTAGCTGAGCGTCACCTAGTTTTTGAAGTTCTTTTAACTGATCCAATCTGGCAAACATTTTCATTCCGTCAAAAACAGTCCATCCTAAACTTACTCCATAGTTTAAACTGTTGTTTTTGGCATTATCTAAAGAAGTTGAAGTACCATCCTGACGGGTTTGCGATGAATTTGTTATGCTATTATTATCAGTAACCGATGCAGTTGCAACAGGGAGCATTCCAGCGTTTCCAATCGTTACATTAGTTTCGCTTATTTTTGTATTATTTTTTGCAATCTTGATTTCAAAATTATTTTCTAATGCTATTTTCATAGCGTCTCCAATAGTCAGTACTTCCTGAGCATTGGCACTTGTAATGCAAAAGAAGAAGAATATTAAACTGCGGAACAAAATTTTAGTATTCATATTTGTTTTCTTTTACCATGAATTCAATTGATTCAAATTCGCGGCTAATAAATTATTTACTTTCTTTTTCGTATTCTTCAATATGATCAAATTCCGGATAATGTTTTCTGGCTTTAGACCACATCAAATAAATCGCTGGAATTACAAACAGTGTTAATGCTAAAGAGAAAATAGTTCCTCCAACAATTACAACTCCCATCCCGATTCTACTTGTAGATGCTGCGCCCAGTGACATTGCAATTGGCAATGCGCCTAATGCGATTGCTAAACTCGTCATTAAAATTGGACGTAAACGTGCTTCAGAGGCTTCTAAAATAGCTTCTAATTTTGGTTTCCCTTGTTCTCGTAACTGGTTAGCAAACTCAACGATCAAAATACCGTTTTTAGTTACCAGTCCTATAAGCATTACAGTACCAATCTGACTAAAAATATTCCATGTCTGATTGAACAACCATAAAGAGAATAATGCCCCGGCAACTGCCATTGGAACCGTTAGAATAATGATAAACGGATCAATAAAACTTTCAAATTGTGCGGCAAGAATTAAAAAGATTAATAATAAAGCCAATCCAAAAGCGAAAGAAGTATTGGAGCTACTTTCAACAAAATCTCTTGATTCTCCACTTAAATCAGTGGTAAAACTTTCATCTAAAACTTTTGCCTTAATTCTGTCCATTTCCTCAATACCATCACTGATACTTTTCCCTGGAGCCAAACCTGCTGCAACAGTAGCCGACATGTATCTGTTGTTATGGTACAATTGTGGCGGATTACTTTGTTCTTCAATCTTAACAACGTTGTCCATCTGAATCAATTCTCCACTTTTGTTTTTTACAAACATCGAAGTCAAATCCAAAGGTTTTGAACGGTCTTTTTGATCAAACTGACCAATTACCTGATATTGTTTTCCGTTTTTAATGAAATAACCAAAACGTTGCCCACTTAAAGAAAGTTGTAACGTCTGAGCGATATCAATGATTGAAATACCTAAACTTTCTGCTTTCTCACGGTCGATGCTAACATTGATTTCGGGTTTATTAAATTTAAGGTTCACATCTGTAGTTGAGAAAACATCACTTTTACCAACTTCTTCCATAAAAACTGGAATTTTTTCTCTTAATTTTTCAAAGTTAGGGGCCTGAATAATATATTGAATTGGTAAACCTCCACGTCGGTTAACCGCAATTGTAGGTTGTTGGATCACAGATGTTTTAGCATCCGGATATTGTTTTGTCCATTTTGTTAATTGGTCGGCAATATCTTTCTGAGATTTTTTTCTTTCATCTGGCTCTTTAAGGGAAAGTCTGATAAAACCAGTATTTGTTGCCGAAGCACCAAAACCCGGGGCGGTAATAACCAAACTTACCTTTTTCTCCGGAATCGAATCATCAACCAATTTTGAAATCTCCTGCATGAAACGATCGGTATATTCATAAGATGAACCTTCAGGAGTAGTCATACGCATTGTTACAGAGCTACGGTCATCATATGGAGCGGTCTCTTTAGGAAGAATGGTAAAGAACAGATAAATCAATCCAAAACAAGCAATAAGAATTGGAAAGCTCATCCATTTTTTATCCATGAAACGTTTTAAAGAATCAGCATAACCGCTATTTAATTTTTCGAAAAAAGGTTCTGTTTTTACGTAGAATTTCGATTTTTTCTGCTCACCGCCTTTCATTAAATATGCGTTCAGCATTGGTGTTAAAGTCAGCGATACAAAGGCAGAAATTAATACTGCGGCACCAATTACAACACCAAATTCCCTAAAGAGTCGACCGACGAAACCTTCTAAAAATATTACAGGTAAGAATACCGCGGCCAATGTTACCGAAATCGAAATTACGGCATAAAATATTTCATTAGAACCTTTGATTGCGGCTTCGATTGGTGACATACCTTCCTCAACTTTTTTAAAGATGTTTTCGGTAACCACAATTCCGTCATCTACCACCAGACCTGTTGCCAGAACAATTGCCAATAAGGTCAATACATTGATCGAGAATCCAAAAAGCCACATGATAAAGAAAGTAGCAATTAATGAAACCGGAATATCAATTAAAGGTCGGAACGCAATGGCCCAGTCTCTAAAAAATAAATAAATAATGATAATTACCAGAATGATTGAAATTCCTAAGGTTTCAGCAACTTCTAAAACCGATTTCTTTACGAAAATAGTATTGTCAAGAGCAATATTTAATTTAATATCTTTTGGAAGATCTTTCTTTAAAGCCTCGTATTTTTTATAAAATTCGGCTGAAATATCTAAATAATTTGCACCAGGCATCGGAACAATAGCTAAACCAATCATTGGTAGTCCGGATTGACTTAATTTAGTTTCAATGTTTTCAGGGCCTAATTCGGCTCCGCCAACATCACTTAAACGAACAATTTTATCACCGTCAGTACGAACAATTATATTGTTAAATTCTTCTGGTTTAGAAAGGTTACCAACTGTTTTTACTGTTAATTCGGTATTATTTCCGGTTAATTTTCCAGAAGGTAATTCTACGTTTTGTGCATTTAGGGCATTACGGACATCGGCAACGGTACAACGGTAGGCAGTTAATTTTACAGGATCAATCCACAAACGCATTGCATAACGTTTTTGTCCCCAGATTTGAACACCACTAACGCCGGGAATTGTTTCTAAACGCTGTGAAATTACATTCTCTGCATAATCACTCAATTCTAGTGAGTTACGACTGTCACTTTGAACAGTCATCGAAATAATAGCGTCACTATCGGCATCAGCTTTAGATACAACCGGTGGTGCATCAATATCCTGTGGTAAACTTCTAATGGCTTGCGAAACTTTATCACGAACATCGTTCGCTGCTTCTTCAAGATTCTTATCTAAATTAAATTCGATAGTAATATTACTGCTTCCCTGATTACTTGACGAAGTAATATTTCGAATCCCGTCAATAGCATTTACAGCTTTTTCTAAAGGTTCAGTAATTTGTGATTCAATAATATCTGAATTGGCTCCGGTATAGTTTGTTCTGATGGAAACCTGCGCCGGGTCAATAGATGGAAATTCTCGAACACCCAAAAAAGTATAACCAATGAAACCGAATAAAATAATCAAAAGATTCAGTACAATGGTTAAAACGGGTCTTCTAATACTTGTAGTTGATAAACTCATGTTAGATTTTAGATTTTAGAGTTTTGATTTTAGATTTTAGAATAAAGAAAATAGAACATAGAGAATGAATTTGAAAAACTCATCACTCAAAATTCATAACTCAAAACTATTTTTTAACTTGAACTTTTATAGGTGTTTCGTTTTTTAGTGACATTACACCACTTGTAATCAGCGTATCACCAGCTTTTAATCCTGAAAGAATTAAAATTGAAGCATCTGTTCTGGTTGTTGCATCAACCATAACTTCTTTTGCTTTTCCCATATTGGCGATATATACTTTTTTACCATCTTGTACAGGAACTATTGCTTCTGACGGAACTACAATTGCATCTTTAATAATATTCAAGGGTAATTTTACATCAGCAAAAGTTCCCGGGAAAAGTTTTCCATCTATATTATCAGCAATAGCACGAATTTGTAAAGTACGGGTTGCTACTTCAACTTCTGGTTCGATAGCATATATTTTTGCTGAATACACTTTATCAGATCCTGATACTGAAAAATCAATAGTTGAACCTGATGTGACTTGCGAAGCATATTTTTCAGGAATAGAGAATGTAATTTTTAATTTTCCGGTATTCACTAACTTTGCAACTAAAACAGTAGGAGTTATATAAGTTCCTGGTGAAATAGAACGCAAACCAATTTTTCCTGAAAAAGGTGCTTTTACAGAAGTTTTGGCAATTTGTGCCTTGATTAATTGTGTCTGTGCTTTCATAGAAGCGTAGTCAGCATTTGCAACATCAAATTCTTCCTGACTAATAGCTTCTTTTTGAAGTAATAATTTAGCTCTTCTTTCGTTTTCAGCTGCTAAACCTTCTTTTGTTTGAGCTTGTCTTAATTGCGCTCTTAATTCAATATCATTTACCTTGAAAAGTACTTGTCCTTTGTTTACATAGGTTCCTTCAGTAAAATATATGCCTTCAACAATTCCCGAAACTTCACTGTGAATTTCTACTTGTTCATTAGCTTCAATAGATCCAGATAATGAAAGGTTGTTATCAAACGTAGAAGTTTTAACCACAATACCTGTTACGGTTATAGGGCGGTCTTTATCACCAGATTTTTTAGACTCGTCGTTTTTACTTTTGTTAGAAACAACTCTGTAGGCGATAAACCCTCCGAGTACTATAATTAACAGGGCATAAATTAGATTTTTTACTTTCATAAAATTGAGGTAAATGTTTTTTTGGGATTGTTTTTAGTAGCTTACAAATTTAACTTTTTGAACCGAAATCAGAAGAGGTTGGCTTTTATTTAACATTTGTATGTACAAATTTTTAGATTAGATTACGTATTAGACTATTTAATTTTACAAAGGTTTAATGTGACAGAAAAAAAATAATAAGTAGTAGAAGAATTAAAAATTAATCGATTTCAAGAGTCATTCTTTTTCTTAAGTTTTTACTGATAAAAAGCGTAAAACTACTTGCTTAAAAAGTAAGAAAAAGTATGTATAATTGTTTTTTATTGCATTTTGTCCGATTTCTTTTGCTCTTTATCGATTTTATTTGTAACATTGATAAGGTTAAACAATATGATGATTTTTTTGTGAGAATATTAATGTTCTAGTACGTAAAGCATTAATATGTGTAGGTTTTTTATTTTAATTAAGTTAAATTTTTTGCTTTTTAAGAATGATTAAATTAACAACTGTTTATATTTTAAACTAAAATCGTCTATTTATGAAGAAAAAAATACTTCTTGGATTATGGTTTACTTTTTTACTTGCAGCCATTTCTTATTTATTTTGGCAAAACGAATATCAATACAGTTTGCCTACACCAATTCCTCAAAATTATCGTGAGATAGCCATGGGAAGTAAAGTGGATTTAAAATGCTGCGCGACAGATCAAAGACCGGTTTTTATCCATTTTTTTAATCCTGAATGTCCATGTTCGCGTTTTAATGTGCCTCATGTAAGTGGCTTGATTAAAAAGTATGGAGACAAAATCAATTTTAAAATCGTAGTATTAAACAAAGAAAAGACTTTCACAATTGAAGAAATTCAGAACAAATTTGATGCTCAGATTCCTGTTTATTTTGATGAAGAAATAGCAAAAAATTGCGGTGTTTTCTCGACACCCCAGGCGGTTCTCATCGATGCTTCTCAAAACTTATATTATCGTGGCAATTATAATAAAACAAGGTACTGTACAGATGCCGATAGTAATTATGCCCAACAAGCAATAGATTCTTTATTAAGTCATACAAATGCCCCATCATTTGATGCGTTAGCTCTTCGAGCTTATGGATGTTCCTTACCAAAATGCACTAAATAAATCTAACCTTAATATTACCTAAATTATGAAAGCAAAAGCTAGTTTGAACGAACAGGATTACCTGCACAATTTCATGTCAACAATGACGCAAAAATCGGATACGATTATTAATTATGTTCTTGCCATTTATTTTCTTCTTGGGATCGCTTTGGCTTTTAAATACGATACCTGGGAGATTGGAGCAGGGGTAGGAACATTAAATTTATTAGCCTATTATTCGGCAAAATTCCTTCTAAAGAACTCTAAATTTTACCAGTATGTTTTATCGTTTGTGCTGGCTATATTTATGGCACAATATATTTATCAGATGCATGGTTTGTTCGAAATGCATTTTACTGTTTTCATTGCCAGTACAATCCTGATTATTTATCAAAACTGGAAACTACAGATTCCGCTTACGCTTTTGGTTGTAGGACATCATGTTATTTTAGCCTATATGCAAAACTTTGTTTATAATGATCCAGCAGGAATACAGTTATATTTTTCACAAGTCAATTTTGATATGGAAACGCTTATCATACACATTGTACTTGCTGCTGTTGTCTTCTTTATGAATGGGTATTGGGCGTACTACTTTAAAACACATAGCCAAAACCATATTTCTAAAATATCTGATGAATATGAATTGGAAAATATGAAATTGGCATCGGCAAAATATAGTTCTTTAACAGCTACCAAGGAATATAATGACTTTGTACACAGAACAACTTTAGATCTTAAATTACCGGTAAGTTCGGTGTTAAAACTTATTGATGTTTCAAAAGGACATACAGATAATGATCAGCTTCTCAGTTATTTGGATATGATGCGTGATAGCGCTAAAAAAATTGATGATATGGTTAATGATATTCATGTTAAGTCAATAAATAGCAGACCGCCCGGACACTAAAGTTTTGAGCTTATTTGTAATCAATAATTAATACTATATGGAATTAAATATTATACTCAGAATGTAATTACTTATTAATTTAAATACAAAATTTATGGATACCAGAATTACCCGCCCGACTCCATCAGACAGAGAAGTAGATTGGAATAAAAATAAAGTACTACTAAGTAAAACAGACACTAAGGGAACCATTTTATACGCAAATGAAGATTTTATTGATGTATCCGGCTATGATGAATTTGAACTTATTGGACAGCCTCATAATATAATCCGTCATCCCGATATGCCAAAAGTGATTTTTAAGTTCTTATGGGATAGTATAAAAGCGAGTAAAAATATTCATGTTATCATCAAGAACATGTCTAAAACGGGCAGATATTATTGGGTTATTACCGATTTTAAAATTATAGCCGATTCTGATGGAGAAATCGTTGGCTATTTTGGAACAAGAAAATCTGTTCCCGAGAATATTATTGTAAAATTTATTGAACCTCTTTATAAAAAACTTCTGCACATTGAAGAAGCTAGTGGGATGTCGGCATCTGAGGAATATCTGACTGGTTTTCTGGAGGAACGCAAAAAAACATATATGGAATATATTGATCATCTTGTGGCAACAGGAAAAGATGATAAGAATAAAGTGAGTAAAGGTATTTTTAGTGGTCTTTTTGAAAAGAAAGAGGCTCCTAAAAAGAAATAATAAAATAGAATTAATACGCTTCATTGTATCGCATAAAATATTCAAACCAAAAATTTGCCCCCAACAAATCTAATCGCCTTACCAAAGACAATTGAATAGTTTTTAGGACTTAATCCATAATTTGAGTCTGATACAATGAGGTTTTTTTAGTTTTCAGATTTCAGTTTTTTCAAAATCTCTCTCTTTTGGAGCCTTAAGAAATATAATTCCAAATATTCTTCTTTTTGGTCAATTCTATAAAAACTGCTTTTAGTACTGCATGTTCAGGTTTTTGAAGAGGACCATCTTCTTTTAAAATTTTCATCGCATAATTTCTTGCTAACCCTAAAAGATCACGATCACGAACAATATCTGCAATTTGTAGATTTAAAACACCACTTTGTTGTGTTCCCATTAAATCGCCAGGACCACGCAATTTCAAGTCAACTTCGGCAATTTCAAAACCATCATTAGTTTGAACCATAGTTTCCATTCTGGTTTTGCTATCAGCGCTTAATTTGTGGCTCGTCATTAAAATGCAATAACTTTGTTCTGCCCCACGGCCAACACGTCCACGTAATTGATGTAATTGTGATAAGCCGAAACGTTCGGCACTTTCGATAATCATTACACTGGCATTTGGCACGTTTACACCAACTTCAATTACGGTTGTGGCGACCATAATATTGGTTTTTCCTTCAGAAAAGCGTTTCATTTCAGCATCTTTATCTGCCGGTTTCATTTTTCCGTGTAAAATCGAAATAGAATATTGAGGCAATGGAAAATCACGAGAAATACTTTCGTAACCATCCATCAGATCTTTATAATCCATTTTTTCAGATTCCTGAATCAACGGATAAACAATATAAATTTGTCTTCCTAAAGCAATTTCGTCACGAAGGAATTTCCAGACTTTCAGACGATTGCTGTCAAAACGATGAACCGTCTGGATTGGCTTTCTTCCAGGAGGCAATTCATCAATTACAGAAATATCTAAATCTCCGTACAAACTCATCGCCAAAGTTCTCGGAATAGGAGTAGCGGTCATCACTAAAACGTGTGGCGGAATGTCATTTTTCTTCCACAATTTAGAGCGCTGTTCTACACCAAAACGATGTTGTTCGTCAATTACAGCCAAACCTAAATTCTGGAATTGCACTTTATCTTCTAACAAAGCGTGTGTACCAATTAAAATATGCAGAGTTCCATTTTCAAGCTCTTCGTGAATGATTTTTCGGGCTGCAGTTTTGGTTGAACCCGTAAGTATTTTAATATTAAGATCTAATGTTTTAGCTAATTCTGATAAACCAATAAAATGCTGATTCGCCAGAATTTCAGTAGGAGCCATTAAACAGGCCTGAAAACCATTATCAATTGCCAAAAGCATGCTCATAAAAGCTACAATTGTTTTTCCGGAACCAACGTCTCCCTGTAATAAACGGTTCATTTGGGCATTGCTTCCCATGTCTGAACGAATCTCTTTAATTACTCTTTTTTGAGCATTTGTTAATTCAAATGGTAAATGATTTTGATAAAATTCATTAAAAAGTTCACCCACTTTGGTGAACGGATGCCCTTTTATTTTGTGTTTTCGAATCAGGTTTTTAGTGATTAACTGAAGCTGAATAAAAAACAATTCCTCAAATTTTAAGCGGAATTGTGCTTTCGCTAAAGCATCAGCACTTTTCGGGAAATGGATGTTGAATAAAGCCGCTCTTTTTGGAATTAACTTTAATTCTTCGATTAAATAGGGCGGAAAAGTTTCAGTAAATAAAGCCTGTGTTTCTATAAAAAGCTGTTCCATTAGCTTATTAATCGTTCGGTTTGAAATTCCGCGATTGGCTAATGTTTCGGTAGAAGGATAAACGGGCTGCATAGCAGAGCGCAAACTTTTTTCATGCTCACTTAACAATTCAATTTCGGGATGCGCCATGCTAAACTGACTTCCGTACACAGAACATTTTCCGAAAATCACACAAACTTCATTTAGTTTTAAACTCTCTCTGATCCATTTATGTCCCTGAAACCAATTCAGGTCAATTTGTCCTGTATCATCCACGAAAGTGGCTACCAAACGCTTTTTGTTTTTAGCAAATTCAACCGTTTTTATATTGATGATTTTACCAATGATCTGAACTTCGGCTCCTGTGTTTTGAAGTTCGTTTATCTTATAATATCGCGTTCTGTCAATGTATCTATTCGGAAAAAAATTAACCAAATCTCTGTATTTATGAATGCCCAATTCCTTACGAAGCAACTGGCCACGACTGGGACCAACACCTTTAAGGTATTCTATTGGGGTTTCAAGGAGATTGTTAGACATTTTTTTTAGACTTCTTAGATTTTAGAAAATAGAGTATAGAATAAAGAGAATAGATTTTTGTCTATATTCTTTATTCTATACTCTTTTATCTCTGAAACAGCGAAGATAGATTTTAATTGGGAAATTTAAAAATCTGATAAATTGAAGTTTAGAAAATAATATCTTTGAAGAATAAAAATTATTTGAAATGACAACACATTTAGCACTTTTACGCGGTATCAACGTTTCTGGCCATAACATGATGAAAATGGAAGCTTTGAAAACAATGCTGGAGAATATTGGTTTTACAAATGTGCGAACCTATCTGCAGTCTGGAAATGTTTTTGTGGATTCTGAGGAAGAAAGCGCTTCGAAAGTGGGTTTTATGATTAAACAGGAAATTTTCAAGGTTTTTGGACATGAAGTTCCTACGATTGTAATTACTAAGGGAGATTTGGAGTTGTGTTTTAAAAACAGTCCGTATCTAAAAGAAAAAGATATTGACACTAAAAAATTATATGTTGCTTTTGTTTCAACGGAACTAAAAAAGGAAAATATAAATGATTTAAAAATCAGCCAATTTAAACCCGATGAAGCAAGTATTGACGGGAACAGGATTTTTATTAAATATGCGGTTGGCGCGGGAAAAACAAGATTAGAAGGCAAATACATTGAGAAAAAACTGAATGTTATAGTAACAATGCGAAATTGGAACACGGTTACTAATCTTTTAAAAATGTATTCAGAAGATTAATTTTTAAAAAAAATAAGCCACGAATTCACGAATTTTTAATACACAAAATGTAGGCTTAATTCGTGAATTCGTGGCGGTTTTGGTTTTATTTGGGAATCAAATCACAATACCAAAATCCATAATCAAAAGCATCGCTGGCACTAGTGTCGCAAGCAGTATCTGATGAATCTTCGTTTTTAGGCTTTTCATATTTTCTATAAACGATTTCTCCAATTTCAAAATCAATTGGTTTTGAGAAAATTGGACCATCAAAAGCAAAGGTGTGAAATTCGCCATTTTCTCCGCAAACATCTACATTTTCAGGTAAATCATTAATAAAATCCTGATCGATTATTCGACCAACAAAACTTTTATCTAAATACCTTTCGTTTACACAAACTACTATAGTTTTAAATCCTAATGAAATAAATTCCTGAATCAACTCTTTTGTTGGAATTTTCCAAATCGGAAAAACACCTTCAAAACCAATCTTTGCCAATTGATCTTCTCGGTATTTACGTAAATCTTCCAAAAATATATCTCCAAAAACAGAATGCGTGATACCTTGACTCTTTAATTCTGTCAAAGTTTTAGTCATAACATTTTCGTAGACTTCCATAGTTGGCATTTCCGGAACTTGCAAAATTTCCAAAGGTAAACCAATGCTTTTTGCTTGTGCTTCTAATAATTCAACACGAACGCCATGCATTGAAATACGTTGAAATTGCTGATTGACACTGGTCAATAAAAATTCGATTTTATATTCAGGATTTTGTAGAATTTTATATAAAGTAAGAGCAGAATCTTTTCCACTGCTCCAATTGAATAAGGCTTTTTTTGGTGTTGACACGCTGTTGTTATTTTATGTGGTAAACTTACAAATTTCATTCGATTTGTTGATGAAACCTTTGTAACTTTGGAATTTCGCCTACAAATTTATTTCAATGAAATACATCCTTCTATTATTTAGCACATTCCTTTTTGCACAGCAAACCAAATTTGTCGATTTTAAATCCGTTTCAGGACAATTGTCTTTAAATGCAAAAGAAAAATTGGTTTCCGGCTCGGTTGATTATCAATTTGAGGTTTTGAAACCGATTGATACCATTAAAATCGATGCTAAAAACATGGAATTTACTAAAGTACAAATTGACAATAGAGAGGTTCATTCTGTAAATACAGGTAAAGAATTGCAAATAATCGGCAATTTTCAAAAAGGAAAAAATCATTTAACTTTTGAATACGTCGTTAAGCCAAAACAGGCCCTGTATTTTGTGACTATTGAGAATTCAGAAGTGCAAATTTGGACACAGGGGCAGGGAAGATACACTAGCAATTGGTTTCCCAGTTTTGATGATGTTAACGAAAAAGTAATTTTCAGTTTAGGAGTAAATTATGAGGCAGAATATCAGGTCGTTTCAAATGGAATTTTGAAAGATAAATCTTCAAACGGAAATTTGAATCATTGGCAGTACGAAATGGAAAAACCAATGAGTTCTTATTTATTAATGCTTGCAATTGGGAAATATGATAAAAAAGAATTGACCGCTAAATCTAAAATTCCGTTAGAATATTATCTGGAGAATAAAGACGTAAATCGTTTTGAACCAACGTATCGTTATTCGAAGCGCATTTTTGATTTTTTGGAAAAAGAAATCGGAGTGAAATATCCTTGGGAAATTTACAGACAAATTCCGGTTCGTGATTTTCTTTACGCTGGTATGGAAAATACAACTTCGACGCTTTTTGCTACGCGATATGTTGTAGATTCAATTGGTTTTGAAGATCGAAATTATACAAATGTGGATGCGCATGAGTTGGCTCATCATTGGTTTGGAGATTTAATTACAGCCGAAAGTAGTAAACATCATTGGCTTCAGGAAGGTTTTGCAACTTATTATGCAGCTCTTGCTGAAAGAGAAATTTACGGCGACGATTATTTTTACTTCAAATTATACGATACCGCACAACAGATCAAATTTGCCTCAAGAACAGATACAATTCCGGTATTGAATGCTAAAGCAAGTTCACTTACTTTTTATGAAAAAGGCGCATGGGCATTGTTTGTTTTGCACGAATCGATTGGAGATAAAGCATTTAAAAAAATCATCAAAAGTTATTTAAAAAAATACGGTTATCAAACCGTAAATACGCAAAATTTCTTTGACGAAATTAAAAAGGTTTCCAATTTTGATCTAGATAAATTTCAAAAAACATGGTTAGAATCGACTGTTTTTGATACAGCAACTGCGAATGCTTTACTTAGTAAAAATAAAGCAATTCAGATTAGATCGGAAGTTGATAAATTGAAGAAAATGCCTTTAGCAGAGAAAGAAGCTTTCTTTAAGAAAACACTAGAGTCAGATGTTTATTATTCCGTAAAACAGGCAATTGTTGATCAATTGGAAAATGAAAAGTACGAGGCTAAAAAAGCACTTTTATTAATTGCTTTAAAAACCAATAATATTCAGGTTCGTCAAGATGTTGCGACAACTTTGAGTAAGATTCCTGAAGATTTTAGAGCTGAATATGAAACTTTGCTTGATGATAAGTCTTACCAAACGCAGGAAATTGCATTGTATTGGTTATGGAAAAATTTTCCGGACCATCGTTCAGAATATCTGGAAAAATCTAAAAACTGGATTGGTTTTAATGATTATAACTTGCGTACAATGTGGCTTTCATTGGCTTTGTCAACTCCGAATTATGCAAAGAATCCAGAAACTTTGATTACTGAACTGATCTCCTTTTCTTCTACAAAATATGAAGCCACCACTAGACAAAATGCACTTGAAAAGCTAATTGCATTTAAAATAATTAACGATCAGGTTTTGAGTAATTTAGTTGGAGCAACAACACACCATGTGTGGCAATTTTCAAAATTTGGAAGAGATACAATTCGGTTTTTATTAAAAAATTCAGAAATGCGTGCTTCGTTTGAAAGAATTTTGCCTAATTTGACCCCCGATGAACAGTTTCAATTGAATCGTTTGCTGAAAGAGATAGAGAAGTAGAAGCAAGAGGAAAGATTGATGCGAATAGAGAATAGAATATAGAGAATAGAATATAGAGAATAGAATATAGAGAATAGAATATAGAGAAAAGAAGCAAGAGAAAAGATTTAATACAGATAGGAAAATCTTTGCTCTTTATTCTTTTTTCTATTCTCTGAAAAAAAACAAAACCTACAATAAATTTATGAGAGCATTGGTTATTTCTGGTGGAGGAAGTAAAGGAGCATTTGCTGGTGGTGTGGCGCAATATCTAATAGAAGAAAAAAATTACGAATACGATTTGTTTTTGGGAACTTCTACAGGAAGTTTGCTTATTCCGCATTTGGCTTTGGGTCATATCAAAAAAATTCACTCGGTTTATACGAATGTTACCATGGGAAGTATTTTTAATATTTGCCCGTTTGTAGTTAAAAATAAAGATGGAGTTGACATTGTAACGATTAATCACTTCAATGTGTTGCGTCAGTTTTTTAGAGGAAAAAGAACTTTTGGAGAAAGTAAGGGATTGAAGAGGTACATCCGAAATAATTTTTCACTATCCGATTTTAATAAGCTTAAAAAACTAAATAACGATGTTGTTATTACCGTAACCAATTTTACTAAAAACGAATCAGAATACAAATCAGTGAAAGATTGTACCTATGAGGAGTTTTGTGATTGGTCGTGGATCTCGAGCAACTATGTTCCGTTTATGAGTTTGGTGGAGAAAGACAATTGCGAATATGGTGATGGTGGGTTTTCAAGCTTGGTGCCAATTCGGGAAGCGATCAATCGCGGCGCTACAGAAATAGATGTTATTATCTTAGAAACCGAAGTCAATATGGATAAAACAGTCATTGGTAAAAACCCATTTTCACTAATGATTGATTTATTCCGAATTGCACTGGATCAGGTTGAAAAACACGATATTGCTATAGGAAAACTTATAGCAAATAATAAGAATGTGAAACTTAACTTATATTATACCCCGACGAAATTGACAGATAATGCGCTAATCTTTAATAAGGAAGTGATGAAAGAATGGTGGGAACAAGGTTATGAATATGCTCAGAATAAATCTGAGGTTATGAGTGACAACAGGTAATTTTAGATTTTAGATTGCTACAAATAATCTAAAATCTAAAATCAACAATCTAAAATTATTTACCATAATTCCGAAACTTCATTTTTAATATATCCCAAAGCAGCATTACTAGGAGATTGTTTTTCTAATAAATCATTTAAAATTTTCTCTCTTAATTTATCAGCGCTATCAACTCTGTCACTCATGGCAGCTTTACGAATAATTTGTATCGTTGAATTTTTAGCAGTAGTTATAATAGTCCAACATTCATCAGACATATAAATTTGCTGTGTTAAGTTGTGTTCAAACTCTTGTTCGATTTGGTCGATTACAAAGTTTTCATAATCGTGTTTTTCGTTTGAAATTGGAGCAATTCTAATCAATAATTTGGTTAAGTTGATACGTTCTAAATATAACGTCATACGCTCATAAGCCTGTAAACGTATTGGTAAAGATTGTTTTTGATAATCTCTGTTTAAAAGAAAGGCACGTTTCTTATCGTTGTTTTTAATATGCAGTTCAAAAAAGCTGTACGCCACAAATCCGGTAACGATGGCTGGTAAAGTATAACTTGCTAATTCTATAATTCTTGTATAGTCCATTGGGGTTCAAATTTTCAACAAAAATATAATTTTTGCTGAGAAAACAATATTAATTCTATTGTAATAAACAAAAGGGAAGTTTACTTTTGTGCACGGTTCTTAAAACCACCTGAAACACAAGATTAATGGAAAGCTATATTATAATTTTACTTTGTTTGGCTGCTTTTGCTGCAGGATTTATTGATGCCATTGTTGGTGGTGGCGGGTTAATTCAAACTCCAATGGGTTTGATCTTATTACCCAATTTACCCGTTTCTACCGTTATTGGAACTTTAAAATTACCTGCCTTTACCGGAACTGCTTTTGCTGCTTTTCAATACCTCAAAAAAGTCGTTATCCAATGGAAATTACTTTTGATAATGATGTGTTTAGCCGTTCCATCAGCATTTTTAGGCTCTACTATACTAACAATAGTCAGCAATGATTTCATGAAGCCGCTTCTATTAGTAGTTTTGTCTTTATTGTTTATTTATACCTACGCGAAGAAAAATTTTGGGCAACATGTTGCAAAAGATCATTCGGCTACCACTCAGATAATCTATGCGGTTGTGATCAGTGTAATTATTGGTTTTTACGACGGATTTATTGGTCCCGGAACCGGAAGTTTCTTCGTAGTGGCTTTTATCGCCCTTTTAGGTTTTGATTTTTTACATGCTTCAGCGAATGCTAAAATGGTAAATCTGGCGACTAATTTCGGTTCGATTTGTTTGTTTATGATAAAAGGAAAAATCATATGGACAATTGCCATTCCGATGTCAGTCAGCAATGGACTTGGAGGTTGGTTGGGCGCTAAACTAGCCATCAATAAAGGAAATGGTTTTATTCGAATTTTCTTTTTGGTTGTGGTGATCGGTACTTTAATCCGATTTGCTTACGATGTGTTTTTTAAGTAAGGTTCTAAGTTACTAAGATTCTGAGATACTAAGTTTTCCTAAGTGTCTTAGGAACTTAATAACTCAGCAACTTTGTATAAAAAAAAGTAAATTGTTTGAACCTAGAGGCAGTACCCTCGCATCCCGATGGCAATCGGGAGGAGAGATATAGCCGAAAGCGGGAAACCATGTTTATTAAAATGTCTATTGCCGTGCTTCAAAAAAACATAGTCCCGAAGCTTTGAGATAGTATTTTAGAACCTCAGAACCTTTCTTTTGCACCCTAGGAACTTTATTTTATAATTCTTATTTTTGCATCATAAGGAGAAAAAATTCATGCAAAAATATATTGACCAGCTCAACGAAGCACAACGACAACCCGTTTTAAAGAAAGATGGGCCAATGATTATTATTGCAGGTGCAGGATCTGGAAAAACCCGTGTTTTAACGATTAGAATTGCTTATTTGATGGCGCAGGGTGTTGATGCATTCAACATTTTGTCGCTTACTTTTACGAATAAAGCGGCCCGCGAAATGAAACACAGGATTTCGGATATTGTGGGAGCGACTGAAGCTAAGAATCTGTGGATGGGAACTTTTCACTCGATTTTTGCCCGTATCCTGCGCTCAGAGTCAGATCATTTGGGGTATCCTTCCAACTTTACAATTTACGATTCACAAGATTCGGCCAGACTTATTTCTTCGATTATTAAGGAAATGCAGCTGGATCGTGATATTTATAAACCAAAACAGATTTTAGGCCGAATTTCAAGTTATAAAAACAGCTTAATTACGGTAAAAGCTTATTTCAATAATCCAGAATTGGTCGAAGCCGATGCAATGGCAAAAAGACCAAGATTAGGTGAGATTTATCAGCAATATGTAGATCGCTGTTTTAAAGCCGGTGCCATGGATTTTGATGATTTATTGTTGAAAACCAATGAGTTGTTGACTCGTTTCCCGGAAGTTTTAGCGAAATACCAGAATCGTTTCCGTTATATTTTGGTTGATGAGTACCAGGATACAAATCACTCTCAGTATTTGATCGTTAGGGCTTTGTCAGATAAATTTCAGAATATTTGTGTAGTTGGAGATGATGCGCAGAGTATTTATGCTTTCCGTGGAGCAAACATTAATAATATCCTGAATTTTCAGAAGGATTATGAAGGTGTTGTAATGTTTCGTCTAGAACAAAATTACCGTTCCACCCGAAATATTGTGGAAGCGGCAAATACGGTAATGGAACATAATAAAACCAAATTAGATAAAGTAGTTTGGACGGCGAATGATTTTGGTGCGAAAATTAAGGTTCATCGTAGTTTAACGGATGCAGAGGAAGGACGTTTTGTAGCCAGTACCATTTTTGAACAGAAAATGCAAAATCAGCTTAATAATGGTGCTTTTGCAATTTTGTATCGTACTAATGCGCAGTCACGTGCAATGGAGGATGCTTTGAGAAAACGTGATATTCCGTATCGAATTTATGGTGGGTTATCATTCTATCAACGTAAGGAAATTAAAGATGTTTTGTGCTACTTACGTTTGGTAATTAATCCAAAAGATGAAGAGGCCTTAATTCGTGTTATCAATTACCCGGCACGTGGAATTGGGGATACTACTGTAGAAAAATTAACCATCGCAGCCAATCATTACAAGCGTTCGATTTGGGAGGTGATGGTAAATATTGATAAAATCGATTTAAAACTCAATACGGGGACAAAGAATAAACTGAAAGATTTTGTGACGATGATTCAGAGTTTTCAGGTTATTGATCAAAATCAGGATGCTTTTTATCTTACAGATCACGTTGCAAAAAAAACGGGTTTAGTTCAGGAATTGAAAAAAGATGCTACTCCGGAGGGAATGGCTAAAATTCAGAATATCGAAGAACTTTTAAACGGTATAAAAGATTTTACGGAAGGGCAAAGAGAAATTGACGGTGCAAGAGGAGCACTTTCTGAATTTATGGAAGATGTGGCACTAGCAACGGATTTAGATAAAGATACAAGTGATGAAGATCGTGTGGCTTTGATGACGATTCACTTGGCAAAAGGGCTTGAATTCCCGCATGTTTTTGTGGTGGGAATGGAAGAAGATTTATTCCCGAGTGCTATGAGTATGAGTACCAGAAGTGAATTGGAAGAAGAACGTCGATTATTTTACGTAGCTTTAACTCGTGCAGAACATCAGGCGTACTTGACCTATGCACAATCGCGTTACCGTTGGGGAAAATTGACAGATAGTGAACCGTCGCGTTTTATTGAAGAAATCGATCCGCAATATTTGGAATATTTAACACCTGCAGAAAGTAATTATCGTTATAAATCACAGATTGATAGCGATATTTTTGGAGATGTAGATAAATCAAAACTTAGGCTGGCAAAACCAATTGGAGGAACGCCGCCAAAACATATTACGGATAACGAGCCAAAACCGGATTTAAATATCAGAAAACTAAAACCTGTTGCAGGGAATAATCCTGCTTCATCAGCTCCAAATTTATTTGATAGTAAATTAACAATAGGAAATGTTGTAATGCACGAACGTTTTGGGAAAGGTGAAGTAGTTAATCTAGAAGGTTTTGGTCCTGATAAGAAGGCTGAAATTAAATTTGAAGTTGGCGGAATTAAAAAGCTTTTGCTGAGATTTGCTAAGCTTGATATAATAGGTTAAAAAGTTTAGATTCCTGCTTTGAACATAATTTTACCGCAAAGTACGCAAAGTATTATTTTTAGCTTTATTTGCAATGTCTTTATTACGTTCGCAAAGTTTTTATGGCGAACTTTGCGTAATATTTTTGGGAACCTTGAGGTTAAGGAACATTACACTTGCAACCTGAAACAAACTAACTTTAAACAAAAAACATAAATGGCCGAATTCATAAAAATATATCCTGATAAACCTAGTGAAGCTGCAATCGCAAAAGTGGTAAAAGTGCTTCAGAATGGAGGTTTGGTAATTTATCCGACAGACACTGTTTATGGTTTAGGTTGTGATATTACCAATTCACGTGCTTTAGAAAAAATTGCTAAGATTAAAGGGGTAAAGTTAGAAAAAGCAAATTTTTCTTTTATTTGCCACGATCTAAGTAATTTATCTGATTATGTGAGACAGATCGATACTTCGACTTTTAAGATTTTAAAAAGGGCTTTGCCAGGGCCATATACGTTCATTTTACCTGGAAATAATAATTTGCCAAAAGAGTTTAAAAAGAAAACTACTGTCGGAATTCGTGTTCCTGACAATAATATAATTTTGGAAATTGTTCGTCAATTAGGAAATCCAGTAGTTTCAACTTCTATTCGTGATGAAGATGATGTAATTGAATACACAACTGATCCTGAATTGATTTTTGAGAAATGGCAAAATCTTGTTGATATGGTAATTGATGGTGGTTATGGTGACAATGTAGGGTCTACGATTATCGATTTATCCGAGCACGAGCCAGTAATTGTAAGGGAAGGAAAAGGCGATATTGATATTTTGTAAATAAATACTGAAATTGCGTAATAATTTAAAATTATTGAGTAATTTTATTATCAGTTAAAATTTAGTTAGTTAATTAAAAATAATGTTGTTCTTGATTTGCATTTAATTGTTTAAATAGAAGAATTAAGAATACAAAAAAGCAGGTCGATAGACCTGCTTTTTAGTTTTTTAGAGTATGTAAAACGCTAAATTATTTAGCTTGTTTTTTCATTTCTTTTTCAATCATATCATAGAATTGATCAATTTTTGGCATAACAACAATACGAGTTCTTCTGTTACGTGCTTTGTTTTCAGCACTATCATTTGCAACTAAAGGTACGTATGAACTTCTACCAGCAGCAATTAATTTTGCAGGATTAACACCAAGGTCGTTTGTTAAAACACGTACAATAGATGTAGAACGTTTAACACTTAAATCCCAGTTGTCAAGAATTATACCATTGCTTTTGTATGGTACATCATCAGTATGACCTTCAACCATACATTCGAAATCAGGTTTGTCGTTAACTACTTTTGCCACTTTTGCTAAAACAGATTTTGCTTTATCACTTACTTCATAGCTACCACTTTTAAATAATAATTTATCTGCGATAGAAATAAATACAACTCCTTTTTCAACATTGATTTCGATGTCCGGATCGTTGATTCCAACTGCTCCTTTTAAACTTGTAACTAAAGCTAAAGTTACACTGTCTTTTTTAGTTAAAGCATCCTGAAGTCTTGAGATTTTTAAATCTTTCTCTTTTAAACTCTCTAAAGATTTTTCAAGATTTTCAGCTCCTTTTGTTGTTAAAACAGTTAAATCTTTTGAGCTGTTGATCAAATCTTGATTATGTGCTTTATAACTTTCAGCTGTAGCTGCCAATCCTGCTTTTTCTTCTAAACAAGTATTTAATTTCACTGTGCAAGAGTTTAACAAATCTTGTGTCTCTTTGTTCTTAGCTTCTAATGCTGCATATTGCTTTTTCGATACACACGAAGTTAAGGCCATTAATACTGATAGTGCGATAACTATTTTTCTCATAGGTATTATATTTAATTAAACGTTGATTACAAATTTAGTTTTTAATATTTTGATTACTGTTAAAGATTTCTTTAAAAACAACCAATTTCTTTATGTAATATAGGTAAACGATACTTTTTACGCTATAGTATTGCTGTATTTGAAAATCTTTTCTTTCTCGTAGATACTTTAAAGATATGCAATAAAAAGAGAAGTGCGCTTTTAAAATTGCAAAAGTATGACTGAATTTTCCTTGTGTAAGAAAACGGATGCCCGCAATTCCGTCCAAAATCATTCGGAAGAAAATTCTAAAAAACAATCCTTTTTTAGGCAGGTTTTTAACCAGCATTAACAATGAATTTCTGAAATTCAAAAATGTCTTTTTCGGATTTCCTTGTTGTAATGTTGCGCCACCAACATGATATACAACTGATTTGGAGTTGTATTTAATAATGTGTCCTTCGTTTGCAGCACGCCAGCATAAATCTATTTCTTCCTGATGTGCAAAGAAGCTTTCATCAAAGCCTTTCAACTCATCATACACTTCTTTTCTGATAAAGAAACAAGCCCCAGATGCCCAGAACAATTCAATAGTATCATCATATTGTCCGTTATCTTTTTCAACGGTGTCGAAAATACGCCCACGACAAAATGGAAAACCATATTTATCTATAAATCCTCCTGCAGCACCGGCATATTCAAAATATTCTTTGTTTTTAAAATCAAGAATTTTAGGCTGAATTATAGCCGTTTGCTTTTCGCTATCAAAAGTTTCAATAATTGGTTTTAACCAATTCTCTGTAACTTCAATATCTGAATTAACTAAAGCATATATTTCGGCATTTACTTCTTTTAAAGCATCATTATAGCCTTTTGCAAAACCATGATTACCATTATTTTGGATGATTTTTATGGTTGGGAAATTTTGAATGACAAAATTTACGGAAGCGTCTGTAGAAGCATTATCAGCTACATAGATAGTAGCTTCTGGTGAAAATTGAATAACTGAAGGTAAAAATTGTTCAAGCAATTTTATTCCGTTCCAATTTAAAATGACAACTGCTATTTTATCCAAAAGTATTGATGTTATAATTTAATAAATTTCTTTGTAATCGGGTAGTGATTTTAAAAACTCATATTTTTCGTTTTCAAAATCCATCTGACAATAAAAATGATTCAGACCGTTTGTGACTTTCAAAAATCGTGCCTGCATTGTCATATTGTAACGCGCAATTTGATCAAAAGTTGCCTGCGATATTTTTACTTCGGGGGCTTTACATTCTACTAATATATGTATAGAACCATCGGAATTAAATACTACCACATCATATCTTTTTCTTAAGCCATTGACTGTTAAAACTTTCTCTACGTTTATTAGCGATTTAGGATATTTTTTTTCATTCATTAAATAATGAACGACATGTTGACGAACCCATTCTTCTGGAGTAAGAATGATAAATTTTTTTCTGATTTCATCAAAAATAGACACTTTATTTTCGCTATTTTTGAATCGAAAAGGATAGGAAGGAAAATTTAGTTTTAACATAAAGCAAAAATATAAAATAGTTTCAGGTTTCAAGTTTAAAGTTTCAAGTTATTGAAACCGGAACCTGAAACTTGAAACCTGAAACAAAGAATTTGAATGGACGAAGTTGTAAAAATTGTTAATGATATCAAAGCGGGAAATATCAAACCGATTTATTTTTTAATGGGTGAAGAGCCTTATTATATTGATAAGCTATCGGAGTATATCGAGCAGAATGTGCTTTCTGAAGAGGAAAAAGGATTCAATCAAACAGTTTTATATGGAAGAGATGTTTCTGTTGAAGATATTGTTTCAACAGCCAAACGATACCCTATGATGGCTGATCGTCAGGTTGTTATTGTAAAGGAAGCGCAGGATTTATCCAGGACAATAGATAAAATTGAGTCTTATGTTAATAATCCAATGGAAACAACAGTTTTGGTTTTTTGTTATAAATACAAAACACTTGACAAACGTAAAAAAGTGACCAAATTATTAGCACAAAACGGAATAGTTTACGAGAGTAAAAAATTGTACGAGAATCAGGTCGGCGATTGGATAAAACGAATTCTTGCCGGAAAAAAATACACAATCGACCCAAAAGCGAATGCAATGTTAGTCGAGTTTTTAGGAACTGATTTAAGCAAAATAAACAATGAATTAGAAAAACTGCAGATTATTTTGCCTCAGGGAACCACGATTACGCCACAACATATTGAGGAAAATATTGGTTTTAGTAAGGATTATAATGTGTTTGAACTTCGAAAAGCAATTGGAGAACGCAATCAGTTGAAAGCGTATAAAATTGCAGAAAACTTTGCTCATAATCCTAAAGAATACCCATTAGTAATGACAACCGGATTGGTTTTTGGATTTTTTGTACAGTTATTAAAATATCACGGGCTAAAAGATAAAAATCCAAAAAATGTAGCTTCCGCAATTGGTGTAAATCCTTATTTTTTGAAGGAATATGATTTAGCTCTGAAAAATTACCCAATGCGAAAAGTGAGTCAGATTGTAGGTGCTTTGCGTGATGTAGATGTTAAAAGTAAAGGAGTTGGTGCTAATGCGTTGCCACAATCAGATCTGCTAAAAGAAATGCTTTACAAAATATTTAATTAAGCCGTGAAAATTCACGATATTTGCACTTCTAAAAATAAATCACAATAAAAAATAATTATTATAATTATGGGAATGAATAAAAATACCGTTTTAGGTTGGGCTACTTTTATAATGGTACTTATGGGATTCTTGCTTATAGGTCTTGGAGTATTTAGATATAGTGATGTTTCAGGCTGGGGATTTGGTGCTGTTGGAGTTGGTTTCTTAGCTAATGCATGGGTTTTTAATGCGTTGAAAGGAAGAGTTTAAGTAATTATATTAATTGCAGTATATTTTAGATAAATAAAAAAGTAAATAATTAAAATAAAAAACATAAAAAATGTCAGACGATAAGAAAGTAATTTTCTCAATGCAAAAATTGAGTAAAACCTATCAGGGAGCAGACAAACCGGTGCTTAAAAACATTTATTTGAGCTTTTTTTACGGAGCTAAAATTGGTATTTTAGGTTTAAATGGTTCTGGAAAATCTTCTCTTTTAAAAATTATTGCCGGAGTAGATAAAAATTATCAAGGGGATGTTGTATTTCAACCAGGTTATACTGTTGGTTATTTAGAGCAAGAGCCAATCCTTGATGATTCTAAAACAGTTATCGAAATTGTTCGTGAAGGAGCTGCTGAAACTATGGCCGTTTTAGAAGAATACAATCAAATTAATGATTTGTTCGGTCTTCCTGAAAACTACGAGGATCAGGATAAAATGGACAAGTTGATGGATCGTCAAGCTGCATTACAAGACAAAATTGATGCTCTTGGCGCTTGGGAAATCGATACTAAACTTGAAATTGCAATGGATGCTTTGCGCACGCCGGAAGGAGATACGCCAATTAAAAACCTTTCCGGTGGTGAGCGTCGTCGCGTAGCTTTATGTCGTTTGTTATTGCAACAACCTGATGTATTGTTACTGGATGAGCCTACCAACCACTTAGATGCTGAGTCGGTACTTTGGTTAGAGCAACATTTGGCACAATATTCCGGAACTGTAATTGCTGTAACGCACGATAGATACTTCCTGGATAATGTTGCAGGTTGGATTTTAGAGCTAGATAGAGGAGAAGGTATTCCGTGGAAAGGAAATTATTCTTCTTGGTTAGATCAAAAATCTAGTCGTATGGCACAAGAAGAAAAAGTAGCTTCAAAACGTAGAAAAACGTTAGAGCGTGAGTTGGACTGGGTACGTCAGGGAGCTAAAGGTCGTCAAACGAAGCAAAAAGCGCGTTTACAGAACTACGACAAATTATTAAACGAAGATCAAAAACAACTGGATGAAAATCTGGAAATCTATATCCCGAACGGTCCACGTTTAGGAACAAATGTTATTGAAGCTAAAAATGTTGCAAAAGCTTTTGGAGATAAATTATTGTATGATAATTTAAATTTTACTTTGCCACAAGCCGGAATTGTTGGAATTATCGGACCAAATGGTGCTGGTAAATCGACCATTTTCAAAATGATTATGGGCGAGCAAGCTACAGATAGCGGAGAATTTTCAGTTGGTGAAACAGTGAAAATCGCTTACGTAGATCAGTCACACTCTAATATTGATCCAAATAAATCAATCTGGGAAAACTTTGCTGACGGTCAGGAATTGATTATGATGGGAGGAAAGCAAGTAAACTCGAGAGCTTATTTATCTCGTTTTAACTTTGGTGGAGGAGAACAAAATAAGAAAGTTTCAATGCTTTCAGGTGGTGAGCGTAACCGTTTGCACTTAGCAATGACATTGAAAGAAGAAGGAAACGTACTTTTATTAGATGAGCCTACGAATGATTTAGATGTAAATACACTTCGTGCACTAGAAGAAGGTTTGGAGAATTTTGCAGGTTGTGCCGTTATTATTTCGCACGACAGATGGTTCTTAGACAGAATTTGTACGCACATTCTAGCTTTCGAAGGAGATTCTGAAGTTTACTATTTCGAAGGTGGTTTCTCTGAATATGAAGAAAACAAAAAGAAACGTTTAGGTGGTGATTTAACTCCAAAACGTTTGAAATACAGAAAGTTAATTAGATAAATCTAGTTAAATTTCAAATTGAAAAATCCCAAATTTCAAATTGTAATAGATTTGAATTTGGGATTTTTTTATAGTTAGAATTTTCAGGAGCTATTTCCTGCTATCCGCTGTATCTTTTATGGTGAATCCCTCCATAGAAGGAGGGCTACTATCAGGGCTAGGACACCCATTTTCAAAAGAACTTTATATTTACAAAAATTTAGCTTTCAATTCCAGAGTAGGAATCATACAGCTTTCTTTTTTGCCATACCATTTGTAACGATTCCTGGCAATATAATCGTAAACATAATTTCTAAGTTTTTCAGGGAATATTTTTAAAATTGAAATTAGACTATAAATTCCTCCTACCTCTTCCGCAATTTCTAAAGCCGCTGAAGATTTATAATAATAGGCAACTCCGGGATGATATAAAATTATACTATCAATTTTATTTTGATCCACTCCAATATAATTACAAATCTCTTTTCCCAAATCTGATTGTAAAGTCACAAAACGAAAAATATCTTTTTTATCATTTTTGATGATAAACTGAACTGCCTTGTTGCATAAATTGCAAACACCATCGAAGAGTATTATTTTTTTATTTTTTGGTAAGTCTTGCATCGAATGATTTGTGAGTTTTAAGTTTTTTAGACTAAGTTTGTAGGTATTGATTTATCTTATAGAAATATATATTGTTATAAATTTTATAAATTAAAAACAGCCTTCATAAGTTTGTTTTAAGCCATTTTTAAAAATTACTGATATTCTTTGACGAATTTTTGAAGATATTTATTTAAAACGCTTTATTTTAATTCCGTCTATTTTTCATCAAAATTTTAAACTGAAAAGTGCGATCAAAATTGAGAACTTATTTTTTTCCAGCTTCAACAAATTCCAATTCATCCAAACTTACTTTAGAAGTAAAGATTCCGTAATTTACAGTTGCTTTATTTTTTTCTATTGAATCGATACTTCCAACAGATCTTCCGTCCAACATTCTTACACGGTCACCAACTTTCAAAATTGGTTTTGGTTTTTCGATAACAGGTTTAAGTTTTTTCTCTTTTTTCTCTTTTCGGATTTCTTCAACCTGAACAGAAACTTCAGCAATTACTTCTTTTTTCTTTTCGATTATAGCTTTGGCTTCTTTTGGAGTTGCTTTTTTTCGTTTTGAATTTTCAATTTCTATGATTTTCAAAAATTCTCCAATAAGTTCCTTCTTGTTTTTATTATTGAAATATTTCTCTGAAATATCTTCAATTTTCTGACCAATGTAAATCGTCTTTTGATTGCTGTCATATAATTCCTGATAGCTTTCCAATTTTTGTTTAATTTTTACATTGATGTTTTCCATCTTTTTACTTTCCTCCCGCGCACGGGTTTCTTCTTCTTTAAGATTTATAGAAGTTTTTTCAAGCTTCGATCTTTCTTTCTGAAGAGTAGCAATAGTTTTGTCAAAACGAACTTTTCCAACCTCAATTTTCTTTTTCGCACGATTAATCAGTCCAAACGGAATACCATTTTTCAAGGCAACCTCAAAAGTAAACGAACTTCCGGCCTGACCTAAAGCCAGTTTATACATTGGCTCCAACGATTTCTCATCAAACATCATATTTGCATTTGTTGCAAAAGGCAATTCGTTTGCTAGAATTTTCAAATTCGAATAATGCGTGGTAATAATTCCGAAAGCTTCACGATGGTAAAATTCTTCCAGAAAAATTTCGGCCAAAGCGCCTCCTAATTCGGGATCAGAACCTGTACCAAATTCATCAATCAAAAACATAGTTTTCTTGTTGCATTTTTTCAAGAAATAGTTCATGTTTTTTAGACGGTAACTATAAGTACTCAAATGATTTTCAATAGATTGATTGTCTCCGATGTCGGTTAGAATTCTGTCAAACAAGAAAGTTTCACTACGCTCGTGAACAGGAATCAGCATTCCTGATTGTAGCATCAATTGCAATAAACCAACTGTTTTAAGTGAAATTGTTTTTCCACCAGCATTTGGTCCTGAAATCACGATAATTCGGTTATCTTGTTTTAATTCAATGGTTTGAGGATGCGTAACTTCGTTTTTTTGTTTGTTATTCAAATACAAAATTGGATGATACGCTTCTCTAAAGAATAATCTTCTTTCTTCCGTAATGGTTGGCAAAATTCCGTTTATTCTATTGGCGTATTTTGCTTTTCCGGCAACAACATCAATATCACTTAAAAATTCCTGATACTCAATTAACAAAGGTAAGTACGGGCGAATCTGATTGGATAATTGTTTTAGAATCCTGGTAATTTCTTCTTTTTCTTCGTATTCAAGATTTGCTAGTTCTCTCGAATATTGTAAAGTTGCTTCCGGCTCAATATAAGCAATACTTCCGGTTTTGGAACTTCCTAAAATAGAACCTTTAACTTTACGACGATACATCGCTAGAACCGCTAATACTCTACGGTTTTGAACAAAGCTTTCCTTAATATCGTCCAAATAACCAAGGCTGTTATTATGAGAAAGAGCAACTCCAAAACTTTGATTGACTTTACCACGAACAATATTCATATTCTGACGAATACTCAAAAGGGCTGGAGAAGCATTGTCTTTTATTTCTCCATATTTGTCTACGATAGCATCAATTAGAATAACAATGTCTTTGGTATATTCAACTCGTGATGCTCTTGCATTTAGATTTGGATAATAATCGTCAAATTTCTTCAGGAAATTCAACAAGAAATTTGATGTTGATGAAAGTGTAGCAATTTTTCTAAAACTTCCCACTTCCAGGAAACTATCTTCAATAGCCAGGAATTTGATTTCGTGTGTGATGGCGTCAAATCCATGATTCGGAATGGCGTTGTTATTTTGAAAAGACGAAACATATTCTGAAGTCTGCATTAAAGCCTGCATCAAAGTTTCTTTGTCTCTAAAAGGTGTTATTTGTAAAGCTTTTTCTTTTCCAATATCTGTGTTACAGCCAGCCGAAATGGTTTCGAGCACTGTTGGAAATTGTAAATCTTGTAATGTTTTTTCGGTAATGGATATCATTATATATCGTAAGTTGTAAAGGTTCAAAGTTACAAAGTTTTAAAACGAAATAGTACTATTAATTAGTACTTTGAAAAAAACTTTGCGAAATTTGTAATAAATTATTTTAATATGAAAATTAATCTTTCTCAGGAATGGCAAGATGTTTTAGCCGATGAAATTTCTAAACCCTATTTTAAAGACTTGCTTTCGTCTTTAGAAGAAGATTGTAAACATCATATTTGCTATCCGCCTTTAGATTTGATTTTTTCTGCTTTTAATCATTGTTCTTTCAAAGATGTAAAAGTGGTTATTATTGGTCAGGATCCTTATCATGGTGCCGGAGAGGCCAATGGATTAAGCTTTTCAGTAAATGACAATGTAAAAATTCCACCTTCTCTGCGTAATATTTTCAGGGAGATAAATTCAGATTTAGATTCTGTTTTTATGCCAACTTCCGGAAATTTACAGAATTGGGCAGATCAGGGTGTTTTACTTTTAAACGCTTCATTGACAGTACGAAAAGACAGCCCAAATAGTCATAAACATTTAAAATGGAATCTTTTCACAGATGCTGTTATCCAGGCTATTTCAGATAAAAAGGAAAATGTTGTCTTTTTATTATGGGGGAGTTTTGCTCAGAAAAAAGGATTAAAAATTGACCGTTCAAAACATTATGTTTTGGAATCAGGTCATCCGTCTCCAATGAGTGCTAATCAGGGGAAATGGTTTGGTAATAAACATTTTAGTAAAACAAATGTTTTTTTAAAATCAAAAGAACTCAAAGAAATTGAGTGGTTTTGAAATTATTTTTTAATAATTTCTTCTAAAACGGCTTTCTTTTCGTAGTTAACTACTTTTAGAATAATTTCTTGATTTTTTATTGTTTTGCCTTCAATGATATATAATTTTCCTTTTTTGAAATCAACATTGCTTTGATCAAAATCAACATCTCCATAAGTCAATGTGTTTTTGATATCTGCAGTATCTATCCATTTTTCGTTCAAAGTCTGAATTGCCTTATCTGAATATTGAAAAGGTTTTGTACGTAAATTATTTAAAACTCTGGCATTCGGGAAATAGTTACAACGAGTATCTTTTCCACTAAAAACAAGGGCTACAAAAAAGCATCCCATAATCAAACCAATCAAATAATAAGCAAAACGATGTACGAACTTCATGAAATAAAATTTTTGCAAAGGTAAGCTAAAGTTCCTTTAAAATACAAGTAAATTAATATCGTTGTCTGGTAAATCAAACCAATCGCCAATTGCTTTATTTGTTAGGATTCCGTGGTATAAATAAACTCCGTTTTTTAAACCTTTATTACATCTGATAGAACTTTCTAAACCCCCATCGTCTGCTATCTGGAGTAGGTATGGAGTTAATATGTTACTGATTGATAATGAAGCGGTTTTTGAATATCTTGATGGAATATTTGGTACGCAATAATGTAAAACATTGCTTTTTATGAACGTCGGTTTTTCATGAGTAGTAACTTCTGAAGTTTCAAAACATCCTCCGGTATCAATGCTAACATCAACAATTACAGCTCCTTTTTTCATGTGTTCCACCATGGTTTCTGTCACGACAATCGGACAGCGTTCTTTGCCTCGCATGGCGCCAATTGCTACGTCACAACGTCTTAAAGCTTTTAAAAGTGCTTTTTGCTGTACTGTAGAAGTAAAAATTCTTTGGTTCAAATTATTTTGTAAACGACGTAATTTAGTAATCGAATTATCGAAAACTTTTACGTTTGCACCAAGTCCGATTGCAGTTTTAGCGGCAAATTCGCCTACTGTCCCGGCACCTAAAATCACGACTTCAGTAGGAGGGACACCAGTAATATTTCCGAATAATAATCCTTTTCCAAATTCATCAGTAATCATTAATTCGGCCGCAATTAGGACGGAAGCGGTTCCTGCAATTTCGCTTAAAGATTTTACAGCCGGATAAGAGCCATCTTCGTCTTTAATATATTCAAATGCTAATGCCGTTATTTTTTTTTGAGCTAACGCTTCAAAGTATTCTTTCTTTTTTGTCTTTAATTGAATAGCTGAAATAATAATCGTTTCCGGATTAATCATTTTAATTTCAGCCAAAGTAGGAGGTTCTACTTTAAGCAGCATTGGACAGCCAAAAACCTTTTTTGTGTCTTTTGTAACTTCTGCACCTGCATCACTATATTCCTTATCAGAATAACTAGAACTTTCTCCGGCACCAGATTCAATCATTACTCGATGACCTTCATAGGTAAGTGAATTTACAGCATCCGGCGTCAGGCAAATACGACGTTCCTGATAACTGGTTTCTTTAGGTATTCCTATGAAAAGCTCTCTTTTAAATCGGCCCACTTCAAGTTTTTCTTCTTGTGGCAACAATTGTTGTTTCGTAAATGGAGTTAAAGTAATTGACATGGGTTGTGCAAATAATTAAGAGTACAAATTACGTAAAAAGTTTTAAAATTAGTGTAAATATTCTGCTAATACTAAAAGTCAATATTAAGAGATTGTTTTTTCCATTTTTATGTCGGCTCTTTCGTAACTGACAACGCCTAATGGAACTTCAACAAAGCCAAATTTATCGTATAAATGTAGCGCTGGAAGTAGGATTCTGTTCGAATATAAAAGTAATTTTTTGATATTGTTTTCTTCTGCAACAGCAATACTATGAACTAATAGCTTATTTCCTATTCCAAGACCTTGAGCTTTGTCTGAAACGGCCATTTTGCTTAATTCAAAAGTGTCTTCATCAATTTTCATTAGAGAAACTGTTCCAAGGATTTCATCAATATATTTAGCGTAGAAAATCATTCCGCCTTTATTAATAATTTCTTCTTGTGGATTTGAAAGCACCAATTCATCTTTCTCCTCAACTCTAAAATACTTTTGAAGCCACTCGATGTTTAAGGTCTTGATGTGTTCTTTTAAATCTGGAGAAAAGGGGATTATTTCTACTGTGTTTTGGGTATTCATTAAAAATATATTAGTTGTTTGACAGAGATTCGATAAGATTTCACAAAGGTTTACGAAGTTTTTTTAAAAGATTTTTTTTGTGTTTCTCTTCGAAAACTTTGTGAATCTCTGTGGAATATTTTATACTAATTCAAGTTTACGTTTTCCTTCTTCTGATAATTCAATTGTAACTGTAGAATGTTCTTCCGGAATTAGACTTGCAATTTTTTCAGACCACTCAATGAAACACCAATTTCCAGAATACAAATAATCATCTACGCCCATATCAAGCGCTTCAGTTTCTTTGTTTAATCTGTAAAAATCAAAATGATAAATGATTTGATTGTTAGAAGTATAATATTCATTAACTAAAGAAAAGGTTGGGCTGCTTGTAGCGCCATCGACCCCTAAGCTTTTGCATAATTGTTTGATTAAAGTAGTTTTTCCAACTCCCATTTCACCATTAAAAAGGATGATTTTTTTTGGATTTGAAGCTATAATTTGCTCCGCCACTTCTTGAATTTGATCTAATAAAAAAACGATATTCATTTTTATTGCTTATTAATTATAGTCTCAGTCCCAGTTTACAGTTTTCAACTGAGTCTGAAAACTGCAACTGAATACTGTCTTATTTCGGGTTAAAAACCAAAAACGGGATGATCATTTCTTCTAATGAAATTCCGCCATGCTGATACGTATTTCTGTAATAACTTACATAATGATTGTAGTTGTTTACGTAAGCCAAAAAATAATCGTTTTTGGCAAAAATAAACGAACTACTCATGTTTATTGCAGGTAAGCCAATATCTTTTGGCTCTTTTACAACGTACACATCCTTTTGCTCGTAAGTTAAACTACGACCGGTTTTATAACGCAAATTTAAGCTTGTATTTTTATCTCCAACAACTTTTGAAGGGTTTTTTACATTGATTGTCCCGTGATCTGTGGTTAAAATTAATTTAAAACCTAAAAGTTGTGCTTGTTGAATAATTTCTAAAAGCGGAGAGTTTTTAAACCAGCTTAAAGTTAGGGAACGATAGGCTTTATCATCAGAAGCAAGTTCTTTTACAACCTCCATTTCTGTTTTAGCATGCGATAGTATATCCACAAAATTGTAAACTACTGTTACTAAATCATTGCCTTTTAGCGCTTTGAAGTTTTCTGCCAATTTTTTACCGCCTGCGTAATTGGTAATTTTAAAATAATCTTCTTTAATGTTTAACCCTAAGCGTTTTAATTGAGCAGAAAGAAATTCGGCTTCGTAAAGGTTTTTTCCACCATCTTCAACATCATTTTTCCAATATTGGGGAAATTGTTTTTCCATTTCGATTGGCAATAAACCTGAAAAAATGGCATTTCTGGCGTATTGTGTTGCTGTTGGAAGAATGGAAAAATATGGAACTTCTTTTTCTAATTTATAATAATTAGAAACCACAGTTTCAAAGGATTTCCACTGGTCATAACGCAAATTGTCAATTACCACAAACAAGATTGGCTTGTCTTTCTTTTTAAGCTCCGGAACAACTAATTCTTTAAATAAATTATGTGATTGAATCGGTTTATCTGCTTTTGGTACAAACCAGTCTTCATAATTTCTTTCAATGTATTTTCCGAATTGCGAATTGGCTTCAACTTTCTGAGATTCAAGGATTTCAATCATTCCTTGGTCATTAATATTTTCTAGTTCTAATTCCCAAAAAATCAATTTTTTATATAATTCCACCCAATCTTCAAACGAATTAACCATCGCTAATTCCATTGAAATTTTACGGAACTCCTTTTGATAATCTAAAGTTGTTTTCTCAGAAATTAATCTTGAATGATCCAGGTTTTTCTTCAAACTCAATAAAATCTGATTTGGATTTACGGGTTTAATTAAATAATCAGCGATTTTAGAACCAATGGCTTCCTCCATAATATATTCCTCTTCACTTTTGGTAATCATAATCATCGGAATGGCTGATTTTTTTTCTTTCATTTCAGAAAGCGTTTCCAAACCGCTCATTCCAGGCATGTTTTCATCCAAAAAAACAATATCAAAATTGTCTTCTTCAAACAAAGCAATGGCGTCTAGTCCGTTGTTGCAAGTAGTTACAACGTAGTTTTTTTTCTCCAGAAATAATATATGAGGCTTTAAAAGATCGATTTCATCGTCGACCCAAAGTATTTTTATCTTGTCCATAAACGTATTTTAATTTTTAATGCAATTTAGAAGTATAGAACTTAAAAAGTATTAAAAATAGTATAAAATTCAGAATAATGAATGTTGTTTTTAGTTTAAAATCTTTTTTTACTTAAGGTATTACTTTGGAAATCAGGACAAATTATTGTTGATTTTTAAGTAAAAAAGCGAAAGGTCTTTATAGTTATTTACTTATATTTGTTGACCAAAAAAGAACCAAATAGTGACTCAGATCAACAAATTAAAAATATTTAATGATCCCATTTATGGGTTTATTTCCATCCCGAACGAACTTATTTACGATTTAATTCAGCACCCATATTTTCAGCGTTTACGCCGTATATCACAAATGGGATTATCGTATTTGGTTTATCCAGGTGCTAATCACACACGTTTTCATCACGCTTTGGGGTGTATGCATTTGATGCAGAAAGCCGTTGAAACACTTCGTTTTAAGGGAGTTGCTGTTTCAAGTGAAGAAGAATGTGCCTTGTTAATAGCTATCTTATTGCATGATATTGGGCATGGGCCATTTTCTCATGCTATGGAAAAAAGTATTGTTGAAGATGTGAATCACGAGGCAATTTCGCTAGTATTTATGAACCAGCTAAATGAAGAGTTTGATGGAAAATTGAGTTTGGCAATTCAGGTTTTTAAAGGCGAGTATCACAGAAAGTTTATGTTGCAATTGATTTCAAGTCAATTAGATATGGATAGAATGGATTATCTAAAACGTGATAGTTTTTATACAGGAGTTGCTGAAGGAAATGTCAATTCTGAGCGATTGATTCAGATGATGAATGTGGTTGATGGTGTTTTGGTTATTGAAGAAAAAGGAATTTATTCTGTTGAAAAATTCTTGCTTTCCAGACGATTGATGTACTGGCAGGCTTATTTGCATAAAACAAGTTTGGTGGCCGAATTAATTTTAATGAAGGTTCTTAAAAGAGCTAAAGAATTGACTTTAAAAGGAGTTTCTTTACCTTGCAGCGAACCGCTTTTGTTTTTTATGCAAAACAAAGTGTCATTAGAAGATTTTGATGCGGAAAAATTAGATTTATTCTCTCAACTAGATGATTTTGATATTATAAGTGCTTTAAAAGCTTGGCAAAAACAGGATGATTTTATACTTTCTACTTTAAGTAAAATGATCATTAACAGGGATTTGTTGAAGATTAAGCTAAGTGCAGAAAAGATTCCTATGGAGGAATCACAATCAATGAAAGAAGAGTTTGCAGAAGAACATCATATTTCGTCTGTAGATGCCGGATATTTTATTTTTAGAGGAAAAATTAAAAACCAGGCTTATAGTAAAGAGGCTGAACCGATACGAATTTTGAAAAAAGATAAAACAATTGAGGATGTTGTAGAGGCATCTGATCAGTTGAATTTGAAATCATTATCTAAATTGGTAACAAAATATTACATCTGTTTTCCAAAACAACTTATCTAAAATTAACATTTAAAATCTATTTTTTATATTTTTGTCGCAATGAAATTTACAGCAGAACAAATAGCGGGAATTTTAGAAGGAGAAGTTGTTGGGAATCCTAACGCAGAAGTTTCTCGGTTATCTAAAATAGAAGAAGGCGAGGAAGGATCGCTTACTTTTTTGGCTAATCCCAAATATATCAACTACATATATACTACTAAGGCTTCAGTAACAATTGTTAGTGACAGCTTTATACCAGAGCAGGAAATTACTACAACCTTAATAAAAGTTGAAGATGCTTATGCGTCTTTTTCTAAACTTTTGCAGTTTTACAATCAGGTAAAATTGAATAAAAACGGGATAGAAGCACAATCTTTTATGTCTGAAGGAACCAAATATGGAGAGAATTTGTATTTAGGAAGCTTCAGTTATATAGGTCAAAATGTGGTTTTAGGTGATAATGTAAAAATATACCCAAACAGTTTTATTGGAGACAATGTTGTTATTGGCGACAATGTGTATATTTTTGCGGGCGCTAAAATATATTCTGAAACTATTATAGGTAATAATTGCACTATTCATTCAGGAACTATAATTGGTGCGGATGGTTTTGGTTTTGTGCCAGATGAAGAAGGTGTTTACAGTAAAGTACCTCAAATTGGGAATGTAATTATAGAAGATAATGTAGATATTGGAGCCAATACTACAATTGACAGAGCAACTCTTGGTTCTACTATTATTAGAAAAGGAGTTAAATTAGACAATCAAATTCAGATTGCACATAATGTAGAAATTGGTAAAAATACTGTAATTGCAGCGCAATCGGGAGTAGCTGGTTCTACAAAAATTGGCGAAAACTGTATGATTGGCGGGCAAGTTGGTATCGCAGGGCATTTAACAATTGGTAATAACGTTAGACTTCAGGCACAGTCTGGAGTGGCAAGAAATATTAAAGATGATGAAGTTCTACAAGGATCTCCATCATTAGGATATGGCGATTTTAATAAATCATACGTTCATTTTAAGAATTTACCTAAAATTGTGTCCGAACTGGATGAATTAAAAAAACAAATAATAAACCCAAAAAATGGAAATAATGGTTAAACAGAAGACCATCAAAAATGAAATTTCACTAACAGGAGTTGGACTACATACTGGAAAAGAAGTTACAATGACTTTTAAACCAGCTCCAATTAATAATGGTTTCACTTTTGTAAGAGTAGATTTGCAAGGTCAACCAGTCATTGAGGCTGATGCTAATTATGTTGTTAATACCCAAAGAGGTACCAATTTAGAGAAATTAGGTGTAAAAATTCAAACTCCGGAGCACGTTTTGGCCGCATTAGTTGGTTGTGATTTGGATAATGTTATTATAGAATTAGACGCTTCAGAACTTCCAATTATGGATGGTTCTTCAAAATATTTTGTTGAAGCAATTGAAAAAGCCGGAATCGAAGAGCAAGATGCTAAACGTAACGTTTATGTGGTAAAAGAAGTAATTTCATTTACTGATGAAACTACCGGAAGTGAGATTTTGGTAATGCCAAGCGATGATTATCAGGTTACGGCAATGGTGGATTTTGGTACTAAAGTTTTAGGTACTCAAAATGCTACTTTAAAAAGTATCGCCGATTTTAAAGATGAAATTGCTAATTCAAGAACGTTTAGTTTCTTACATGAGTTAGAATCTTTATTAGAAAACGGATTAATTAAAGGTGGAGATTTAAACAATGCTATTGTGTATGTAGATAAGGAAATCTCTGATTCTACAATGGAGAATTTAAAGAAAGCCTTTGGGAAGGATAAAATCTCTGTTAAGCCAAACGGAGTTTTAGATAACCTTACTTTGCACTATCCAAACGAAGCGGCAAGACACAAATTGCTTGACGTTATTGGAGATTTATCTTTAATTGGTGTTAGAATTCAGGGAAAAATTATTGCTAATAAACCTGGGCATTACGTAAATACTCAGTTTGCCAAAAAATTAGCAAAAATTATTAAAATTGAGCAAAGAAACCATGTCCCGGTTTATGATTTAAATCTGGAACCGTTGATGGATATTCATAAAATTATGGCTGTTTTGCCTCATAGACCTCCATTTTTATTAATTGACAGAATTATAGAAATGTCTGATAGTCATGTGGTCGGAATGAAAAATGTTACTATGAATGAAAATTTCTTCGTAGGGCATTTTCCTGAAGCACCAGTTATGCCAGGAGTTTTAATTGTTGAAGCGATGGCACAAACAGGAGGAATTTTGGTTTTAAGTACCGTTCCGGATCCTGAAAATTATTTGACTTATTTTATGAAAATAGATAATGTTAAATTCAAACACAAAGTATTGCCAGGAGATACGTTAATCTTTAAATGTGAATTGATTTCTCCTATCAGAAGAGGAATCTGTCATATGCAGGCAAATGCTTACGCAAACGGAAAATTAGTAACTGAGGCAGAATTAATGGCTCAAATTGCAAGAAAACAATAATAATTAAGTCAATTTTATTGTTTACGTTTGTTGCCCAAATTAGATTATTTTAATTTAAAATATAAAACATACAGATGAATCAACCATTAGCTTATGTTCATCCCGGCGCTAAAATCGCTAAAAATGTTGTAATTGAACCTTTTACAACAATTCACAATAATGTTATTATTGGTGACGGTACTTGGATTGGTTCTAATGTGACCATTATGGAAGGTGCTCGTATTGGAAAAAATTGCAATATTTTTCCAGGAGCTGTTATTTCTGCGGTCCCACAAGATTTAAAATTTGGCGGAGAAGATTCTCTTGCCATTATTGGAGATAATTGCACAATTAGAGAGTGTGTTACAATCAATAGAGGTACAGTAGCATCTGGACAGACTATTCTTGGAAGCAACTGTCTAGTAATGGCTTATGCACATATTGCGCACGATTGCGAAATTGGAAACAATGCAATTATTGTAAACGGAGTTGCTTTGGCAGGTCACGTAGTTGTTGGAAACCATGCTGTAATTGGAGGTCTGGCGGCGATTCACCAATTTATTCATATTGGAGATCATGCTATGATTTCTGGTGGATCATTGGTAAGAAAAGATGTTCCGCCTTATACAAAAGCTGCTAAAGAACCGTTATCTTATGTTGGAATCAATTCAGTTGGTTTACGAAGAAGAGGCTTTAGCACAGAAAAAATTAGAGAAATTCAGGAAATTTACCGAATTTTATATCAAAAGAATTACAATACCACTCAGGCTTTAAGTATTATTGAAGCAGAGATGGAAGCTACTCCTGAGAGAGATGAGATTTTAGATTTTATCAGAAATTCATCAAGAGGAATTATGAAAGGTTATTCAGGAAACTATTAATAAAAGTTCAATCGTTTAATTGTTTATTCGCTAAGTCGAAAAAACAGATAAACGATTAAACGATTCAACAAAATATTAAATAAAACAAATTACAATGGCATCTACATCAGATATTAGAAACGGATTGTGTATTAAATTCAATCACGACATTTATAAAATAGTTGAATTTCTTCACGTAAAACCTGGGAAAGGTCCAGCTTTCGTAAGAACAAAATTGAGAAGTTTAACTACAGGAAGAGTATTAGATAATACATTTTCTGCAGGACATAAAATTGACGATGTGCGTGTAGAGACGCATAACTACCAGTTTCTATATGCTGAAGGAGATGAATTTCATTTTATGAATACAGAGTCTTTTGAGCAAATTTCTTTGAATAAAAACATTTTGGATGCTCCGGGATTGTTAAAAGAAGGTACAAGCGTAATGGTTCAGGTAAATACTGAAACTGATTTACCTCTGTCTGTAGACATGCCATCTTCTGTAATTCTTGAAGTTACTTATGCAGAGCCAGGAGTGAAAGGGAATACGGCTACAAATGCTACAAAATCTGCTACGGTAGAAACTGGAGCAACAGTAAACGTTCCGTTATTTATCAACGAAGGTGATAAAATTAAAATTGATACTGCTTCAGGGAATTACATGGAGCGTGTAAAAGAGTAATTTTTAATTGGATAATTTGTCAATGAGTCAATTAGAAAATTGATGCTTACGCAGAAATTGAATAATTTTTATTTTCTAATTGACACATTTTCTAATTGACACATTCTCTAATTGACAAATTTTCTAATTAAAATATATGAAATTTCCAAAGACTCATTCTTTACAAGAAATTGCAAATTTGCTTAATTGCGAATTTATCGGTGACCAAAACTTCCCCGTTTTAGGCATGAACGAAATACATGTTGTTGAGCCTGGAGATATCGTTTTTGTTGACCATCCTAAATATTATGACAAAGCTTTGCAATCAGCGGCTACTATTGTTTTAATTAATAAAAAAGTAGATTGTCCGGAGGGTAAAGCCCTTTTGATTTCTGATGATCCTTTCAGAGATTTTAATACCTTAACCAAACACTTCAAACCTTTCCAATTTGCAAATGTGGCTATTTCAGCTTCTGCAGAAATTGGAGAAGGGACAGTGATTCAGCCTAACAGTTTTATTGGTAACCATGTTAAAATTGGTAAAAACTGCCTCATTCATTCAAATGTTTCTATTTACGATCATACCGTAATTGGAGATAACGTAATTATTCACGCGGGAACAATTTTGGGAGCGGATGCTTTCTATTATAAAAAGCGCCCGGACGGATTTGATCAGTTAATTTCAGGAGGACGAGTTGTTATTGAAGATAATGTTGGTATTGGTGCGCTTTGTACGATTGACAAAGGTGTTACCGGCGATACAACAATTGGTGAAGGAACAAAAATTGACAATCAGGTTCATGTTGGGCATGATACAGTTATCGGTAAAAAATGCTTAATAGCGTCACAGACCGGTATTGCAGGTTGTGTTATTATTGAAGATGAAGTTACACTTTGGGGACAGGTGGGTACAACCAGTGGCATCACAATAGGAGCGAAGGCTGTTATTATGGGACAAACTGGGGTTACTAAGTCAGTTGAAGGTGGAAAATCTTATTTTGGTACACCAATCGAAGAATCAAGAGAAAAGTTAAAACAATTGGCCAATATCAAAAAGATTCCTGAAATTCTAAATAAATTGAAGTAATATGTCTATAAAAGAATTTGTTCAAAAATTTTATAAGTCGGATGCCTTAATTGATAGTGAAATCCTTAAAACCTATTTGCATCCGGATATAATTGTGGAATGGAATAGCAGTAAAGGATTAATTCAAATGAACTACGATTCTATGGTCAGTATGGCCAATGAACTTAGTCGTGCATATGTACGTTCTAAGGTCAGAATTAGTCATATTATTGCCGAAGATGACCTGGTGTCAATACGTTATTCTCATTTTGTGAAAACGATAGAAAACCCTAGAGAAGAGATGTTATTAGCCCATTTTTCGACAATTTGGCAAATTAAGGATGATAAATTGTACCGTGGTTACCAAATGAGTCAATTTTCTTAATTTTTTTGAAGACAAAAAGATTAAAATACATTACAAAACCTTACTTTTGCATCACAATTTTAAAAACTACATAAAATATATATCATGAGTGTTTTAGTTAATAAAGATTCCAAAATAATTGTTCAAGGATTTACAGGAAGCGAAGGAACTTTCCACGCTTCTCAAATGATTGAGTACGGTACTAATGTTGTTGGTGGTGTAACTCCGGGTAAAGGAGGAACTAGCCATTTAGATCGTCCGGTTTTTAACACAGTTAAAGATGCTGTTGATCAAGCTGGAGCTGATACATCTATCATTTTTGTACCACCAGCTTTTGCTGCTGATGCAATTATGGAAGCTGCTGATGCTGGAATTAAAGTAATTATTGCTATTACAGAAGGAATTCCTGTAGCAGATATGATTAAAGCAAATAATTATGTTAAAGAAAGAAATTCTAGATTAATCGGACCAAACTGTCCAGGTGTTATTACTCCGGGAGAAGCTAAAGTTGGTATTATGCCAGGTTTCGTTTTCAAAAAAGGAACAGTTGGTATCGTTTCTAAATCAGGAACTTTAACTTACGAAGCTGCTGACCAGGTTGTGAAACAAGGTTTAGGAATTACTACAGCTATCGGAATTGGTGGAGATCCAATCATTGGAACTACTACAAAAGAAGCGGTTGAATTATTAATGAACGATCCAGAGACTGAAATTATCATCATGATTGGTGAAATTGGTGGTCAGTTAGAAGCTGATGCTGCTAAATGGGTAAGAGCTGATGGTAACCGTAAACCAGTTGTTGGTTTTATCGCTGGAGAAACTGCTCCTGCTGGTAGAACAATGGGGCACGCAGGTGCAATTGTTGGAGGTTCTGATGATACAGCTGCTGCTAAAAAACAAATTATGAGAGACAACGGAATTCACGTTGTTGATTCACCAGCTGAAATTGGTAAAAAAGTAAAAGAAGTACTTGGATAATCGCAAGTATTGAAAATAAAAAATTCCAAAAAAAGTCTCAATATTGTGTTGAGACTTTTTACATTTTTAAAATGATTGGAAATATAATTAAAAACTTGGCAACTTAATCCCGATAGTCATCAGGATATTTAAGAAGCTTAAAATAAGAAAGATGAGCAAAGAATTAAAAAAGTTTAAAGTAAGCAACAGTTTTACTTTTACAATCGAAGATAGTTTAGAACAAGTTTGTAACGCTCCTGAAGGTGGTGCTGGAATCTTTGTTGTTTACGCTGTTGAAGGTGATGCAAAAGAATTGATCATGGTTGCTTCTACAGGAACTGTTCAAAATGACGGAACTTTAAAAAGTAAAAACGGTGGTTTATATGATAAAATTGTAAATGGACACCAATTTGCAAAAACAGGAAGAAAATATTCTTGGCCAGCACAAATGAAATTGGAAAGCATTGATGCTTTAGAAGTGGTTTGGTATGAGACTTTTAACGGAGATGTAAAAGCGATTCCAACTGCTGTTGAAGGACAGGTTTTGCAAAGTTTTTTAGATGAAAATGCGAAATTACCAAGATGGAATGTAGCTTTCTAAAAAGCTAATTCTAAAATACAATTTAATGGAAGCCTTGTTGGATTAGCAAGGCTTTTTTTGTTTTTAAGTCTAAAAAAGAATTGAGCTGTCTTACTAACTTCATTATTTTTTAGCATTGCAGTAAAAATTTTACGCAATAAAATCCTACTTTTTTATTATTTGCTAAAAGAAAAATATTTTTTTATAATTGTTTACTCTGTCAGCTAAATCAGTTAGTATAGCGTTTTTTTAACATTAAGAAAGTGTTTCTTTTATGTAAAAAAATTGGGATTTAAATGTTTGCTTTTCTATATTTATCGCACAAAACGAAAGGATATTGTTAAAAAAATACATTCCTACCATTATGTAAAAAAACCTTTTTAAGAAAGCCAAATTTTACCATGAAGACCGCAATTTTACCATTCACTAATTTTGATGATAATACGCTTTGGAATAATCTAAAGGAAGGTGATGAAAAATCATTTTCTATGCTATTTGAAAGATATTATGCAGATTTGGTGCGTTACGGAAATTCGCTTTCTCCTTATGAAGAAAAAGTTCAGGATTGTATTCAGGATGTATTTACAGATATTTGGGTCTACCGCTCTTCATTACAAGGTTCTGTGATGGTAAAAGCTTATTTGTTATCTAGTGTCCGCAAGAGAATTGCACGTTTATTTGAGAGAGATCATATTTTTCGTAAAACAACAAGTACAGATTCTATTGCTTTTTTATTGGAGTTTTCGGTCGAGTATGAACTTATTGATGATGATTATGCGACAAAAGAAAAAGTTGTTCATTTAAATAAATTATTGAATGAATTACCTTCTCGTCAAAAAGAAGCGCTGTATCTTCGTTATCATCAAGGATTAACTGTTGAACAAATTGCCGAAATACTGGATGTTAATTATCAATCAGCAAGTAATTTGTTACACCGGGGTTTACTAAGTCTTCGCAAGGAATGGAAGGGGGCTTATTCATTATTTCTACTACTATCTTCAAGTAGTTTTTAATTTTATTTCAAAAAAAATAAAAAAAATCACAATTTAGTGAGTATGTATTAAGAGTTCTGTCCTCTATGTTTTTGTAACCTCATTTTTAGATGCAAAAACGTAATACATATACCGAAATAGAAGACTTTTTGTCTGATGAATCGTTCCAGTCATGGATTTTATTAAAAATTGATGAAGATGGTTGGGAAGAGTGGACATTAGAAAATCGTCACCGTGCAAAGTTAGTTGAAGATGCGAGACATTTTTTATTGGCAATGAAAGTGCCGGAGTCGAATTTATCTTCTTCTGATATTCATAAGGCGTTACAAACGACCTGGATCAAAATTGAAGAAAAAGAAAATCAAATCAATTTTATTGAAAACTCACGAGATAATTTCTTTAGGAAATATCTTGTTAGTGGAATTGCTGCAAGTATATTCTTTTGTATAATGTCGGTTTGGTTTTATAAAAGCCATATCAGCAGAGACAATGTTGTTACTTATAAAGAATTGATTGATGAAAATAGTGAAGGTTTAGTGGAACAGACGAATAATTCCAGTAAACCTCAGATTATTACATTATCTGATGGTAGTTCCGTTTTATTACAACCCAATAGTAAATTAAGTTACCCTAAAATCTTTACCGGAAACGAAAGAAAGGTTTATTTATCCGGCGAAGGTTTCTTTGAAATTAGTAAAAATCCAAAAAAGCCTTTTTATGTTTATGCAAACGAGATCGTTACGAAGGTAGTTGGAACTAGTTTTCGAGTTAAAGCTTATTCTGATCAGCCAGATGTTGAAGTTCTTGTTCGCACCGGTAAAGTGAAGGTTAGATCAAATGATCTGGTGGCGAAATCAGATCAACAGGAAGTTGTTTTGCTTCCTAATCAGGCACTTCGTTTTTTACGTAGTGATTTAAAATTCAATAAAATAACAAATATTACTGAAGATGAAGCATTAGTGCGTAATGTTGGTAATATTGAGCAATTAAGTTTTGAATTTACTGATATTCCCGTATCTCAAATTTTTGAGACAATCGAGCAGGCCTATTTAGTTGATATCGATTATCCAAAGAATATGCTAAAAGATTGCCATCTTACCACTTCACTAAGTGATCAGCCGTTAACGGAGAAATTAAAAATTATTTGTAAAAGTATTGGTACAAATACCAATTTCGAAATGAACGGAAATCAAATAACCATAACATCTGAAGGTTGTAATTAGTATCATCTTTATAGCTGTAACTATTTAGAGAAACTTTTAAAGCCTGGATAAAAAAGTAAAAATCAACCAAAACCAAACTAATATTTAATGCCTATGTAAAAACAATATGCATAAAAAAAAGTGCCGAAATGCTGTAACATTATCGACACTTATAAAATTGAATTCCTCTCTGTAAAGAGCAATTCAGTACGTTTCTTAAAATACACGCGAACAGTATTAATCAAAACAAACCAAAATTATGAAAAAACCAGTTGTTAAACAACGATTACTCCATCGAATCATGAAAATAACGCTATTTCAGTTTGTCTTAGCACTTGTGTTTTCAAGTGTTACTATGGCAAACAGTGTAAATGGGCAAAGAAAACTAGATACAAAAGTCACAATTACAGTTGCAAATTTAACTTTAGACAATGCATTATCTAAAATAGAAAAATCGGCACATGTAAAATTTTCTTATAATTCAAGATTGCCACAATTAAATCAGAAAGTTAGTATTCAGGCAAATGAAGAAACTTTGTCAAGTATTCTTAACCGAATTTTAGTGCCTTTCAATATTACTTACTCAGAAGTTAGTAATCAGATTATTTTGCAGAAAAATGCGATTTCAGATCCATTTTCAAATGCAACCAATCACGATTCGCTATTCGAAATTTTAGCGGGACCAACTATTAAAGGAAAAGTAACAGATGCAACCGGAAGTCCTTTGCCGGGGGCGACAGTTATGGCTAAGGGAACCAAAATTGCAGTTTTAACTGATTTTGATGGTAATTTTTCTATTGAAATGCCAGCCAATAGTACTGTAATCGTAATTTCTTATGTTGGAATGGAAACTAAAGAAGTTGGAATTTCTAACACAAATCCAACAATAGTTTTAAATGAGCTTGGTCAAAATTTGAAAGAAGTTGTGGTGACTACAGGTTACGAAAAAACCTCTAAAAGAACTTTTACAGGAGCCATTAGTAAAATCTCGGGAACTGAATTGAAAGTCGATGGGGTTGTTGATGTAAGCAGAATGATTGAAGGTAAAGCAGCAGGGGTTACCGTACAAAACGTAACAGGTACTTTTGGAACAGCACCTAAAATTACAGTTCGTGGATCTTCTTCTATTTTTGGTGATACAAAACCTTTATGGGTAATTGATGGTGTTGTTCAGGAAGATATTATTAATATGTCATTTGCAGATTTAGCATCTGGAAACTCAGAAACATTATTGAGCTCATCTGTAGCCGGTTTAAACGCGAATGATATTCAAAGTATTGAAATTCTAAAAGATGCATCGGCTACCTCGATCTATGGTTCAAGATCATTAAATGGGGTTGTGGTTGTCACAACAAAGCAAGGTCGTAGAGATTCGCCCTTAAAAATAACATATGGTTTAGAGCAAACTGTTCGAACAGTTCCAAACTACAGCCAATATGACATTTTAAATTCTCAGGAATCAATGAGTATTTTTAAGGAGATGGAAGCTAAAGGATACCTTGATTTGCCTTCAACAGTAAATGGAAGATATGGTGGAGCATATAACATTTTAGGAAGAGCAATAAATACTTATAATCCAGCAACAGGAACTTATTTAGTAAATAATGATCCCGTTAGTCGTAATAATTTCCTAAGAAAATATGAAATGGCCAATACAGATTGGTTTGATGTTTTATTTAGACCATCCATTACGCAAAATCACTCTTTAAGTTTTTCTGGGGGAGGAAAAAACAATACATTTTATGCTTCGTTAGGTTATTATACAGATCCGGGATGGACTATTGCCGATGATGTAAAACAAATTTCAAGTAACATAAAAGGGACATTTTATGTAAACGATAAATTAAATATCACCTTATCTACTTTAGCGTCTATTCGTGATCAGGGTGCGCCGGGAAGTTATGAAAGTGAGAAAGATGTTGTTTTTGGTAAAGTAACTCGTGATTTTGATATTAACCCATTCAATTATGTATTAAATACAAGTAGAACCTTGCGTCCGTACGACGAAAATGGTAATCTGGAATATTACAGAAATAACTGGGCAAAAATGAATATTGTTAACGAATTGGCCAATAATTATATGGAAATTGAGGTAAAAGATATTCGTTTTCAATTGGATTTAGATTACAAAATATCACCACACTTAACTTATAATTTAACAGGTTCAGCTCGTTACGCAAATACGAGTCGTGAGCATAAAATATTAGAAGGTTCAAACGTTGTAGGAGCTTACAAAGCCGGAACTCCGGATGGAGAAGATGGAGTAAATACTCTAGTAAGAAACGATAATATCTTTTTATACCAGGATCCAAATGATTTGAATGCACCAAAAGTTTCTGTCTTGCCAAATGGAGGTTTCTTAAGAAAATTCACTAACGACATGACATCTTATAACTTAAGAAATAGTGTTAATTACAGAAATACATTCAGCGATAAACATGAAGTAGAAGGTTTGTTTGGAACTGAGATGAGAGTAGTAGACAGGTCAAGTGATAATTTTACCGCTGCAGGTTTACAATACGATAGAGGATTGACAGCATTTACAGACCCAAGAATAATTGAAAAAATAATTAATGGAGGAGATTCTTACTATGGCTTTAATGAAGAAAAAGAAAGAACAGTTGGTTTCTTCGGGAAAGTAGGTTACACTTACGATCGTCGTTATACAGCTTCTGTTACAGGACGTTATGACGGATCAAACAGACAAGGAAATAGTAATTCATCAAGATGGCTTCCAACCTATACCTTTAGTGGAAAGTGGAATGTAGCTGAAGAAAAATTCATGAAAAACGTGGAGTCTGTAAATACTTTGGCATTAAGAGCTTCGTATGGTTTAACTGCTACTGCAGGTCCTGCAACAAACTCTTTGGCAATCTATAAAAGTGCTGTAACGGATCGTTTTAATCTTGATGACAGAGAAACAGCAATTAGAATTGAGGAATTACAAAACAGTGATCTAACGTGGGAAAAACAGTTCGAAACTAACATAGGTGTTGATCTTGGAATGTTTAATAACAGAGTTCAATTTACTACTGATGTTTATCGTCGTAAAGCATTTGACTTAGTTGATTATGTAATTACTTCAGGAATTGGTGGTCAAAGAATCAGGCAAGGAAATAATGCCGATATGGAAACTAAAGGTTTAGAGGTTGCATTTACAACTAAAAACTTTGATAACAAGGATTTTAAATGGTCTACAACACTTAATTTTTCAGTTTATAATCAGGAAATTACAAGATTAGAAAATACGCCAACAGCATTTGATTTAATCGATGCTAATGGAGGAAATACAGTTGGTCATCCGAGAAATTCATTGTATTCATACCAATTTACAGGTCTAAACAATCAAGGTCTTCCGACGTTTATTTTGCAAGATGGAGCTGAAAACAACATTACAGAAGCTAATTTTCAGGATAATTTAAATGTTACTAAATATTTAAAATATGAAGGATCGATCGAGCCTAATAAATCGATTGGTCTAGCGAATACATTTACTTATAAAAACTGGTCCTTATATGTGTTTTTTGTTGGGTCAGGAGGAAACAAAGTTCGCTTAAATCCAATTTACGACAGTACCTATGATGATTTAACTGTATTTACAAAAGATTTTACAAACCGTTGGATCAATCCCGGAGATGAAAATTTTACAAATGTTCCGGTAATAGCAGACAGACGTTTAAATGCTAATTATGATGGTCCCCGTAACCTTGCAAAAGCGTACAATACATATAATTATTCTGATGTTCGTATTGCTGATGGCGATTTTATCCGATTAAAAAATATATCATTAAGTTGGGAATTTCCTAGTGATTTCAAAAGAAAAATAGGAGTAAGTACATTTACTTTAAAAGGATCTGCGGTTAATCCATGGCTACTTTATTCTGATAAAAGATTAAATGGTCAGGATCCTGAGTTTCGTAATTCTGGAGGAGTTGCTTTACCAGTAACATCTCAATATACATTTACTTTAAACCTTTCATTATAATAGTCAAAATCATGAAAAACTTAAAAATAACATTATCCCTGTTAATACTTATAAGTATTACTAGCTGTGATGATTTCCTGTCAGAAAAACCAGACAACAGAACTGAAATTGATACACCTGCAAAAATTTCAGAATTGCTAGTTGAAGCTTATCCTCAAATGAGCTACTTCGAGATTGCAGAAACAATGTCGGATAACGTTTTTGACAGCGGAATGCCGGAAACGTTAGCAAATAACGAGCAGAACTATAATTGGCTGATTCAGACAGAAACGACAAATATTGATACACAGGCTTACTATTGGGATGCATGTTATAAAGCAATCGCCCATGCAAACAAAGCTTTGCAAGCCATCGATGAATTAGGTAATCCAACAAGTCTTAATCCACAAAAAGGAGAAGCACTGATAGCAAGAGCTTATTCTCACTTTATGTTGGTTTCACTTTGGTCAAAACGTTACAATCCTGCAACGGCAGCATCAGATTTAGGAGTGCCATACGTAACAAAACCAGAAACAGAATTATTGACTAAATACAAAAGAAATACTGTTGCCGAAGTTTTTGATTTTATTGAAAAAGACATCGAAGAAGGTTTAAAATATGTAACAAACGATTACAAACAACCAAGATTTCATTTTAATATAAATGCATCAAAAGCCTTTGCAAGTAGATTCTATTTAATAAAAGGAGACTGGGACAGGGTTATTGAATTGTCAGATGATTTGGGTTCAAGACCAGAAGGTAAATTAAGAGATTTTTCTACTTATGAATCTATAGGTGTTGAAGACCAGCAATTAAAATATGGAAGCAGTGATGTTGAAACAAACTTGTTGATTGTTTCTGCAAATTCAATTGTGAGCAGAGTGTATTCTTTAAACCGTTTTAATTTATCAGGTACAGGTCGGCCAGAAATTTTTGGAGGAAATACTAACCTTTTTGGGAAAGCGTATTATTATAACTTTTATTCATCTAACGGTAGTATCACATTATTTCTGCCAAAGTTTTATGAATATTTTAAATACTCAAATGTAACAGCTGGAATTGGAGATCCTTATGTTGCTGAAGTTTTGCTTAGTAACGATGAGTTTTTTCTAAACAGAATAGAGGCTCATGTTATGAAAGGTCAAATAGATCTGGCAAATGATGAATTAGAGTATTTTCTGGCAACAAGAACACCAACATACGATAGTACAACAGATAAGTTGACTGAGGCAAGAGTAGTAGCGAAATTTCCTGTTGTTCCAGATGAATACACTCCCTTTTATGCAATGACGCCAGTGCAGACCTCTTATGTAAAAGCAATTGCAGAAACAAGAAGAAGAGATTTTATACATGAAGGCTTGAGATGGTTTGATGTAAAGCGTTTTAATATTGTCGTAAAACATGAAACATCAAACAAAGCGGCCAATATATTACTAAAGGATGATAACCGCAGAGCATTGCAAATTCCATTGCATGCATCAAGTACTGGAGTTGAACTTAATCCTAGATAATCTTAAAATTAAAATTATGAAATTATTAAAATATAATAAAATTGCGGTTTTAGCAATAGTTTCGATAGCTCTAATTTCATGTGCTGGAGATGATCAACTGAAAGAAAGTCAATTAGACTATACACAACCAGTGAAAACAAACTTAGATAATTGGATAACTACTAATTACCTGAATCCATATAATATTAATGTTCAATATAAATGGAATCAAAATACCGTTGATAACAATCGTTATCTATTTCCTCCAACAATTAACAAAGTAAAGCCTGCACTTGAAATTGTACAAACAATTTGGCTTAAAAGTTACGCAACAATCGGAGGTCCTGATTTCGTGAAAAAAATAGCACCAAGAGAAATTGTTTTGGTAGGAGGGGTGAACTTAAATAGTGTTGGTACAAGAACTTTAGGTTTAGCCGAAGGTGGACAGAGAGTTACTTTGTTTGAAACTGATTATATCGATCAATCAAATCGCGCAAATGTATCGGAGTTTATACATACAATTCAGCACGAGTACATTCATATTCTAAACCAGAATAAACCATTTGATGAAAAAGCATGGAAACTATTGACGCCAGGAGGTTATACAGCGGATTGGTATAATTATGAAATACCGGAATCAAATGAACTTGGATTTATTACAAGTTATGCAAGATCAAATATCAATGAAGATTTTGCAGAAACTGCTTCGATGATCCTAATCTATTCAAAAGCAGAATATGCTGCGTTTTTAGCGGGTATCCAAAGCCCGACTGCTCTTGCTGCGTTAAAAGCAAAAGAAGCCATTGTGGTAAAGTATTTCAAGGAAGCTTTTAATATGGATTTCTATGCTTTAAGAGATGAGGCAGAAAAAAACACAACAGCTGTAATAAATAATTAAAAGAACTATTATGAAAATAAAACACCTATATAAGTATTTATTTGCAGCACTTTTAGTTCTGCATTTGAGCAGCTGTAACGATAATACAGATGCTGAACAAAAGTTTGACCAAACGCCGACAGAGCGTTTAAATGCTCAAAAAACAGAGTTAAATGAGTTATTGCTTTCTTCAGAATTTGGATGGAAAGCAGTTTATTTTACAGATAACACGGTTTTAGGCGGATACACACATTTATTCAGGTTTGCAAAAGATGGAACTGTTCAAATGGCTTCCGATTTTGATAGTGATACTAAAACGTATAAAAGTGAATATGAAATTCAGTTAGGCAGTACTGTTAGTGTCGTCTTTACCACTAAAAACAGAATTCACCTTTTATCAGACTCGAATAGTTATCCAATTCCTTCGCTCGAAGCAGAAGGTTATTTAGGAGATTTTCAATTTTTGTATTACGGACAAGAAAATGGCGATATTGTTTTTAGAACCAATAGAAATAATCGTGAATTGCGTTTTGTAAAAGCAACAGCCGAAGATTGGGTAGATCTGCCAAAGAATCTTGTAATGGAACAGAATGTTATAGGAGGAGAAGACAGGCCGCTTTTTAGACTGCTTGAGACTAACGATGGTACGGCTATTCATAAATTTGATTTCTCTTTTACAGCGGCTACTCGTTTTGCTGAATCAAATTCTATAGAAAGCGGTTTTTCTGTAAGTTACAATATGGGAGTTGGATATACTCCAACCGGAATTGTGGTAAGTCCTGCTGTTGAAGTGGGTGGGCAAAAATTAAGCGATTTTACTTATAATGATGCTGATGGAAGTTTTACTGCAACTGGAACAAATGGTGTAAGTGCTGTTATAAAATATACAGACAAGCCATTAGTGCTAACTGATGATTATAAAATATTGCTTCCTGGACAACCATTTGGCTGGTTTGGATTCTTTATCGATGATTATACTGTAGAGGCACCAACTAACTCTGCATTGTTTTATGCAGAAATAGAAAAGATTAATGCAGCCTTACCGGAGGGGCAAAGTATTTCAACTGTTGAAATCTATAGTAATAGCAGGATTGGAACCTTTATTTATTACAGTTTCGTAGGAAGAGGGCCTTTACAGCATTTTGTTACTGTTGAAGAAGATGAAGCAGGTAAAAAAATGATACTTAAGCATCAATCCTGGAACGGGAATACAACTGTAGCAACGCCGGCAATCCTTGCAAGTTTTGATAAATATTTGATGGATCCGGAGGGAATTTATGTAAAAAAAGAAAGCTTCAGATTAGTTTATTCTGAACCGGTTTATACCTTCACTAGTGCGTCAAGTCCGTTTAGAATGACGACGTGGAAGCTTAATTAAGAATTTTTAGTTTTGATTTTAATTTTGGAGGAAGAGCAGCTCATTTTTTTGAGCTGTTTTTTTTTTTTTTTTTCATTAAAGAGTAATAGAGCTTTGTTAGTGAAATTGCGAAAGAAATCAATGATGAATATAGTAGGAATCCCAAGAAAATAATAATATCTTAGATATGTTTTCTTTTTATATAGCAGGAATTTTTATCTTAAGATGTTCAGGTTTGTTATTGCAGAGTTTTGCTGTTGAAAAGCTTTTTTTTTGATTTAGCGAGTAATACATGTTATACATGTTTGTGGTTTTATTTATTGAGATTGCCATTTTTAGTAAGTTTTGAGAGACATGAGGATGCAAAATTTTTAATGTGTAAAATGTATTGTTGATAGGTTATTACGATTGTTATTTTTTTAAAAAGGGAATTATCATATATTTGGCAAGTCATTCATAGCAGGAATAGCTACAAATAAATATTAAAATTAATTTTGAATATGAAATTACTAGAAGGAAAAGTTGCCATTATTACGGGCGCTAGTCGTGGAATTGGAAAAGGAATTGCTGAAGTTTTTGCTAAGCATGGAGCAAATGTTGCTTTTACATACAGTTCATCTGTAGCTTCGGCAGAGGCGTTAGAAGCTGAATTGAATGCTTTAGGAGTTAAAGCAAAAGGATACCAATCGAATGCGGCCGATTTTAATGAAGCGCAAACTTTTGTTGATGCTGTTTTGGCTGATTTCGGAACAGTTGACATCTTAATTAACAACGCGGGAATTACAAAAGATAATTTATTGATGCGTATGTCAGAAGCTGATTTTGATCAGGTTATTGATGTAAACTTAAAGTCAGTATTTAATATGACTAAAGCAATTCAAAAGACTTTCTTAAAACAACGTGCAGGTTCTATTATTAATATTAGTTCAGTAGTTGGAGTTTCCGGAAATGCTGGTCAAACGAATTATGCTGCCTCTAAAGCTGGCGCAATTGGTTTTACAAAATCAGTTGCTTTAGAGTTAGGTTCTCGTAATATTCGTTGTAACGCAATTGCTCCGGGATTTATTGAAACAGAGATGACGGCAAAATTACCTGAAGATGTAGTAAAAGGATGGAGAGATGGTATTCCATTGAAACGAGGAGGAACTACTGAAGATGTTGCAAATGCATGTCTTTTCTTAGCTTCAGATATGAGTGCTTATATTACAGGACAAGTACTTAATGTTTGTGGAGGAATGTTAACCTAAGAAAGTTTTCAGTGTTCAGTTTTTTTAGTATTCAGTTTTCTGATTTTAAAATTCTGATCACTAAAATTCGACGATTTAAAAAACTGATCACTACAAACTGATTACTGAACACTAATATATATGACTACAAATACGATTCTATTATTATTGCTTTCATTAGTAATAGCGGGTGGTTTGTCGTATTTTCAATATTATTTTAAAGCCAAAAACAAATCCAATGTGATTGTGTTTTTGGCTTTTTTACGTTTTCTGGCCATTTTCGGATTGTTGGTTTTATTAATAAACCCGATTGTTTCTGAAAATTCGCTTGAAATCACTAAAACACCACTCGCAATTGCAGTTGATAATTCGAGTTCAATAACAGCTTTAAAATCAGACAAAAAAGTTGTCGAACTGTATCAAAAATTAATTTCAAATCCAGCGCTTCAGGAAAAATTTGAAATTCAATCTTATCAGTTTGATGCTGATTTTAAACCTTTTTCTACATTTGATTTCAAAGGAAAACAAACCAATCTTGATGAAGTAGCCAAGAATTTAAAAAGCATCAACAAAAACCTGGTTTTCCCAACGGTTATAATTACAGACGGAAATCAGACTACAGGAAACGATTATGTATATCGATTTGATCCTGTTAATAAAGTTTATCCTTTGGTTGTGGGAGATACAACTACTTTTTTTGATTTAAAAATTAATCAGCTTAACGTAAACAAATACGCTTTTCATAAAAATAAATTTCCTGTTGAAGTTTTTCTGCAATATGCCGGAGATAAAGCTACAACTACAGATTTTACAATTTCACAAGGAAATTCGGTTGTTGCAAAAGAGAAAGTTTCTTTTTCTCCTTCTAAAAAAACAGCTACAATAAATGTACTTCTTCCTGCTGATAAAGTAGGATTGCAAATTTTTAAAGCAAGCATTTCATCCAGCGTAAAAGAGAAAAACAGCTACAATAATATCAAGAATTTTGCCGTTGAAGTAATTGATCAGAAATCAACTATTGCCATCGTTTCGGCGATAAATCATCCTGATATTGCGTCGTTAAAACGTTCAATTGAAGTTAATGCACAACGTAAAGTGATATTGGTTAAGCCAAATGAAATGAATTTATTGCAAGAAGTTTCTGTTTTAGTTTTATATCAGCCAACGGCAGCTTTCAAAGCAATTTTTGATAATAATAAAGCAGCCGGAAGAAACACTTTTATTATTACCGGTAACAACACTGATTTTAATTTTCTGAACCAACAACAAAATAATTTGGTTTTTAAAATGAGCGGGCAAAAAGAAGATTATTTATCTGAATTTCAATCTCAGTTCAATTTGTTTGCTATTGAAGATTTTGGTTTTGAAAATTTCCCACCGCTACAAAATTTATTCGGAACAATTTCGACAAATGGAAATGTCTCTGTTTTGCTTTCTTCAAAAATTAGAAACGTTGCTACAAATGCTCCTTTATTGGCTTTCGCCGAAAATCAAGGAAAAAGAACAGCTTTTTTATTAGGAGAAAACAGTTGGAAATGGCGTTTACAAAGTCATATCGACAATCAGTCCTTTGAAAAATATGATGTTTTTATAGATAAGATTATCCAATATTTGGCTTCTTCAACTTCCAAAAAGTCGTTGGTTGTCGCTCATGAAAGTTTTTACAATTCAGGTGAAGCAATTGCAATCAACGCGCAATACTTCAACAAAAATTATGAGTTTGATGAAAAGGCGAGACTTACTATTACCGTTACAAACGCCGAAACGAAACAAAATAAAAATTACGATTTATTAAAAGGAAATAATTCGTTCTCTGTGAATCTGGACGGTTTAACAGCCGGAAAATATAATTTTTCTGTAAAAGAACTAAACTCAAATACATCTTACTCAAGTCATTTTGAAATTCTGGATTTTGATATCGAAAAACAATTTGTAAATCCTGATGTTTTAAAATTAAAGCAATTGGCATTACAAACCAACGGAAAAGCTTTTTTTGAAAATCAGGCTAATGATTTAATTAATGCACTTTTAGAAAACAAAGAATACAAGTCGATCGAGAAAAATATTTCGACAAAAACACCGTTAATTGATTGGGTTTGGTTATTAATTTTAATTATTGCTTTATTGACGACTGAGTGGTTTATTAGGAAATACAACGGGTTGTTGTAGTAGTTGCTAAAAATTGTTTAAATTAAGTAAGATGTAAATTTATGTTCGATCCATTTAAAAATAATAGTAACGATGATGTTGTTTTTAATAAGTTTAAAATGCAACTTGAAAGCAAAGGCTTAATTATTGATTCTATTGATGAAGATGGGTTTATTAATGTAAACGTGGAAGAATCTTATTTAAAAATAAGTTTAGATAATGTTAGACGTAATTATGAAAGAGATTATGATGATAGTCATATTACAGATTTAATTAATGTAATTGTTTCCCATTCATCAAAAAAAGAAGATTGGGAGGAAATAAAAAATAAGGTATACATTCAGTTTTTTCCTAATGACTTTGATTTTGAAAATCTGATATATGAAAAGGTAACAAATGAATTTAGTAAAGTGTTTATGGTAAGTACTAATAATAGCTTTTCATTTGTCTCTGATGATGATTTGATAGACTGGAACTTAGATTTAGATGATTTTAAAAAACAAGTTGATTTAAACCTAGACATTTTTTTAGATAAAGTTCAGATAGAGGTTGAAGATATCGATAGTCATACACTTGGAATGATTAATATTGAAGATGTTTGGCTTAAAAGCGCCTGTCTCTTTACATTAAAAATTAAGGATTTAGTTAAGGATAATATTGGTTTTCCTTTTTATGCAGTTATACCTGTAAGAGACTTTTGTTACATTTTTGGAGAGCAAGATTTAGAGTATTTTTCTGAACGTCTCGGTTCTGTTGTACTTGAAGAATATGAAAAATCGGGATATCCAATTACAACTGAAATTTTAAGATTTTCGGAAAATGGGGTTGAATCAATTGGAAAATATTAAATAAAAATGGATTTCAGGCTAAAAGTATTCTACACCGTTGCACTCCGCCTTAATTTTACTAAAGCGGCAAGTGAATTGTATATCTCGCAGCCAGCAGTTTCAAAACACATCCAGGAACTTGAAGAAACTTATAAAACCAAGCTTTTTGAACGAAATGGCTCAAAAATCGCTTTAACTCCGGCAGGAGAAATTCTTTTAAGACACACCAAAAGCATTTTTGAAATTTACAGAGAAATCGATTTTGAAATGAGTTCATTTATCAACGAACGTCAAGGTTTGCTGCGATTAGGGTCAAGTACTACCATTTCGCAATATATTATTTCTCCTGTTTTGGCACGATTTCATCAAAAGCAGCAAGATATCAAGGTTAATCTGCTAAATGGAAATACAGAACAAATCGAAAATGCTTTAATCAATAAAGAAATCGAAATTGGAATTGTTGAAGGACAGTCTAAAAATCAGTCAATAAAATATATCCCATTTTTAAAAGACGAATTAGTTTTAGTCTGTAGAAGCGGAAATCCGTTGGTACAGGAAAGTGAAATTGCTGTAGATGATTTAAAATCAATGCGCTTTATAACCAGAGAACGTGGTTCAGGAACACTTGAAGTTATAGAATATGCTTTAAAACAAATTGGCGTAAAAATGACGACTGATTTACAGGTCGAAATGCAATTAGGAAGTACTGAAAGTATAAAATCATATTTACTAAACTCAGATTGTTTTGCTTTCATGTCAATCCACGCGGTTGGTAATGAACTTAAAAACAATGAACTGGTTGTTTTAGATGTGGAGAATTTGTCTATTGAAAGATACTTTTACATCATTACTTTAGTCGGAAAATCTGATTCTTTATCAGAACTTTTTATTCAAAATTTATCAGCTTATTATAATTTAAAGTTATAGTCAATTGTGTTTTACGATTGGTGTTTTCAATTTATATAGCAGACCTTTGTACAATAATTATCAAGTAGCTTATTTTGAAAACGACACAGCATTCCAAAACTCATTTATTCACAGTTAATCTTTACTTCCAGCAGGCAGTTTTTGGCTTGGTAATAGGCTTGTGTTTGTTCTCCGTTATTTCTCCGCCAATTGCTTTGCTTTTAGGGGTTTTGGTTGTAAATGTTTTCGGAAATCCATTTGTTTCATTCAATCAAGTTGCTATTACTTTTTTACTGCAATTCTCAGTTGTAGGTTTAGGTTTTGGAATGAATGCTTCATCGGCTATTTCAGCCGGAAAAGAGGGGTTTTTATTAACTATTTTTTCTATTTTTAGCACTTTGATTTTCGGAATCCTTTTAGGGAAATGGCTTAAAACAGATAAAAAAGCATCGCATTTAATATCCTGCGGAACAGCAATTTGTGGTGGAAGTGCCATCGCAGCAATTTCTCCGATAATTAAATCAAATGAAAATCAGACTTCAATTGCTTTGGGGGTTATTTTTATTCTGAATTCCATCGCATTATTTGTTTTTCCGTTTATCGGGCATCAACTTGATTTGTCTCAGAAAGATTTTGGTTTGTGGTGTGCTATTGCTATTCACGACACCAGTTCTGTGGTTGGTGCAGCAAATAAATACGGTGCAGAAGCATTACAGGTTGCAACAACAGTAAAATTAGCCAGGGCTTTGTGGATTATTCCCATTTCCCTTGGAACAGCAGTACTTTTTAAAAATCAATCCGGAAGTGTCGGAACAAAAATCAAGATTCCGTATTTTATTGGTTTATTTATTTTGGCGATGCTTTTTAATACATACGTGCCAGCAACGGCTACTATTGCTCCGCATATTGTGAGTATTGCTAAAATCGGTTTAACAATAACTTTGTTTTTAATTGGAGCAACGCTAAATATAAATACTTTAAAATCAGTAGGAGTAAAGCCTTTATTGCAAGGAATCTTTCTTTGGGTATTTATTACAGCTTTAAGTCTGATGGCAATCTTATATTTTAGTTGATGTAAATAAAATTAGATATAATTGCAAAAATGATTTTATTGCAATTATATCTTTAAAAGCCTAAAAAAAATTAAATTATTACATTCTTAGTTGGTTTCCTTTTGAATTTCCTTTAAATGAGATAAATTTGCCCCCTCAAACAAATTTAAAAAATGAAAAACATTAAAATGAAACCAGGACTAATTGCTTTTCTTGCGTTAGGAATTGGATTTTTGACCTTATCATGGGGAATCGTTGGTCACGAGCGTATTAATAAAGCAGCAGTAATGGCTTTGCCTCGCCCAGTACAAATATTTTTTTACAATCATATTGACTTTATTACGCAGGAAGCTTCTGTTCCGGACATTCGTAAATATGCACTGAATTATAAAGACGAAAACCCAAGACATTATTTTGATATGGAAAACTTTGGTTCTGCCGACAGTTTGCCAAAAACGATGGAAGAAGCAAAGAAAAAATACAATGCTAAATTCTTAAACGATAACGGAATTTTACCTTGGTATATTGAAGATATGATGGTTAAATTAACCAAAGCTTTTAAAGATAAAAACAGAGCGGAAATTTTATTTCTTGCTGCTGATTTAGGACATTATATTGGTGATGCTCATATGCCGCTGCATACTTCTGCAAATCATGACGGACAATTGAGTGATCAAAAAGGAATTCATTCACTTTGGGAAAGCAGATTACCAGAATTGTTTGCTAAAAATTATAAATTAAACGTTCCACAGGCGCAATATTATGGAGATGTTCATAAAGCAGTTTGGGATATGGTTAATGATACACATAGTTTAGCTCAACCATTATTAGATATTGATAAAAAACTAAGAACTGCAACTCCTGAAAATCAGGTTTTCAAGATGGATGCTGATGGAAAAGTTTTGAAAAGCAAATACAATACTGCTGTTTTCTCAGAAGATTATGCTAAAAAACTCCACAAAGAGTTGAATGGAATGGTTGAAAGCCAAATGAGAAAAGCCATTACTGCGACAGCTAGTTTTTGGTACACTGCGTGGGTAAATGCAGGAAAGCCAGACTTAAGCGATTTAGATTCATCTGCAGTTACACAACGAAATAATCAAGCTTTAAAAGATGATCTTGAATTGTATCAAAAGGGAGACCTTTTTGGAATGCAGAATCAAAATGATTAAAAATTTTGTTTCAAGTTTTTTAGTTTCAGGTTTCAGGTTGAAATGAGAAACAATAACTCAAAAGAAAGCCTCAAATTCAATAAGAATTTGAGGCTTTCTTTTTGTCAATCATAGCGAACTTTGCTTAAAACCTTTGCGAGCTTCGCGGTTAAACCTGAAACATGAAACAAAAAAAACTGAAACAAATAATTCTACTTCTGGTATTTCTTCTTCTTCAAAATATCTGAAGCTGTCTGATAAAAAGAGATCGTTTCATTTACCAAATCAGTTCTTTCTGTTTTTAATGGAATTTCATCATAATGACTTTGATATTCCAAAGCAACTCCTGGCTTTGGATTCAATTTTAATTCAAATTGTTTAACTGTTTGTTTTGGTGATAAAATCGTCAAAATATTATCTCTTATTAAACCTAAATCCTGATAAGTTGCAATAAAAGCTCTTGGTTTATAATCTGGTTTTAAGACATCCTGCCCGAAAAACTTACTTTGATAATCAAAATGTAGCAGTCCAAGAAGTGTTGGCATCAAATCAATTTGTGACATTAACTGATTGTGTTTTGAAGCTTTCCCGTTTGGATCATAGATAAAGGCCGGGATTCTGTATTTGTCTAACGGAAGCTGTGTTTTACCTGCACTAGAAGCACAGTGGTCAGCAACAATTACAAATACCGTGTTTTTGAACCATGATTGTTTACTAGCCATTTCAAAGAATTTCCTCAAGGCGTAATCGGTGTATTTTACACCACCATCTCGTGATTTTATGTCACCGGGAATGTCAATTTTATTATTTGGGTACGTAAATGGTCTGTGGTTGCTCACCGTCATAATATGATTAAAAAAAGGTTTGTTTTCCTTGGCTTCAGCATTCATTAATTTTATAGCCTTTCTATACATGTCTTCATCACAAACTCCCCAAACATTTGAAAATGTGATTTCATCAGGAGAAAAGCTTGATTTGTCTACAATCTGATAACCGTTTCCAGAATAAAAATCCTGCATATTATCAAAAAATGCATCTCCACCGTACATGAATTTCACATTGTATCCCCTTTGTTTAAAGAGTGCTCCAGTTGAGAATTTGTTTTTGTTATCTTCTCTTTTTACCACACTCTCTCCGGCAGTGGGAGGCAGGCATAAAGTCACAGCTTCTAGACCACGAACAGTTCTGTTTCCAGCAGCGTATAAATTGGTGAACTGAAGGCTTTTTCGGGCTAAACTGTCTAAGAAAGGCGTGATATTTTGTTCATTCCCATAAGATCTCATAAATTCGGCACTCAAACTTTCTATCGTAATTAAAACAACATTTTTATGGTTTTCAAGTGAATCACTAGATGTTGGTCTTTTTGTGTTTTCTTTTGAAATGTTAGGAAACTGATGTTTTAAAAGAGCAAATGCTTCTTCGTTTGGAAGCGTTTTATAGAATTTAAAATAGTCTAATTTGTTATTTTGAAAAGCTAAATAGAATTTATATATACCGTTAGCTTGCAATTCATTAACAAAAACATTTTTAGAATTTTCAGCTTTAGCCAACGTAGGAATGGCAATTAAAGAAACAGTGAATAAGCTAAGATAAATTAATGTAATTTTTACTTTTTCACTTATAGTTGGAATAGTATCAATGTAATTTCTGGAATTTTTTAGAATAAAATAAGTTACAATTCCAGTTACTAGAAATAAAGCTGAAAATATTGATATTACAGGATATGACTGCATGATGTTTCCAATAACTTCATTAGTGTAAATCAAATAGTTTACGGCAATAAAATTATACTTCACTCCAAATTCATTCCAAAAGAAGTATTCACTTAGACCATTTTGCAAAATTAGAAGGACATATAAAAAGATAACAAAAGCAAATAACCAAAATCTGATTTTATCTCTCCATTTTGGAAGAAAAAGAAAAAGAGCAAAAAGAGCCGTCTTAATTCCGATGAAAATTAAAACAATGCCTGGCAAAGCGCCTCCATATTCGTCAAAAATACTTTTGCCAGATGCTACGTATAAAAATAAGGCAACAAAAAGCCCCAGAATAATAAAACCGGACGGCTTATTGTATTTTGAATTTGAAATAAAAATTAAATACAGCCACAAAAAAACACTAGCCGGAACAAACACGAAAAAATCTGAAATAAGTCCTAAACTAAAAATTTTCAGACTCTGAAAAATGGTGAAAGAGCTTTGTGTAATGGGATGAAAAAAGAGAACAATTCGCAATAGAAAACTTATAATAAAATAGAATACCGCAAGATTGTATAAAGGAGAAAGTTTCTTGTAAAAAGTCATGAAATTATTTTTTCGCAAAATTAATTCCAGTTCATTAATTCGGGATTAAGTTCGGCTTTTACCTTCGTTAGAGTTAACTTAATATTCGCTTAAGATAATTAAGTTTTTGTGGTATTGAAATGATTTTTAATCATTTCCAAAATTTTAAATTTTTACCTTTGATTGATTACATATTAAAGAGGAAGAATATAATTTAAATAAAAAAGAACAAATGCATATTTTAATAGTAGAAGATGAGATAGGAATTGTTCAGTTTTTACAACAAGGGCTACAGGAAGAAGGATATGAAGTTACTACTGCCAGTGATGGATCAAAAGGTTTTGAATTGGTTCATAATCAACAATTTGATTTAATTTTATTAGATTGGATGTTGCCTAAAATCAATGGGTTAGATTTGTGTAAAGCTATTAGGGTTAAAGATCAGAAGACACCAATTATTTTTCTGACTGCAAAAGATACGGTCCAGGAAACTATTGAAGGTTTGAAAGCCGGGGCCAATGATTACATCAAAAAGCCATTTAGTTTTGAAGAATTGGTAGAGCGAATCAAAGTTCATTTTAGAAACAGAAAAGGAACCGAAACGCTAACTTTAGGAACCATTAAAATCGATTTGTCAAGGCATATTGTCTTGAAAAATGAGGAAGAAGTGGCTTTGACACAAAGGGAATTCGAATTATTAACTTATTTAATTCAACATAAAGGAAAGGTTTGTACCCGAAATCAAATACTAAAAGACGTTTGGGAAATCAATTTTGAATATGATACCGGAGTTATTGATGTATTTATGAACGCTATTAGAAAAAAACTCAATTTAAAAATTGAAGAAGATTATATAAAAACAATCCGTGGTATAGGTTATATCGCAAACGACTTATAGATGGTACAAATTTCCTTTAAAAACAGAATTGCCTTAAACTATATAATCACAACTGGTTTGTTGATTTTAGTGGTTTTTTCGTTGATTTATTCTATTGTAAAACACACGGCTTATAGTCATATTGATGAAAATTTAAAAATTGAAATTAAGAACCATTTAGCAGAAATTAAGGTTGTCGGTGATAAAGTTGTTTTAATTGATGAGGAAGAATGGACTGAGCGGGAACATAATACTGTAGATGTAAATCCGGTTTTTGTGGAGTTTTTGGACTTGAGTAAAAATATTATTGAAAAAGCACCTAATCTAAAAACACAAACACTTGAATTTAATGACTCTGTAGAAGATTATGAATTGTTTGACACTAAGATGGGTGATCATACAATAAGACAGATTCAGGTTCCGCTTCATGTAAAAAAGAAACAAATTGGGTATATTATTGTAGCAATGTCTCTTGCAGATTCTACTATGGTTTTAAGCAACTTGTTTGATATAATGTGCCTCTCTTTTTTGGCAATCTTATTGGTACTGTTTTTTATTGCCCGATTCTTTGCCGGAAGAAGTATAAAACCAATAAATGCAATCATAAATACTTCAAAAATTATTACAAAGGACAATCTGAAAATACGAATTCCTTTGCCCAAAACACAAGATGAACTGTATATACTTGCAACCACCATTAATAATTTATTAAACCGAATTGAAGATGCTATTGAACGTGAAAAACAGTTCACTTCTGATGCCTCACATGAGTTAAGAACGCCTTTAACAGTAATTAAAGGAACACTTGAAGTTTTAATCCGTAAACCTCGTGATAATAGCGAGTATGAAGAAAAGATAAATTATTGTATAAATGAAGTTGATCATTTAAATATGCTAGTAGATCAGCTTCTATTGATGGCACGTTTCGAGAATCAAAAGCAAAATATAAATACCGAATCTGTTTATTTGAACTCCATAATTTTGGATGTTCTGACATTAAATTCAGGAAAAATAAGTACTAAGAATCTTGATGTAAAATTTGATGCTGAACAGGATTTTTACATTCAATCTGATAATTTTTTAGTGATAACCATTATGAGGAATATTATTTCGAATGCAATTAAGTACAGCAAAAATAGTGGCGAAGTTTTGATTTTACTTTCAAAAGAAAAAGGAAAAACAATCTGTAAAATATCAGATAAAGGAATCGGAATTGCAAAAGGAGATTTAGAAGCAATTTTAAATCCATTTTTTAGATCTAATTCTACCGATCACCCTGAAATTAAAGGGACTGGATTAGGTTTATCCATTGTAAAAAGAACAACGGAATTACTGGATATTCAATTTAAAATTGAAAGTGAAATAGAAGTAGGGACCACCGTAATTTTGGGTTTTAATTAAAAAATGAAAACGTTATAGTGAATTAAAAAAACGTAATAAAATCGGTGTCTGAAATATTTTTTAACAATAAACTATCGTTAAGTTAAATTAAAAATTGCTTTTTTATGAAATTAACTAGTATATTTGCAACCGAATCAAAGAATTATAAAACAAACCAAATAATGATCTCAAATCAATTACATCATCATCATTTTCATTATTGCTCTCAGGCGATGTGTTAATGGTATGCATGTAAATCATCATATTTTAAAACCCGTTTGAGTACATCAAGCGGGTTTTTTAATTCCAATTCTTTGTACTCAAACTATTAATCAGCAAACAACTAAAAAATGAGTACTTTAAAAATTGCAATTCAAAAATCAGGTCGTTTAAACGAAGACAGCATTCAAATCTTAAAAGATTGCGGTATTTCAATCAATAACGGAAACGATCAGTTAAAAGCCGAAGCTTCCAATTTTCCTTTAGAAGTTTTATATCTTAGAAATTCAGATATTCCTCAATATTTAATTGATGGAGTAGTAGATTTAGCCATTGTTGGTGATAATTTATTAGTAGAAAAAGGGAAACATATTGAGGTGATTCAAAAACTTGGATTCTCAAAATGTAAGGTTTCAGTAGCTGTTCCTAAAACTTTTGAATACAATTCTATTCAGGATTTAGCAGGTTTACGAATTGCAACATCTTATCCAAATACTGTTAATGAATATTTCAATTCTTTCGGATTAACAGTTGACATTCACCAAATTTCAGGTTCTGTAGAAATTGCGCCAAACATTGGCTTGGCCGATGCGATTGTAGATATCGTTTCTAGCGGAAGCACTTTATTCAAAAATAATTTGAGAGAAGTTGAAGTGATCTTGAAAAGCGAGGCTGTTTTAGCCGTTTCTCCAAAAGTCTCTCCAGAAATTCAGAAACACATTGATACTTTAAAATTCAGAATCCAATCGGTTTTAAGAGCAAGAAATTCAAAATATATTTTGATGAATGTGCCAAACGATAAAATTGATGAAATTGGAAAAATTTTGCCAGTTTTAAGAAGTTTAACTGTATTGCCTTTAGCGCAAGAAGGTTGGAGCAGTGTTCACTCCGTAATCGATAAAGACACTTTTTGGGATGTAATTGATAAATTAAAAGAAGCCGGAGCCGAAGGAATTTTAGTTTGCCCAATTGAGAAAATGGTACTTTAAATAAAGAAATTCCAATTTTTTTTAAATTCCAAATTCCAAAACTAGACAACAGCTTTGTGAACTTTGTGTTTTTAAAGATAAAGATTAGAAAAAATCTTTGCGCCCTTTGTGGTAAAAAAATACAGAGAACAGCTTTACGAACTTAGCGTTCTTAGAGACAAAAAATAATAAAAAAAACCTTGCGCCCTTTTCAGTTAAATTATACAGCAATGAATAAAATAGATAATCCAAAACCAGAAACCTGGTCAGAAATATTAAAAAGACCAACCAAAACGATCGATGATATCGAAGTTACGGTTAAAGAAATTTTTAAAGAAGTACAGAAAAAAGGCGATGAAGCCGTTGCAAAATACACTTCTATATTCGACGGAATTACTTTAGATAATTACGAAGTTACTCCTGCAGAAATTGAGGAGGCAATTGCTTCAATTTCAGACGAATTGAAGAGTTCAATTCAATTGGCAAAAGAGAATATTTTAAAGTTTCATACTGCGCAAAAAACAGATAGAATTTCAGTTGAAACCATTGAAGGAGTAAATTGCTGGCAGGAAAAAAGACCGATTCAAAAAATCGGTTTATATATCCCGGGTGGAACGGCGCCTTTATTTTCAACGGTTTTAATGTTGGCTGTTCCTGCTGAAATTGCAGGTTGTAAAGAAATTGTTTTGTGTTCTCCTCCAGATAAAACTGGAAAAATTAGTCCGGCGATTTTGTATACTGCCAATTTGTGTGGTGTTACTAAAATATTAAAAGTAGGTGGCATTCAGGCAATTGCCGGTATGACGTTTGGTACACAATCAATTCCGAAAGTGTATAAGATTTTCGGACCTGGAAATCAATTTGTAACGGTTGCAAAACAATTAGCAACTCAGTTTGGAGTGGCGATTGACATGCCGGCCGGACCTTCAGAATTGTTAATTGTAGCTGATGATACTGCGGTTCCTGCGTTTGTAGCTTCTGATTTATTATCGCAGGCAGAGCACGGAACAGACAGTCAGGTGATCTTAGTTTCGACTTCATTGAGATTAATTGAGGCTGTTGAAGTACAGATTCAAGCTCAAATTGAAGAACTGCCAAGAAAAGCAATAGCTAAAAAAGCAATTGAAAATTCGAAATTGATTTATGTAGAAAATGATCAGATTGCTTTAGATCTAATCAATGAATATGGACCAGAACACTTTATAATCTGTTCAGAATTTGATGATTTTTATTGTAATGGAATTGTAAATGCAGGTTCTGTTTTTATTGGAAATTACACACCGGAAAGTGCTGGAGACTATGCTTCAGGAACAAATCACACGTTGCCTACAAATGGTTATGCTAAGAATTATAGTGGAGTAAATTTGGATAGTTTCATGAAATCGATGACATTTCAGAAAATTTCTAAAACCGGAATTCTAAACATTGGAAGAGCTATTGAAGTTATGGCTGAAGCCGAAGGTTTACAAGCACATAAAAATGCTGTGACGCTGAGATTAAAGAGTATAGAATAAAGAACATAGAATATAGAAAATAGATCATAGAACAAAGAATACCGAAAATTTTACAGATAAAATGAGAACTCTGTTCTCTTTACTCTATTTTCTATATTCCAAAAATTAAGACAATGAAATTCGATATAAATACAATAACACGTGAAAACGTAAAGATATTAAAACCTTATTCTTCAGCCCGAGATGAGTTTGGAGATTTCGATACTGCCGAAATGATTTTTTTGGATGCCAATGAAAATCCTTTTCAGAATGGTGTAAATCGTTATCCGGATCCGCAACAAAGTTCTGTAAAAGCGATTTTGGCGAAAAATAATAACATAACATCAAGTCAGATTTTGCTAGGGAACGGAAGCGATGAAGTTTTAGATCTTCTTTTTAGAGCTTTTTGCGAACCAAAAATTGATAATATTATTTCGTTACCGCCAACATATGGAATGTACAGTGTTTTAGCGAATATCAATGCAGTTGAAAATAGAGAAGTTTTACTCTCGATAGATTTCCAGCCACAGGTTGAGAAAATTTTAGAAGCCGTTGATGCCAATACAAAAATCATCTTTTTATGTTCCCCGAATAATCCAACCGGAAATTCTTTCTCTGACGAAAGTGTAGTGAAATTGCTTCAGAATTTTAAAGGCTTGGTTGTGATTGATGAAGCTTATATTGACTTTTCTAATAAAGAAAGCTGGTTGATTGAAATTGACGAATATCCAAATCTGGTTATTACACAAACGCTTTCAAAAGCGTTCGGTTTGGCAGGAATTCGTTTAGGGATTTGTTATGCTTCTGAAGCTGTAATTTCGGTTTTAAATAAAATAAAACCTCCTTACAATGTAAACGAATTAACACAGCAGAGAGCAATTTCCCGTTTAAAGGATTCTGATAAAATAAAACAGGAGATAGCTTCTATTATTGAACAAAGAGAAGAGCTGCTTAAAGTATTACTTGAGGTTAGTTTTGTTGAGAAAGTTTATCCTACAGAAGCTAATTTTGTATTAGTAAAAGTAGATGATGCCAACAAAAGGTATGACGAATTAATTGCAAAAGGAATCGTAATCCGTAATAGAACAACTCAGCCTTTATGCGAAAATTGTTTGCGTTTTACGATAGGTATTCCAGAGGAAAATGCAGTTTTGATTAAGGAATTGAAGTTATTAATATAGAAGAAAGATTATAGAGCAAAGAAGAAAGAAAAATTGAAAGAGCTTTTTTGGATAGAATTAAAAGTCTATTTTCTTTACTCTTTTTTCTTTATTCTCAAAAAATAAAAACATGAAAAAAGTACTTTTTATCGATCGTGACGGAACGATTGTTTTAGAACCAGAAAATTTACAACTTGACAGTTTGGATAAATTGGAATTTTATCCGAAAGCTTTTCAATATTTGGCTAAAATTGCCAGTGAATTAGATTACGAATTGGCGATGGTTACGAATCAGGACGGATTGGGAACAGTTAGTTTTCCAGAAGATACCTTTTGGCCAACACAGAATTTTATTTTAAAAGCCTTTGAAAATGAAGGAGTTTTATTTGATGAAATTTTTGTGGACAGATCTTTTCCTGAAGATAATGCGCCAACACGAAAACCAAGAACCGGAATGTTAACGAAATATTTGAATAACCTAAATTATGATTTAAAGAATTCTTTTGTTCTAGGAGATCGTTTGACGGATGTTGAATTGGCAAAAAATCTTGGTGCTAAAGCGATTTTTATGAATTTGACAGACGGATTTGGTACAAATGAAATTTCGTCAAAACGTGAAGAATTAAACGATACAATTATTCTTCAAACAACCGACTGGAAACGTATATATGAGTTTTTAAAATTGGAGGCACGCTCGGCTTCGATTACTCGTAAAACACATGAAACGGATATTTTTATTAATGTAAATTTAGACGGAACAGGGAAAAGTAAAATAGACACCGGAATCGCATTTTTTGATCATATGTTAGATCAGATTTCACGTCACGGTCAAATGGATTTAGAAATCCTTGTAAAAGGTGATTTAGAAGTTGATGAGCATCATACAATTGAAGATACTGCGATTGCTTTAGGAGAAGTTTTTGCGAAAGCACTTGGGAATAAATTAGGTATAGAACGTTATGGATTCTGTCTTCCAATGGATGATTGTTTAGCGCAAGTCGCAATTGATTTTGGTGGAAGAAACTGGTTAGTTTGGGAAACAGAATTCAAACGTGAAATGGTAGGCAAAATGCCAACAGAAATGTTTTATCATTTTTTTAAATCGTTCTCTGATGGTGCGAAAGCCAATATCAACATAAAAGCAGAAGGCACAAACGAACACCACAAAATTGAAGCGATTTTTAAAGCTTTCGCGAAAGCAATAAAAGTAGCCGTAAAAAGAGATACAGAAAAAATGATTTTGCCTTCAACCAAGGGTATGCTGTAAAAAGTTTCAAGTTTCAGGTTTCAAGTTTCAGGTTGCTCAACAGAACTTGAAACTTGAAACAAAACAAACAAAAAAAATGAAAATAGTAATTATAAATTACGGAGCAGGAAATATTCAGAGCATTATGTTTGCTATTGAAAGACTTGGTTTTAAAGCTGTTCTAAGTAATAATCAGGAAGAAATAAAATCTGCTGATAAAGTGATTTTCCCTGGCGTTGGCGAGGCAAGTTCGGCAATGAAAAAACTGAAAGAAAGTGGTTTGGATAGTTTGATTCCGACTCTGAAACAGCCCGTTTTAGGAATTTGTTTGGGAATGCAATTGATGTGTAAATCATCTGAAGAAGGCGATACCAAAGGTTTAGGGATTTTTGATGTTGATGTGATTAAATTCACTTCAAAAGTAAAAGTACCACAGATGGGATGGAATCAGATTTATGATTTAAAATCAGATTTGTTTAAGGGAATTCCGGAAAATGAATTTATGTATTTGGTGCATAGTTTTTATGCTCCAAATTGCGTTGAAGCTATTGCAACAACGAATTATGAATTAGAATATGCGTCGGCATTGCAAAAAGGCAATTTTTACGGAACACAATTCCATCCCGAAAAAAGCGGAGCTGTTGGCGAGAAAATACTAGATAATTTTTTAAAAATATAGAGAGCGATTTAAAGACTTTACAACTTTAAACTTTAAGACCTAAATAAAATGAGAATAATACCAGCCATAGATATCATTGACGGAAAATGTGTTCGTTTGTCAAAAGGCGATTACGATACTAAGATAATTTACAATGAAAATCCGCTTGAAGTGGCAAAATCCTTTGAAGCGCACGGAATCGAATATTTACATTTGGTAGATTTAGACGGTGCAAAATCAAGTAAAATTGTCAATTATAAAATATTAGAAAAGATTGCTACACAAACCAGTTTGCAAATTGATTTTGGTGGAGGATTAAAATCAGATGAAGATTTGAAAATTGCTTTTGAAAGCGGTGCAAGTCAGATTACTGGCGGAAGTATTGCTGTAAAAAACAGAGCAATTTTCGAAAAATGGATTTCAGAATACGGTTCAGATAAAATTATTTTAGGCGCTGACGCTAAAGACGAAAAAGTAGCTATTTCGGGCTGGTTAGAAGACTCAGATGAAGATTTGATTCCGTTTATTCAGGACTATCAAGCCAAAGGAATTCAGTATGTTATTTGTACAGATATTGCCAAAGACGGGATGTTGGAAGGGCCAAGTTTTGATTTGTATGGTAAAATCCTGAAAGAAGCGAATGGAATAAAACTAATAGCTTCTGGAGGAATTTCCACATTTGATGAGTTGCCAAAGCTGGCACATTTGGGTTGTGAAGGAGCCATAATCGGGAAAGCGATTTATGAAGGTAGAATTACTTTGAAACAACTAGAAAACTACATAATTAGAAAATAAGAATTAATTAGATAATGTGCCAATTAGAAAATTAGATAATTATTCTGTGAAGCTTAAATTATCTAATTGAGTAATTATCTCATTGGCACATTAAAAATAATAGATTATGATAACATGTCATTTAAAATACGTTATAGATCCTTATCAATTGGAAGCGTTTGAAGATTACGGTAAGAGATGGATTAAAATAGTTAATCGTTTGGGAGGTAATCATCACGGTTATTTTATGCCATCTGAAGGAGCTAATAATATTGCTTATGCACTGTTTTCTTTTCCAAGTTTAGCAGATTATGAAAATTATCGAAAACAAATGTTTTCAAAAGACGACCAGGAGTGTGTAGAAGCTTTTAAAATTGCCGAAGACACAAGATGCATTATAAGTTACGAAAGGACCTTTTTGAACCCTGTATTTGAGTAGTAGGAATTATCTAATTATCAAATTTTCTAATTAACAGATTTAAAAAAAAATGTTAGCAAAAAGAATCATTCCATGTTTGGATATAAAAAACGGGAGAACCGTAAAAGGAGTTAACTTTGTTGACTTGCGCGATGCGGGTGATCCTGTGGAATTGGCAGAAATTTATTCGGCTGAAGGCGCTGATGAATTGGTTTTTCTGGATATTTCAGCTACTGAAGAACGTCGAAAAACGTTGGTCAATATGGTGCGAAGTGTAGCGGAGAAAATCAATATTCCGTTTACCGTTGGTGGTGGAATTTCATCTGTTGAAGATGTTGAAATTCTGCTTAATAATGGCGCTGATAAAGTTTCGATTAATTCATCTGCAGTAAAAAATCCGCAGTTGATTAATGATTTGGCACAGAAATTTGGAAGCCAATGTGTTGTCGTTGCCATCGATGCTAAACAAATTGACGGGCAATGGATTGTACATTTAGTTGGCGGAAAAGTTCCGACAGAATTAAATTTATTCGATTGGGCTATAGAAGTAGCAGAACGTGGCGCGGGAGAAATTTTATTCACATCAATGGATAATGACGGAACAAAAAATGGTTTTGCAAATGAAGCTTTGGCTAAATTATCAGAATTAATCAATATTCCGATTATTGCTTCGGGCGGTGCGGGAAATATACAGCATTTTGTAGATTCTTTCAAAAAAGGAAAAGCTGATGCGGCTTTGGCAGCGAGTGTTTTTCACTTTAAAGAAATTGAAATTAAAGCTTTGAAAGAAGAATTGAGAAATAATGATATTGAGGTTAGACTTTAGAACATAGAACATAGAATAGAGATTGGTAAAGAGTATAAAATCTGAATTCTAAAATCTAAAATAATAAAACAATCTAAAATAAAATGAATATAGATATTAAAAGCTCACACGGATTGATTCCAGCGATAATTCAGGATTCAGAAACAAAAAATGTTTTGATGTTGGGTTACATGAATGAAGAATCATTGCACAAAACAATAGAAACGCAGAAAGTTACTTTCTTCAGCCGTTCAAAACAAAGGCTTTGGACAAAAGGCGAGGAGAGTGGCAATTTTTTAGAACTTGTAGATATTAAAAATGATTGCGACGGAGATACCCTTTTAATTCAGGCAAAACCTGTTGGACCAACTTGTCATACAGGCGCTGATACTTGTTGGCAGGAAGAAAACAAAGAAAATTATGGTTTTATTTCTAACTTAGAAAAAACAATTGCAACTCGTAGAGAAAATGCTGATTCTGAGAAAAGTTATGTAGCTTCATTATTCGAAAAAGGAATCAATAAAATTGCTCAAAAAGTTGGAGAAGAGGCTGTTGAAGTTGTGATAGAAGCAAAAGATGATAATGATGATTTATTTCTTAGCGAAAGTGCCGATTTATTGTTTCATTATTTGATTTTATTGCAGGCAAAAGGCTTTCATTTGAATGATGTTGTGGATGTGTTGAAGAAACGCCAGAAGTAGTTCAGACTTAAAATAAAAATCGCATTATGATTTAGAGTCACACTCTAAAGATAATGCGATTTTTTGTACTATATATTAAAAAAAAAGTACTTTTAATAGATCAAAACACCCTTTATGAAATTGTATATCTGTTTGTTGTTGTTTCTAAATTCCTGTTTTACTTATGCTTTTAAGAAAGATGTGTTACCTTATTCGATTGTTATTTTGAAAGCAGATTTAATTGTTGATGGAGTTATATCTAAAGTTTCAAAGGATAAATATGAGTTTACTATTAATCAATTTGTAAAAGGAAAATCAAGTTTAAAAATTACAGTTTCTATCTGGAAAGAATGGCTTTGTGATCCAAGAATTAAGGAATTAAAATCTGGTCAGCGATTGATTTTGTTTTTAGAAAAAAACGCTGATGGTAATTTTATTCCAATTAATCAAAGCACTGGAGAGCTATACGTAGATAATGATAAGTTCATAGATATATTTCTTCCTAAAGATTTTTCTAGCCCTCAAGTTTTAAAGGAAGGGATTTCCATGTTTGTCGAAACATTTGCTCTTTATGGAAACTTAAAAGATAGGTTTTTGCAGAATGTTTATTTGGTGTCTAATAAATCTATATTTGAAGTTTATAAAATAAGAAGCTACAATAAATCTTTTGAATTTTTAGTTGACGATTTGCTATATTCGAACGTTCAATTTAATGTTGGTTACACAATTAACCAAATAAACGATTAAACATTATTCCACAAACTCAAATACCCCAAATTCCTGCGGTTGATGAAATCCAAATTTCATACTTTTATAAGGCTGTAAAGCAAGGTATTCGGTTGTATTACCGTAATCAATTCTAAAAGCATTTCCTTTCCATTTTGTTCCTGTTATAGGTCTTTTAAAATTACCATTTTGAATCTTTTCTAAGCTTGAAAATGGAATCTTTATTTCTGTAGAAAAACCTTCAGTTGTTATTTTACTTACTGCTTCAAGGCCTTCAATATCAAAAGCCATTGATGTTTTCCAGCCACCACAATCAGGAGAAATACATTTTAAAAGCATATCGTAATTGGTTGAAAAAGCATTTACTCCAATCTCGACATAATTTCGTCCATCGCCATCGGCATCAATAAAAATCTCTACTAAATCATCTGTATTGAAAATAGGGGAATCTTTTTGCTGATTTGATCCAATAATTTTAGAATCGACAGAATTATAGGCTATATATAGATTATCATCATTCCACGAAAGTGAAACCATTGTATTTTGAGTTGCCTTATTTCCTGAATTATGAATAACTAATGGTTCAATAAAAGGTGTTTTCCAATCTAATAAATTTCCATCAATTACTATTTTATCAATTGTTTTATGCACAGGAATATTTTCAGAGGAAACTGTTATCGAACACATCAAAAATAAAAAAGTAACAATTTTAATACATTTCATAAAGTAGTATGTGGATTTTAATTTGCTAAAATAGAGAAGAATATTGAATTTTAACATTAAATTATCCGAATAGAAATTATAAAATTATTAGAAAATTGATTCTAATGTTTACTTTTGTTGACGATTAAGTTCATATAAGTACCCTATTTATTTCAAATTTCTAATTTATGAAAAATTACTTTGGAGGCGTGTTAATTGCCTTTTTGATTGGTTTTAATGCCAATGCACAAGGGCTTCTGAATAAGTCTGAGACTGTTTTTACACATCAGGATTCTTTACGCGGAAGCATTACAAAAGAGAGAGCCTGGTGGGATTTAAAATATTATCATCTTGATGTAAAAGTAAATCCGGCTGAAAAAACAATTTCTGGTTCAAATACAGTAAAATATACTGTTTTAGCGGAAAACAATAAAATGCAGATTGATTTGCAAGAACCAATGCAAATTTACAAAGTGACGCAAGATGGAAAAGAATTGAAATTTCAAAGAGATGGAAATGCTTTTTTTATTCAATTAACTGCAAAACAAAAAGTAGGAGATACAAAAGAAATTGTAATTTCTTTTGGAGGAAAACCTAAAGAAGCTGTGCGAGCGCCTTGGGATGGTGGATTCTCATGGAAAAAAGACAAAAACGGAAAAGATTTTGTCGCTACATCTTGCCAGGGTTTAGGTGCCAGCGTTTGGTGGCCAAACAAAGATCATATGTACGATGAAGTTGAAAATATGCTGATCAGTGTGAATGTTCCGGGAGATTTAACAGAAGTTTCTAACGGAAGATTGCAAAGCGTTAAAAAAGAAAAAGACGGTACAAAAACTTTTAATTGGTATGTTTCAAACCCAATTAATAATTACGGTGTAAATATCAATATCGGAGATTACGTTAATTTTTCTGAAGTGTATAAAGGAGAAAAAGGCGATTTAGACTGTAATTATTATGTTTTAAGAGATAATTTGGCTTTAGCGAAAGAGCAATTTAAAGATGCTCCAAAGATGCTTAAAGCTTTTGAAAACTGGTTTGGACCTTATCCGTTTTATGAAGACAGTTATAAATTAGTTGAAGTTCCGTATTTAGGAATGGAACACCAAAGTTCTGTAACATACGGAAACCAATATAAAAAAGGTTACTTAGGACGTGATTTAAGTGGCACTGGCTGGGGATTAAAATTTGATTTTATCATTATTCACGAATCCGGGCATGAATGGTTTGCAAACAACATTACCTATAAAGATATTGCAGACATGTGGATTCACGAAAGTTTCACTAACTATTCTGAAAGCCTTTTTGTAGAGTATTACTACGGAAAAGAAGCGGGAGCTGAATATGTAATTGGATGTAGAAAAAATATTCAAAATGACACACCAATTATCGGTCATTATGACGTAAACAACGAAGGATCGGGTGATATGTATCCAAAAGGAGCCAATATGTTGCATACCATTCGTCAGGTTATAAATGATGATGCGAAATGGAAATCGATTTTGAGAGGTTTAAATAGTACTTTTTACCATAAAACTGTTACTTCTAAAGAAATTGAAGATTATATTAATACACAAGCTGGAATCAATTTCAACAGAGTTTTTGCTCAGTATTTAAACACAACTCAAATTCCGGTTTTTGAGTATATGTTCAAAAACGGAACTTTAGGATATCACTGGACCAACTGTGTTGCAAAATTTGACTTACCGGTAAAAGTAAAAATAAACGGTGTTGAAACCTGGTTGAAACCAACTACAGAATGGCAATCAATAAAAACGACAAACGAAAACAGAACATTAGAAGTTGATAAGAACTTTTATGTAACGAGTTCTAATATAGTTGAATAAAATTATTTAAATTCCAGTGAAAAAATCCCAAATTCCAATTGATGGAGTTTGGGATTTTTTTATTGTATTGTTCTATCGGCTACTCAATTTCGCCTTTTCTTTTATAATATCAGCAATTTTTCTGTTTTCAATTTTGCTTTCCAGCCATGAGATGATATCTAAATAAAGGAACGCTCTTTTTTCATAAGTGTTTTTCTCCAGCTCAATAAAACGTGCACGCATTTTAATAAATTCCTTTTTAATATCTGTTGGATAGAAGTTATTAAGGTTTCTTAAGAATTTGATGATTTCTTTTTGAACTTCATGTAAGTCATTCATTTTCAATAAAAACTTGTAGGTACTTTTAAGATGGTTTTCTAAATAATAATCTTTTCCTAACTCATAATGTGCAATCAGCGATAAAAGTCTCGCAAAACACATTAGATCCTCGCGCATCGTTAAGTTCTTGTTATTGATAATCTTATCTAAATAAAGAATGCATTCGTTATACTTTTCATTTCCAAAGTAAATTGATGCAATTTTATAGAAAAACAACATTTCGTGATGTTCGTCGAGATGATCGCTATGAATTTTTATTTTCTCCAGAATCTCAGGAATCAAATATTCACTTTCTGCAAAAGTACCTTCTAATATATGCAAATTTAACTTATTGTTATAAACATAGAGAAATGATAGTGATGCAATGTTATCGTTTACCGGGAATTTATCATCCTTAATCGTTTCTTCTAAAAGCGATAAATATTTTTTGAAATTCGATTTGTATTTCAACATATAAAGCGATTCTAAAAAGTAATGGTTCCCTTTTAGAAAAAATACCGGATTTTGGTAAATCATATTTGGGTTATCATAAAACAATCTTACCCATTTATAAGCGTATTTATAACTAGCTAAGAAATCCTGAACGAGGAAACTTCGCCATAGATTGGCATTGTAAAACCAATATTTTTCCCGAAAGCCAAATTTACTTTCATCCAATTTTGAAGTATGCCTGTTGAAGTAATCATCAATATATTTATACTCTTCATCATTTTTTACGTAACCTGTTTTTAACATGATTCCGTATAACTGAAGCGATAAATTCGATAATTTACTTGAAATAGTATTTCTGTAATTCAATTCTTTTGCCTGAATCACCAACTCATCTGCACGTCCCTGAATACTTCGGGTAATATATTGAGATTCTATTAGTTTTTCGAACTCGACAATTTCATACGCCATATATTTTTCATCATTTTCCAGCGCAATGATTTTTGTCTTATCCAGAATTTTCAAACTCTGTTTATATAGTCCCTTATTGTATAAAATCCCTGCAAAATCAATTTGTTCGCGCAATTGATATCGAATATTCTGACTCGGAATATTCAGTCTAATACTGACTAGGATTTGTTTGTATAGGTATGATTTTAAGTTAGATAGCTGTATTTTTTTGATTATTCCGCTTTTTAGAATAAGCTTTTCATCATAGGTTTCAGACTTATCTAAAATATTAAATAATTCGATGAATTTAGTATTCGAACTTGTTTCCAATCGGCTTGCAAAAATTTTAAATTGTCTTTTTTCGGATTTGGAAAGCGATTTAATCAGAACAAATAAGAAATCTTTTTGATGGTTAGCCATTGTAAAATATAATAATATAACTTATTGATTATTAATTGTTTAACTCGTTATAAATTGCGTTATGAACAGTATAATTTCATTAAAATGAATTTCATACTACGTAAGTACAATATATATTTGTTATCAAGATGTGAAATTACATTAAATAAATGAATATGAATAGAGAGAAAGTTCAAATTTTTGACACCACTTTGCGCGATGGTGAACAAGTTCCAGGATGTAAGTTAGATACTAAGCAAAAATTAGTTATCGCAGAACGACTAGACAAAATGGGAGTTGACGTTATCGAAGCAGGTTTTCCTGTGTCAAGTCCGGGCGATTTTTTATCGGTCTCTGAGATTTGTAAAATTGTAGAAAATGCAACCGTCTGCGGACTGACAAGAGCTGTAAAAAACGACATTGATGTTGCTGCAGCTGCCCTAAAGCATGCTAAAAGACCTAGAATCCATACAGGAATCGGAACATCTGAATCTCATATACTCCATAAATTAAATACTACCAGAGAAGATATTATTGCCAGAGCAAAATATGCTGTATCTCACGCAAAATCATATGTAGAAGATGTTGAATTTTATGCAGAAGATGCAGGTAGAACAGATAATGCTTTCTTAGCGCAGGTTTGTGAAGAAGTGATTAAATCAGGAGCAACTGTATTAAATATTCCTGATACAACAGGATATTGCTTGCCAGAAGAATACGGAGCAAAAATTAAATATTTAAGAGAAAACGTAAAAGGAATCGAAAACGTAATCCTTTCATGTCACTGTCATAATGATTTAGGAATGGCAACTGCAAACTCTATTGCAGGAGCAATAAATGGAGCACGACAAATAGAATGTACTATCAACGGTATTGGTGAAAGAGCTGGAAATACTGCACTTGAAGAAGTAGTAATGATTTTTAAGCAACATCCTTATCTTAATTTAGATACAAACATCAATACAAGAGAATTAAACGAAATGAGCCGTTTGGTTTCTGAAAGTATGGGAATGATTGTGCAACCAAATAAGGCTATTGTAGGAGCAAATGCTTTTGCACACAGTTCAGGAATTCACCAGGATGGAGTGATCAAAAACAGAGCAACTTATGAGATCATGGATCCGCTTGATGTGGGGGTTAATGAATCATCTATTATTTTGACAGCAAGAAGCGGAAGAGCTGCTTTGGCTTACCGCGCTAAAAAAGTAGGTTACGAGCTTACTAAAGTACAATTAGATATTGTATACATTGAGTTTCTGAAATTCGCCGATATTAAAAAAGAAGTTTTAGATGCTGATATTCATCAGATTATTGAGGCTTCTAAAATTCAGGGAGACTTGATCAGAAGCTAGTTTAAAAATAAAAAGAAAATAGAAAATAGAAAATAGAATAAAGAACAAAGAAAAATAAAGATTTAAATACATAAAGAACGAGACGTTATGAATTTGAAAATAGCAGTTTTACCAGGAGACGGAATAGGACCGGAAGTAATTTTACAAGCCAAAAAAGCTTTATACGCTATTGGCGAAGTGTATAATCACGAATTTGTTTTCGAAGAAGCGCTCATGGGGGCGATCGCCATTGACAAAACGGGAAATCCATTGCCGGAACAAACGCTTAATCTTTGCCTCAACACTGATGCTGTTTTATTTGGAGCAATCGGAGATCCTAAATATGATAATAATCCAAATGCAAAAGTTCGTCCGGAGCAGGGATTATTGAAATTGAGAAAAGAATTAGGATTGTTCGCAAACATTCGTCCAATAAAACCTTACAAATCATTAATTGATTCTTCTCCTTTAAAAAGAGAAATTATTGAAGGTGCAGATTTTACTATTTTTAGAGAATTAACTGGTGGTGCTTATTTTGGAGCTAAAACATTAAATGAAGAAGGAACACATGCTTCAGATTTATGCGAATATTCAGAAGAAGAAATCACAAGAATAGCACATTTGGCTTTTAAATCGGCACAAAATCGTCGTAAAAAGTTAACGATGGTAGACAAAGCAAATGTTTTGGAAACCTCAAGATTATGGAGAAAAGTAGTTCAGAAAGTGAGTGAAAGTTATCCAGATGTAGCTTTAGATTTTTTATTTGTGGATAATGCAGCAATGCAAATCATCTTAAATCCAAAACAATTCGATGTGATTTTAACAGAGAATTTATTCGGAGATATTTTATCAGATGAAGCGAGTGTTATTACAGGTTCTATTGGTTTATTGGCTTCGGCATCTTTAGGAGAAAAAAATGCTTTGTTTGAACCAATTCACGGTTCTTACCCACAGGCAAAAGGAAAAAATATTGCCAATCCAATTGCTTCTATTTTATCAGCTGCAATGTTATTAGAACATTTCGGCTTGTTTAAAGAAGCAAATGTGATTTATCAGGCAATTGAAAAAGCAATTGAATTTAAAGTAGTTACTGTTGATTTAAAAGCAGATTCAAAATTCGGTACAAATGAAGTAGGGGAGTTTGTTTCAAATTTTATTTTCAGTAAAGACGACTTGCTATATTTTAATAATGACAACGTTCATATCGGACAATCGACAATTGTTTAATATTTTTTGTTAAAAATTGAAATAAATAACAAGAAGTATCTGAAATGTTGAGATTTTATTTTTTTAGTCACTTAAGTTTTTATACTTTTGTCACACTAAAAAAATAACAAGATGCAAATCTCAATTATTATTACTTCTGTCGTTGTTGTCAATGTGATTTTCACATCTGCATCGGGAATGGTATAAATATAATTGAAAAACTATATTATAAACCTTCCAAATACTGGAAGGTTTTTTTTTGAATAAAAATTAAAAATAAATTAATACATAATGGAATTAAATAAGTACAGCAAAACCATCACTCAAGATCAAACACAACCTGCGGCGCAAGCGATGTTGTACGGTATTGGTTTAACTGAAGAAGATTTGAAAAAAGCACAAGTAGGTATTGTGAGCATGGGTTACGATGGTAACACTTGCAACATGCACCTGAATGATTTAGCAAAAGATGTTAAAAAAGGTGTTTGGGACGCAAATCTGGTCGGACTTATTTTTAATACTATTGGTGTTAGTGACGGAATTTCAAACGGTACTGAAGGAATGCGTTTTTCATTGGTTTCTCGTGACGTAATTGCAGATTCTATTGAAACTGTTGTGGGAGCACAATGGTATGATGGTGTAATTGCCATTCCTGGTTGTGATAAAAATATGCCAGGAGCCTTAATCGCAATGGGAAGATTAAACCGTCCGGCTATGATGGTTTATGGAGGATCAATTCATTCAGGGAAATGGAAAGGAGAATCTTTAAATATCGTTTCTGCTTTTGAGGCATTAGGAAAAAAAGTAAAAAACGAAATTACTCCTGAAGATTTTAAAGGAGTTATTCAGAATGCATGTCCGGGAGCTGGTGCTTGCGGTGGAATGTATACAGCAAATACAATGTCTTCAGCAATTGAAGCATTAGGAATGAGTTTGCCATACAGCTCTTCAAATCCTGCATTAAGTCAGGAAAAAAGAGACGAATGTTTGGCTGCTGGAGAGGCAATCAAAATATTATTAGAAAAAGATATTAAGCCAAGAGATATTATGACTCGTAAAGCTTTCGAAAACGCTATTACAATTGTAGCTGTTTTAGGAGGTTCTACAAATGCAGTTATGCACTTAATTGCAATGGCTCACGCGGTTGATATTAAAATTACTTTGGATGATTTTCAGGCTATTAATGACAGAACACCAGTTTTGGCTGACATGAAACCAAGTGGTAAATACATGATGGAAGATATTCATGAGGCTGGAGGTATTCCTTCTGTAATGAAATATTTATTGAAAGTAGGATTGATTCATGGAGATTGTTTAACTGTAACAGGAAAAACAGTTGCAGAAAATCTAGCTTCGACTCCTGATTTACAAGATGGACAACAAGTTATTCATGAAATTCAAAAAGCATTAAAACCAACCGGAAATATTCAGGTTTTATACGGAAATCTTGCTTCTGAAGGTGCTGTTGCGAAAATCAGCGGAAAAGAAGGAGAATATTTTGAAGGACCTGCTGTTGTATTTGAAGGTGAATTTGAAGTAATTCCAGGTCTTGAGGCCGGAAGAATAAAACCAGGTAATGTAGTCGTCATCAGGTATTGTGGACCAAAAGGTGGTCCGGGGATGCCTGAAATGCTGAAGCCTACCTCTGCCATTATTGGTGCAGGACTAGGAAGCAGCTGCGCTCTTATTACAGACGGAAGGTTCTCTGGAGGTTCACATGGCTTTGTCGTAGGACATATTACACCAGAGGCTTATGATGGTGGTGGTATTGCACTTGTAAAAGATGGTGATTTAATTGCTATCGATGCGGTAAAAAATACGATCGACCTGAAAATTTCTGACGAAGAATTTGCAGCTAGAAAAGCGGCTTGGGTACAACCGCCGTTAAAAGTTACAAAAGGAGTTTTACTTAAATATGCCAGATCGGTTTCAAGCGCTTCAACAGGATGCGTAACCGATAATTAATTATTCAAATAACAAAATATCAAAAATCAATAGCAATTGAAATAGGTTTTTGATAAAAAAAATATACTATGAAAATATCAGGGGCAGAAGCCGTTATAAGATGTTTATTAGAAGAAGGAGTAGACTTAGTTTACGGATATCCGGGAGGAGCCATAATGCCAGTTTATGACGAATTATATAAATTTCAGGATCAATTACACCACGTTTTAGTACGTCACGAACAAGGTGCTACTCATGCGGCTCAGGGATATGCCAGAGCTACAGGAAAAGTTGGAGTAGCAATTGCTACTTCAGGTCCGGGAGCAACAAATTTAGTTACTGGAATTGCAGATGCTCAAATTGATTCAACTCCAATGGTTTGCATTACAGGCCAGGTTGGAAGACATTTATTAGGTTCTGATGCTTTTCAGGAAACAGACATTATTGGAATTTCAACTCCGGTAACAAAATGGAATTTTCAGATTACTGAAGCTTCTCAAATTCCTGAAATTATTGCAAAAGCGTTTTACATTGCACGTTCTGGGCGTCCAGGGCCTGTATTGATTGATATTACTAAAAATGCTCAGTTTGATGAGTTTGATTTTAGTTATAAAAAATGTACTTCAATTAGAAGTTATGTTCCGGTTCCGAAATTAAAATTAGATAAAGTGGCTGAAGCTGCTGCTTTAATCAATAGTGCTAAAAAACCTTTCATAGTTTTCGGTCAGGGAATTATTTTGGGTCAGGCCGAAGAACAACTAAAAGCTTTTATTGAAAAGTCAGGAATTCCGGCAGGTTGGACTATTTTAGGGCTCTCGGCTTTACCAACAGATCATCCTTTAAATGTTGGGATGTTAGGAATGCATGGGAATTACGGTCCAAATTTATTGACTAACGAATGTGATGTTTTAATTGCGTTGGGAATGCGTTTTGATGATCGTGTTACCGGAAAGTTAGCTACTTATGCCAAACAGGCAAAAGTAATTCACTTTGAAATTGATCCGGCTGAAGTTGATAAAAACGTTAAAACAGAAGTTGCTGTTTTAGGCGATGTTAAAGAAGCTTTAACTGCTTTGATTCCATTAATAGATCAAAAATCACGCGATTCATGGCACAATGAATTCAAAGAATTATATAAAATAGAAGTTGAATCTGTTATAAACGAAGAATTGAACCCAACGAATGGTAAAGGTATTTCAATGGGGGAAACCATGGAAATGATCAACAAACACTCAAAAGGTGATGCAATTATCGTTTCTGATGTTGGTCAGCACCAAATGTTTGCTTGTCGTTATGCAAAATTTAATTCAACTAAAAGTAATATTACTTCTGGTGGTTTAGGGACAATGGGATTTGCTTTACCGGCGGCTATTGGAGCTAAAATGGGAAGGCCTGATCGTGAAGTTGTTGCTATTATTGGTGATGGTGGATTCCAGATGACAATTCAGGAATTAGGAACTATTTTCCAGACACAAGTGCCTGTAAAAATTGTCATTTTAAATAATGAGTTTTTAGGAATGGTACGTCAATGGCAGGAATTGTTCTTTGATAACAGATATGCTTCAACAAAAATGATTAATCCAAATTTTGTCGCAATTGCAGAAGGATATCATATTAAATCTAAAAAAGTAACACAACGCGAGGATTTAGATGCTGCTGTAGCCGAGATGATGGCTTCAAAAGATTCTTATTTCTTAGAAGTTATGGTAGAAAAGGAAAATAATGTTTTTCCAATGATTCCAACAGGAGCATGTGTTTCTGAAATTAGATTAAGCTAAAGAAAAGTTTCAAGTTTTAGGTTTCAGGTTCTCAGCAACGTGAAACCTGAAACAAAAAAAAACTAAAAACAAAATGGAAGATAAAACATTTACCATATCGGTATATTCAGAAAATAATGTTGGATTGTTGAACAGGATATCCGGGATATTCTTAAAGCGTCACATTAACATATTAAGTCTAAATGTTTCAGAATCAGAAATAGAGAATGTTTCAAGATTTATCATTGTAGTAAATACAACTGAGAAATGGGTTCAGAATATCGTTGGTCAAATTGAAAAGCAAATTGAGGTTATCAAAGCATTTTATCATACAGATGAAGAAACAATTTTCTTAGAAAATGCCTTGTTTAAAATACAGTCAAGTTTGTTGTTTGATGAAAAACAAATTCAGAATATCATCAAGGAAAGTCAGTCTACAATCGTGACTGTTTCTCGTGATTTCTTTGTGATTTCAAAATCAGGAAGACGTTCTGAAATTGAAGAATTATATGCAAAATTTAAACCTTACGGCATTATGCAATTCGTTCGTTCAGGCAGAATATCAGTTTCTAAAGAAAAAATGGAAATTTCATCATTGTTAGAAACGTTTAACTAGTATCAATTATAAATTACATATCATTAAATATTATTAAAGAAAATGGCAAATTATTTCAACACATTACCACTTAGATTACAATTAGAACAATTAGGAGTTTGTGAATTTATGGAGCAATCTGAATTTGCAGACGGAATCGCAGCATTGGCAGGGAAAAAAGTTGTTATTGTAGGTTGTGGTGCACAAGGTTTGAATCAAGGTTTAAACATGAGAGATTCTGGTTTAGATATTTCTTATGCATTACGTGCAGATGCAATCGCTGAAAAAAGAGCTTCTTATAAAAATGCTACTGAAAACGGTTTTAAAGTAGGTACATATGAAGAATTAATTCCAACTGCAGACTTAGTTTGTAATTTAACTCCGGATAAACAACATACTGCTGTAGTTACTGCTATTATGCCATTAATGAAAAACGGATCAACTTTAGCATACTCTCACGGATTTAACATCGTAGAAGAAGGAATGCAGATTCGTAAAGATATTACAGTAATTATGTGTGCTCCAAAATGCCCTGGTTCTGAGGTTCGTGAAGAATACAAAAGAGGATTTGGTGTACCAACACTTATCGCTGTACACCCTGAAAATGACCCAAATGGTGCTGGTTTAGATCAGGCAAAAGCTTATGCGGTAGCAACAGGAGGTCACAAAGCGGGAGTTTTGAAATCATCATTCGTAGCCGAAGTAAAATCAGATTTAATGGGTGAGCAAACTATCCTTTGTGGATTGTTACAAACAGGATCTATTTTATGTTTCGATAAAATGGTTGAAAAAGGAATTGATGCTGCATATGCTTCAAAATTAATTCAATATGGATGGGAAACTATCACTGAAGCTTTGAAACATGGTGGTATCACAAACATGATGGATCGTCTTTCAAATCCTGCAAAAATCGAAGCTTACGAACTTGCTGAAGAATTAAAAGACATTATGCGTCCTTTATTCCAAAAACATCAAGATGATATTATTTCTGGAGAATTCTCAAGAACTATGATGATCGACTGGGCTAATGATGATGTGAATTTATTGAAATGGAGAGCTGCAACAGGAGAAACTAACTTTGAGAAAACAGCACCACAAGAAGCTCCAATCGCTGAGCAAGAATATTTTGATAATGGAGTTTTAATGATTGCAATGGTTAAAGCAGGTGTTGAATTAGCTTTCGAAACTATGACTGAAGCGGGAATCATTGAAGAATCTGCTTATTATGAGTCGTTACACGAATTGCCATTGATTGCTAACACAATTGCAAGAAAGAAATTGTTTGAAATGAACCGCGTTATTTCTGATACTGCTGAGTACGGATGTTATTTATTCGATCACGCTTGTAAACCGTTATTGACTGAATTTATGAAAACAGTTGAAACAAATATAATAGGAAAACCATTTTCAACTTCAAATGGAGTAGATAATGCTATTTTAATCGCAGTAAACAAAGAAATTCGTCAACATCCTATCGAAGAAGTAGGAGCATGGTTGAGAGAATCTATGACTGCAATGAAAAAAATTGGATAATAAATTGGGAATTACCACACATTCGACTGTGATGGGATTTGCACTGTATCTCTGTTTTATGTAATATTTTGAATTAGTAAGCACTTATTAAGAAAAAGGATATAGATGCAATATTGCATTCACTTAACTTCTGTGAGCAAGTGAGTTAAGTGAGGTAATCCCGTATAATGGGGTATGTTTAGTGATAGATATACTTGTAGAGATTTCTATTTTAATTAATAAAGCTGCTGCTATTTTCAAAATAGAATTGCGGATTGTAATACAGAATTACAAAAAATTAATTGTTATTGAAATTGTTAAAATTAAAAAGGCATGGTATTTATTTATCATGCCTTTTTTACGATAGGTATTTTGATGCAAAAAACTAAAATTTAAATTATAAATATTAAAAGGTAATATTTTTTTTGATATGTGTTTTTTTTTGCCAAAATTTATGAATTAAATAATTTTAAGAATACGCTGATATTTAATACATTTATAAAAAAATTCCAAAAACATATGAGTTATTATAAAATTGAAAATTTAGAACAATATTTTAAACATTACAATAAGTCAATAAGAGAACCAAGGAAATTCTGGGGAAAAATAGCTGAAGAAAATTTTACTTGGTATCAACAATGGGAAAAAGTGGTTGATTTTAATATGGCTGATGCTGAAGTAAAATGGTTTACTGAAGCTAAAGTTAATATTACAAAAAACTGTATCGATAGACATTTAAGCAAAAGAGGAGAAAAAACGGCTATTATCTTTGAACCGAATGATCCTTCTGAAGAAGCTTTACATATAACATATAACGAACTTTACGAAAGAGTATCAAAAATGGCGAATGTTTTGCGTGAGCAAGGTGTTCGTAAAGGAGATAGAGTTTGTATTTATTTGCCAATGATTCCTGAATTGGCTGTTGCTGTTTTGGCTTGTGCCAGAATAGGAGCAATTCACTCTGTGATTTTTGCAGGATTTTCTGCTTCTGCAGTTTCTGCCAGAATCATTGATTGTGAATGTAAAATGGTAATCACATCTGATGGAGGTTATAGAGGAAATAAAACTATTGACCTTAAAGGAATTGTTGATGAAGCATTAGATTCTTGCCCTTCAGTTTCTAAGGTTTTAGTGGTTAAAAGAACTCAGACTGAAATTAAAATGAAAGAAGGTCGTGATCAATGGTTACAACCTTTGTTGGATGTAGCTCTAGATAACAGTGTTGCTGAAATTATGGATGCTGAAGATCCTTTGTTTATTTTGTATACTTCCGGTTCTACAGGAAAACCAAAAGGTATGGTTCATACTACAGCAGGATACATGGTTTATACTGCGTACACTTTTAAAAATGTTTTTGCCCATGAAGAAAATGATATTTTCTGGTGTACTGCTGATATTGGTTGGATTACAGGTCACTCTTATATATTATATGGTCCATTATTGAACGGAGGAACAACCGTAATTTTTGAAGGAGTTCCATCTTATCCGGATTTTAGTCGTTTTTGGGATATTATCGAAAAACATAAAATCACACAATTCTACACAGCACCAACTGCCATTCGTTCACTAGCGAAAGAAAGTTTAGATTATATTCAAAAATATCCTCTAAAATCCCTAAAAGTTATTGGATCAGTTGGAGAGCCAATCAATGAAGAGGCATGGCACTGGTTTAATGACCACGTTGGAGATAAAAGATGTCCGGTGGTGGATACATGGTGGCAAACCGAAACTGGCGGGATCATGATTTCTCCTATTGCTTTCGTAACCCCGACAAAACCAACTTATGCAACTTTGCCTTTACCAGGAATTCAGCCGGTTTTAATGGATGAGAAACGCAACGAGATTGAAGGAAACCAAGTAGTTGGAAGTTTATGTATTAAATTCCCATGGCCTGGAATTGCCAGAACGATTTGGGGAGATCACCAACGTTACAAAGACACTTATTTCTCGTCTTTCCCTGGAAAATATTTTACAGGAGACGGTGCGCTTAGAGACGAAGTTGGTTATTACAGAATCACCGGTAGAGTAGATGATGTTGTAATTGTTTCCGGACATAATTTAGGGACAGCTCCTATTGAAGATGCGATTAACGAACACCAGGCTGTTGCAGAATCTGCAATTGTTGGTTTCCCTCATGATATTAAGGGAAATGCTCTTTATGGCTATGTAATTCTAAAAGAAACAGGAGAAGTTAGAAATAAAGAAAACCTGGTTAAAGAAATTAATCAATATATTGCAGACCATATTGGACCAATCGCAAAATTAGATAAAATTCAGTTTGTTTCTGGTTTACCAAAAACACGATCTGGAAAAATTATGCGTAGAATTCTACGTAAAATAGCGGAAGGGGATTTTTCTAATTTTGGAGATACTTCAACATTATTAAACCCTGAAGTTGTTGAAGAAATTATGAAAGAAAGAATTTCTTAATTCTGAAATAGATTAAAATAAAAATGCCTCTTAATTTAAGAGGCATTTTTTATGATTTAATTTTATTTGATTCCCAATCTCGATTTTAGCTTCAAAAATAAAAGGGCAATTCTGTACGCATCTTCAGAAGAAGAATTTCTATCGCTTTTAGGAATTTTATATATTTCGCATAAATCATCCAGCGAAAACTGTTTGTCGTTAACATCCATTAGTTTTCGGTACATCACATCAACATCCAAAGCTTCATTTTTTATTCTGCCACAATCCAGACGTTCTAAAGCTGAATTTAGCATTTCGATATCGAAGTTAATATGATGACCTACTAAAATTGCATTTCCCAAAAAGTTTATAAAAGCTTCTAATGCATCAGGCTCTGGCATTTTTGTCATTTTACTTTCAATGATAAATTCATTTGAAAGTCCGTTATCCTGTAGGTATTTATATTGCAGTAAAACCGATTCAAAATTATCTTTAATTACAATACCGTCATCAATAACTGAAAATGCTCCTAAAGATAAAATAACATCCTTATCGGGATTTAATCCTGAAGTTTCAGTAGATAAAACCACGAATCGATTGGGTTTCGTCTCAAATTTTGTTAAATAGTCTTTCCAGAAATCCGGATATTCTTTATTAATATTTTTCAGCCAGTCTAGCATATTTTATGAGAATTGGGTAAGTTGAAATTTACTCTTAATTAATTCCTCAAGGTCTTTCATTGGTGTCAAAGCATTTTTCAATTTTTCCTTATCTGTTTTAGACATTTCTCTAAGATTGATGTATTGTCCTGAATCATCATTTTTCAATCCTTCAACAGTTCTAAATTTAGATAAAGTTAAAAAAGCTTCAGCACAACTTAAATATATTTCAGCATTTTTAGAGTCAGTTATTGCTAACTGCTTGAATCTTAAATAAGTATTTTTTATTCCTTTAATATTTGCATTCAAAATTAACAAACGCGCTCCATCAATCAAAGGCATTAAAGCACGGGTTTTAATGTCAAATTTTGTTTTATTTGGGCCTTCTTCTTCAACTATGAATTTTTTGAAGAAGCTTAAGGGAGAATTTCTTTTTAATGCATCGTTTCCTAAAAAGTCAAAGAATAAAGTATTGTTTACTGCATTTTTAAAAATAACATTTTCAATTACTTCTTCAATTTTAGGTTCTCCAAAAACAATCTCGTAATCAAAGAAAATACTGCTTAAATCATTACTGTTTTCACCAGGAGTATTCATCCAGCTATTGTATTGCTTTGTCCAGTCTGTCAATGATTTACACCATAACATATTGCTTCCCATGTGGCCGTTTGGACAATACTCATAGCCCACTTTTTCTAGTATAGCCGTTGCTCTTTTTGCCAATCTTAAAAAATAATCTTTTGTTTCTCTGTATTTATCAGGAGTAACATCTTCAAAAATTAAAATACTATCCTGATCGGTCAATAAAAGCTGCTCTTTACGACCTTGGCTACCAATGCTTAACCATGCAAATCGGGCAGGAGGTGAGCCCAAATCTAAAATTGATAATTCGACAGCGCGCTTAATAATGGCAAGGTTAATTTCGCTGGCGATATTACTAATATGTGAAATTGGGATGTTCTTCTGAATTGAATTCTGAATCAAATCAGACAGACGATCACGTATTTGTTTTAAGTCTTTAGGAAGCTGGGAACGTTTGATTTCTTTAATCAAAACGCCAGGGTTACTGGCTTGAGCGACAATTAGATCGTGCTCAGAAATAATTCCTTTAACAGCAGATTTATTTGTACCATCTTTAGTAACACACAAATGCGTTACATTATGTTTTAGCATTAATAACTGCGCTTCAGCAAGAGATACGTTTTCAATTACAGTAACGACAGGCGAAGACATAATTTTATCAATCGTCTCTGTAATAGGATAGCGTCCTGTGGCGATTTTTGATGATAAATCTGTAGCAGTAACAATTCCAATTGGTTTGTTTTTCTCGCATACAATAATGTTATCAACCATCGCTTCAGTCATTAAAATAGCAACATCTTTTACAACATGATTGGCTTCAGTTGTTAAAGGCGAGTTATTATAGGTTAGAGATTGAATGTATTGCATTTCAGATTGCTGATCGACATAAAATGAAGTATCAGAAATCACTTTTCCGTTTGTATTTACACTGTCTTTTGTGTGTCTTGAATTTATAGCAAAACTTTCCAGTAAAAAGTTTAAAACATCTGAATTATTGGCTACAAAAGGTCGGAAAATAGCGATTGGAATAGCATATATAATACTTTCTTCACGTGCTTTCGCAGTCATCATATAGTTATTTTTGGCAAAAAAAGGTCTTAACCCAAAAATATCTCCCTCATGACACTTATTGATGATTGTTTCTTCGGCATCAGCGATTGTGGTTAAATTTATGACACCAGATGCCACAACATAAAAACTATCATGAAGTACGTCGTTGTTTTGAAACAAAACAGTATGCTTTTCTAAATTAATGACTCTGATATTGGTTGCAATATCAGATAATTCCTGAAAAGTCAAATTATCAAATGGCGGGTATTCTTTTAAAAAATCGGCAATATGCTCAGCAATTGTATTCATACGTTTGATAATTTTTTTAAAGTATCGAATGTAAAAATAATAAAATAAAGTCTTACAATGAAAGCATCTTTAGCAGAATGTAATTATTTTAAAGAAATGTTAAATTTTATGGTTATACAAGCTTTAAAATGATTTTTTATTGGATAATTTCTTTATTATTTAACTTTCGTTTTGTTTTAAATGTTTTAAAAACAACTGATTATTAAATTTCAACAGAAGTCACTGCACTTTAATTTTTTTTGTTTATCGCATTCTCATAAAACCAAACAGTCATAAAATAGTTTAAAAGGACAATTATAGTGATAGAAGCAAGTTTTAAAATATTCTATTTTACATAATATAAATTATAGGTCAAAATGATATAAGTCAAAAGTTGTCTTATTCGTACAGCTTTGTCATAATTGTTTCATCTGGCACTAAATCAGAGCCACCTCCTTTATTGAATTGCATAACATTTTCATTTACATATAGTACAGCGTTTGTTGCTTGACCGTTTGAAGCCTTAATTTTTATCTGAGCTTTGTCACCAAGAACATATACATTACCAGTAATATCCATAACGCCAGAATTCAATTCTGCGTTGTCGCTTGTAACTTCTGCAGTTCCCACAATTTTATAGTTAGATTGCGCTATAGTCATTTTAAAAATATATTTTTTGCTACAGCCCTTACAATTTTCATTGCTCCAGGTTCCTGTAAAGCGATTAGTTTGGGCATACGTTGTAAAAGAAATAAATGCTAATAAAAAGATTAATTTTTTCATTTAAGGAAATTTGACATTTAAAATTGTGAGTCAAATATAAATTAAAAAAGCATCCGTTATAGCGGATGCTTTTTCTTTATAATTTTGAAGCGAATTAAAGTTTCTTCAAATAAACTGATTTACCGTTTAAGGAAACTTCAATTTCATTGTTTTTATCCGAGAATGTTGTTCTCAAGACATTTCCTTTGAAAAGCTGAACGTCACCAAAAACTTTTCCAGTTTCATCTGAAACATATTCAAATAACAATTTTTTATTACCTGGTTCGATACCAATTTTATAACTTGAAAATTTTGTTCCTTTTAAATCAAATTGTTGTTGTGAATCAATAATTCGTCCATCTGCGTAAAAATTAGTAATTGTTTTGTTTAGAGTAATGTCCGGATAATACTGATTTACTTTTGTAAGCAATGCGTATTGTTCTACATTTGCATCTTCTTGTTTTGAAGTGATTGTCTGCGCAAATGAAATTGTTGTAAAAATAAGCGCTAATAGTAAAGTGAATTTTTTCATAATTTAAATTTTATGGTTAATGTTTCAAAACATTTTTGAAAACTTACATAATAACCATATTTTGTATAAAAATGGTTATTATATTTAACAAGATAGTAAATATTAATTGATATTTTAAATTAAAAAGCAATTTTTTAAGAAAATGACAACGAAAAAATACATTCAACTCATACTTATTTTAGGTTCTTTAACCGCTCTTGGACCTTTTTCAATCGATATGTATTTACCTGGTTTTTCAGGTATTGCCAAGGATTTGCACACAACTGTAGCTAAAGTATCGATGACTTTATCAAGTTATTTTATTGGAATTTCAGCCGGACAATTGCTATATGGGCCCCTATTAGATCGTTTTGGACGAAAAAAGCCTTTGTTTGTTGGTTTAATGGTATATATTTTAGCATCTTTAGGATGTATCTACGTTAGTGATATTGATACTTTCATTTTATTGCGTTTTATTCAGGCAATTGGAAGTTGTGCTGCAACTGTTGCTTCAGTAGCTATGGTGCGTGATTTGTTTCCTGTAAAGGATATTCCAAAAGTATTTTCATTGTTAATGCTGGTTCTTGGTCTTTCGCCGATGTTAGCACCAACAATTGGCGGTTATGTAACAGAATATTTCGGTTGGCATATTGTGTTCCTTATATTAATGTGTATGGGAATCGTGATTTTGATTGCTTCACAAGTGGGTTTGCCAAATTCGTATAAGCCGGATATTTCAATTTCTTTAAAGCCAAAACCAATCATTTCTAATTTTATGAAAGTGTTAAAAGAGCCTCAGTTTTATACCTATGCATTTACGGGTTCTATAGCTTTTTCTGGATTATTTACTTATGTAGCCGCCTCTCCTATAATTTTTATGGATATTTATCATGTTGATGCAAAAACATACGGTTGGATTTTTGCCTTTATGTCCGTGAGTTTTATTGGTTCAAGCCAGTTAAATTCTCTTTTATTAAAGAGATTTTCCAGCGAGCAAATGATTTTGGCAGCTTTGGTCTCGCAATCCATAATCAGTATTGTTTTTTTACTACTTTCGGTCAATAATCTTTTGGGACTGTACGAAACTATTGCAATGTTATTCTTATTTTTAGGTTGTTTGGGAATATCAAACCCAAATACTGCCGGACTTACAATGGCTCCTTTTGCTAAAAATGCCGGTAGTGCTTCAGCTTTGATGGGAGCGATTCAATTAGGTTTGGGAGCATTAGCTTCTTTTGCTGTCGGCGTTTTTGTGAAAGATTCAGTTGCTCCAATGGTTCTTATTATGACCGTAACTACCCTAATTGCGCTTGTTGTCTTGAACATTGGAAAACGTTTCATCAAAGAACAGGTGGCAGTTGATAGTGAAAGTGAAATTCCCGTTGTTCATTAATATTTTTAAATTTTTAAAATTCTGGTTTTTAGTATTTTACTGTTCTTTATTTCGTAATTTTATAAGGCTTAAAATTAAATGGAATCCAGAAACCATTTTGAAAAACGGGGCGAAACCGAAAAGCCACATGAGTAGGAAAATAATCAGTAATTATTATGCCTAAATATGTAATCGAAAGGGAAATCCCAAATGCCGGTAAACTTACATCTGATCAATTAAAAGATATTTCACAAACCTCATGTGGGGTACTTAATCAACTAGGAACTCAAATTCAATGGGTAAACAGTTATGTCACAAACGATAAAATCTATTGTGTATACATTGCACCAAATGAAGAAATGGTTTATGAACATGCAAAATTAGGTGGTTTTCCCGCCAATTCAGTTAGCGAGGTTTTTGGTGTTATTGATCCAACTACCGCAGAATAAAATAAAAAAGCCAGAATTAAATTCTGGCTTTTTTATTTAATTTAGACTTGTGTTATTCGAGTTGTTGCTTTTTGTCCGGTCTGATAATCATTCTAAGAGATTGATCTCTTGCAAAATAAGCGACCATCCAATTCCAAAAAGTATTTAATCTGTTTCTATAGGTAATCAAAGAAATTAGATGGATAAATAACCAAATTATCCATGCGATAAAACCTTTAAAATGCCATTTTGGACTTGGAAGATCCACTACAGCTTGATTTTTTCCTATAATTGCCATTGAACCTTTGTCTTTGTATGCGAATGGTTTCAAAGGTTTATTTTGAACCATTGCTTTAAAGTTCTTCGCCAAATTCAAACCTTGTTGAATTGCAACCTGTGCAACCTGTGGATGCCCATCTGGGAATTTTGCATCTCCAGCTAGAATGGCAGTATCACCAATAGCATATATATTTTGAAAACCGTTTACTTTATTAAATTGATCAGTTGCCATACGTCTGCCACGGCCATAACTTTCTTTCGGAATTCCGTCAAAAAGTTTAGCGGAAACTCCGGCAGCCCAAATTAAATTTTTGGTTTTGATGGTTTCTCCATTTTCAAAATATACGGTATCGTCAACGTAATCTGTAACACGAGTATGTAATTTAACGACAACCCCTAGTTTTGTAAGTGCTTCTAAAGTATCTTTTTGAGACGCTTCACTCATAGGAGAGAGTAGTGCGTCTCCCCCATCGACCAAATAAACATTACTTGCAGAAGTTTCTAATTCCGGATACTCTTTTAATAAAATGTTCTTACGCATTTCTGCAAACATTCCAGAAACTTCCACTCCTGTTGGCCCCCCTCCTGCTACGACAATTGTCAATAATTTACGACGTTTTCTAATATCCTTACAGATAGCTGCTTTTTCCAGATTTTTAAGCAATGCATTACGCATTTCGATGGCATCATTTAAGGTTTTCATCGGAATAGCGTTTTTCATAACGTTTTCCATTCCAAAATAACTTGTTTCAGCTCCAGTAGCAAAAACCAAATGATCATAGGTTAATTCTCCATTGCTGAGAATTATTCTGTTTTCTTCCGGAACAACAGAAAGTAATTCTCCCAAACGGAATTGCAGATTTTTTTTACCTGCAAAAAATTTTCTGAAGGGATAACTGATACTTGATGGTTCAAGAAAAGCTGTTGCAACCTGATATATTAGTGGTGGAAAAAAGTTGTAATTGTTTTTGTCTACAAGTGTTACTTGTATTTGAGGATGGTTTACAAGTTCTTTTGCAAGATTGATTCCGGCAAAACCACCTCCTATAATGACTATCTTCATATATGTCTCTATTAAGTAGGATTCATGAATAAAACGATGCTGCTTTAGCAGTTCTATAAATTTAACATTATAATTCTACATATAAAACCCTATTTTGAGTTTTCTTTTAAATTCTTGTGGAATTAATTTGACAATTTAAGTTTCATCATGATGTCTGTTTGCTCGTCATTTCCTAATTTAAAAATGTGTTTGTCAAATTCAACAAAACCATTTTTTCTATAAAAACTTAGTGCTCGCAAATTTTCTTCCCAAACACCTAACCATACATATTCAGTGTTTTTTTGTCTGGCAACCTCTATTGCTTTGTCGTAAAGTAATTGTCCTACCTTTTTACCGTGAAATTCTTTTGAAACATAGATTCGTTCAATTTCAAGGGCTTTATTGTCTTTTAATTCGGTTTGAGATTCTCCGAAGTTTACTTTTAGATAACCAATTACGGTATCTTCAAGAGTTGCAAAATAAAATTCTGAATCTTTATTATTAAGTTCGGAAGTTAGTTTTTCAGTTGAAAATCCGTTTTCCAAATAACTTTTCATATTTTCCTCAGAATTTGAGTCCGAAAAAGTTTCCTGAAAAGTTTGTCTGCCGATTTTTTGCAATTGAGCAAGCTCGTTTATTGTTATTCTTTTTACTTCAATATCTGCCATTATAATTTTGCTTTTAAAGAGTGTTACTACTCCATAAAATTACAATATTAATAAGGAAAAAGAGTAACTGTGATTGCTACTTTTTGAATTTTTTAACAGGCTTTTCTGTTATTTCAACTTTGTTCTGCAAAACATAATTAGCCATCAGTTTTTCTATTAATTCATCTTTAGTAAGATGATGAAAAACAGTTTTTACTTTTGTTTTTAAATCAGCTGAAATGTCGTGATTAGGCTTTGTTTTGAAGATTTGTTTTGCCCATAAAAGGGTATTGTTTTCTTCTAAGCTAATAACAGAAGGTTTTTGGAATTTAGTGAATTTAATCCCTAATTCTTTCTCAAATTCCGGAATTTCAATTACTTCCTCTTCTTGCAAAACAGTTAAGGAAAGTCCCTTTGCTCCTGCCCTTGCCGTTCTTCCGCTTCTGTGAACGTAAGTTTCGTAAGTATCAGGCAAATGGTAATTGACTACATAAGAAATTTCTTTCACATCGATCCCTCTCGCTGCTAAGTCTGTAGCAACTAAGATATTAATATGTCCTTCACGGAATTGTTCCATAATTCTGTCACGAATCCCCTGTGATAAACTACCATGAAGCGCTCCTGAAGAAAAACGATTTATAGCTAAGTTTTTTGCTAATTTATTGACTGCAGCTTTAGTTTTACAGAAAATGATTCCGCGTTCTCCATCTTTTGAATTTAAAAAATGCATTAAAACATCTAATTTCTCAATTGGGTCAACTACAATATATTCGTGATCGATTCCTTGATTACCTACAGTTTCCATATTGGCACTCACCTGAACTACATTTTTATTTAAGTAATTTTGAATCAGTTGTTTGATTGTTCCAGGCAACGTTGCAGAAAACAATAAAGTGCGGTGTTTTTTAGGAAGTTCAGCAACAATTTCATCTAAACTTTCTTTTAGGATTGAAACCATTTCATCGGCTTCATCTAAAACTAAATATTGAGTTTCTTTTAAATCAATTGCCTTTCTCTGAATCAAATCAATCAAACGTCCTGGTGTAGCCACAACAATTTGAGTTGGCTGTGTTAGGCGTTCAATTTGTGGTTTTATTGGGATTCCACCACAAGTTGAAGCTATAGCGATATTTGGAATATGTTTTCCAAAATCCTCTAAATTTCTAAATATTTGTTGTCCAAGTTCTCTGGTTGGAACTAAAATTACAGCTTGAACGGTTGCTATATCAGTATTAACTAACTGTAATAATGGTAATCCAAAAGCAGCGGTTTTTCCAGTTCCTGTTTTAGCTAAACCTACAACATCATGACTTTCTGCTAAAAGCAACGGAATTGTTTTTTGTTGAATTTCTGTTGGCTCAACAATGTTCAATTCGCTTAACGCTTTTAAAATTGGTGCTGAAACTCCTAATGCTGAGAATTGTTTAGACATGTTTTAATTTTTGTTTTTATTGTTTTTTTGTTTCAAGTTTCAGGTTCCAAGTTGTCTGTAGATTCCAATAATTTGAAACCTGAAACCTGAAACTTTTTTAACCTTTCCAGATCAATCCGGTTCGTTCATGATTTTTTCACGGTATTTTTTTCCGATCAATAAGGTCATATTCTTTTTATAATCATCAACAAGCCATTCACGGTAGTTTTTACTGCATTGACTTAAACATTTTGCATAACGTTTAATACGGCATTCGATATCATCATCAAGTTCTTTTCCTAATGATTTTGCTTCTTGTAAGGTTTCAGTGTTATCTACACACATTGAAGCGTGCTGCTCTAACGATTTGTCCAATACTACTTTAGAGCGTAAATTTTGTTTGATTATTAATTTATGTTCTTCATCAACATCAAAAGTAACATCGGCAGTTTTACTGAATTTCGCACGTAATTCCGGTGGCATACTGTATTTGAAATACAATTCGATTTCAGTATCATCACGCAGATTTTCCAAATAAAACTCAGGTGATTTAAAGATATGCTGCCAGTTTACCGGCTCACTCCATAAACCAAAACGTGCAGCATTATTACCTAAATCGATCACCGTAAACTCATCTTTACCAGGTAATTTACGAGATCCGCGGCCAATCATCTGGTAATATAAAGTTAATGATTTTGTGGCTCTGTTTAAGATAATGGTCTCTACAGTTGGTTCATCAAAACCGGTCGTCAAAATTCCAACAGAAGTTAAAATTGCATCCGGCGTTTTTTTGAACCATGCCAAAATATCTTTACGTTCCTCCGAACTACTTGTGTTATCAAGATGTCTGATGTCGTAACCTGCTTCTCTAAACGTTTCATATACATATAATGAAGTATGAATACCGTTATTGAAAATCAAAGTCTTTTTACCTAAGGAACGCTCTGTGTATGCATGTAAAAGCTTTTCCTGCATGATGGTATTGGTATACAAATCATCAGATGATTTTACGGTATAATCTCCGTTAATACCTACTTTTAATGAGGTCAAACCAACATCATAGCTATACGTTGTAGCGCGAGCAAGAAATCCTTTGTCAATTAATGAACTAATAGTATCACCTACAATAAGTTCATCATAACTCTGGTGCATTGGTAATTTTATATTCGAACTCAAAGGTGTTGCTGTTACTCCAAGAATAAAAGCATTTTTGAATGAGTTTAATAATTTTCTAAATGAATTGTAATGCGCCTCATCAATAATGACCAAACCAATGTTATCAAGATGTAATTTCTCGTCATTGATACGGTTTTTTAAAGTTTCAACCATCGCCACAAAACAAGAATAATCGTTTTGATCTGGCAATTCTTTCACTTTACTATTGATTATTTTGTTGCTAACACCAAACCCTTTAAGCATTTTTGAGGTTTGCTTACAAAGTTCGATACGGTGTGTTAAGACAACCACTTTTTTATCGTTATTAGCTAAATAACGACGAACGATTTCGGAAAAAATTACTGTTTTCCCACCACCTGTAGGTAATTGATACAATAAATGATGTTGAGCTGGAGCATTATCTAAACGTTCAAAAATGGCATCAATATCGCCTTTTTGGTATGCATAAAGTTCTTTTTTCTCTTCTCTTTCTATTTCTAAAGTGTTTTGAGACATTGTTTATTTTTGGATTTTTGCAAAAATACACCTAAAAAACAGTTATTCATCTTATTTTAACCTAAAATAAATGATTTTTTTAAATAAGATTTTTTATGAGAAGTGTTTTTATAAGTCGATTTTGTCCAAAATTGCCTCAAAATCGTACTTGTTTTTCCATTTTTGTTGAATAGTTTGCTGTTGAATTTCTAAAATTCTTGTTTTAAATTCAGATAAAATTCCGTTAGAAATTATAAAATTTACAGCTTGTTCGAAAGAATTAAGTATGCTTTTGTAAAATAATTCCTGCTTTACAAAGTTTCCTGAAGAAAACGTTTGCGCTATTTCGATATTATACAACATCAAATCGGCAATAATGAAAGGATCAACTCCTAACACAATAAAATGTTTGATCATTTTCTGCGCAACAGAACGTCGCATTTTTGCTTTTGGGCGCCATTTGGCATTTGGTTTTTTGATCGGAAAGTATTCATGAGAAATCTTTGTTTTACTTTCCTGTAAAAGTTTGTCTTCTTTTGGATTAAAAACAAAATCATAAAAGGTTTTTACCGGAACAAATTTCTCGTATAATTCGATAATTTGTTCTTCGAGTTGTTCCTTGTTTAATTCGGCTAAATATTTTTTTAAATCGCGCTTACTCATTATCAAAGTTTAAGAATACAAAAATAAATTAGTTTCTGTTTTCATACCACAAAAACCAACCATAATACTTAATTTTGCTTGTATAATTTCAAAAAATAGATACATGCTCAAGATTTTCAAAGTTACTGCAATTTTAGAAGGAATCTCCTATTTAGTTTTATTCGCAAACATGCTTTTTATTAAAACCAACAATCCTGAACTTTACCACACCTTATTACGTCCTTTAGGAATGACGCACGGTATATTGTTTATTGGTTATATTATATTGGCATTTTTATTAAAAAAATCTCAAAATTGGGATTTAAAAACCTTTGGAATTATTTTGATAGCCTCTCTTATTCCGTTTGGAACTTTCTACATTGAGAAAAAATATTTAGAAAATAATGCATAAGCCTTTGGATAAAATATTTAACTTTTTATATCCGCTTTTTAGAGATTGGGGAATGAGCCGCAACTTTGCGTCTTATATCAGCCTGATCTTTAATATTGCCATTATGGTGGCATTGGCTTACGCCATTTATTATGTTGCCAAGTTTGTTTTAGTTACTTTGACAGCAATTTTTGCGCAAAAAACTAAAACAAAATTTGACGATTATTTAATTCACAATAAAACCACAAAATACACGGCGTATTTAATTCCGTTTTTCTTTATTTATAAGGCTGTACCCATTATTCTGGATCGTTATGAATATTGGGAAACCCTTTTTGGGAAAATAGTTGGTATTTATATCGTTTTGATCAGTTTATGGATTATCAGAACGATTTTTAATGCCTTACGTGATTATTTAAAGCAAAAACCGGAATACAGCGATAAACCAATCGATAGTTTCGTTCAGGTTATTATGATTGTCCTTTGGATTTTTGGTGTTGCGATGATTATTTCGACCTTATTCGGAATCAAAAAAGGTGAATTGCTTACTATTTTAGGAACACTTTCGGCAATTATAATCTTGATTTTCCGAGATACAATTTTAGGATTTGTTTCGAGTGTTCAGGTGGCAATTAACGATATGGTTCGTATTGGCGACTGGATTACAATGGATAAATTTGGTGCCGATGGAGATGTTATTGAAATCAATTTGACAACCGTAAAAGTTCGAAATTTTGATAACACTATTACCACGATTCCAACTTATGCTTTGAGTTCAGACTCTTTTCAGAACTGGCGCGGTATGCAAAAATCTGATGGAAGACGTATTAAAAGACATGTTCTAATCAAAAGCAGCAGTATTCGTTTCCTGACAAATGAAGATTTGAATCAGATGAAAAAAGTACAGCTTATTTCTTCTTATATCTTAACCAGACAGGCTGAGATTGAAAAATACAATGACCTGCGAGGTGTTGATAAAACATTAGCATTAAACGGCCGCAACATGACTAATTTAGGTTTGTTTAGAAAATACATTATGCAGTATTTAATTGATCATCCAGGATTGAATAAAAACATGCATATCATGTGTCGTCAGCTCCAATCAACCGAGCATGGTGTTCCGTTAGAGATTTATGCTTTTTCAAGTGATAAACGCTGGGCGAACTACGAATATATCATGGCCGATATTTTTGATCACGTAATGGCTTCTGTAGAATATTTTGATTTAGAGATATTCGAGTTGCCTTCGAAAATTGGAAGATTAGATTAAAGTTTATTTTGTTTCAGGTTTCAGGTTGTTTGCCTTTGAACATAATTTAACCGCAAAGATTCAAAGGTTTATTCGCAAGGTTTGCAAGTGATAACTTTGCGTTCATAGCGTAAAACTTTGAATCTTTGCGGTTAAATACAGCGCTATAACTTGAAACCTGAAATAAAGAAAACCTGAAACTACTTTTCTATCTTTTCAAAAACAAACTCAGAGTTGTTGTATTCGATAGGGATTTCAGGAATAAAAAGCGGAAGATTGAAATAAGTTCCGATGACGCCCTTTCCGAGAATCAGTTTATTATCCTTTTGCAATAAAGCGATCGGTATTCTTTTCCAGCTTCCTCCGTTAGAGATAAAATGATAATCACCTCTAAGTGTGTCGCCTTTCATATCCCCTCTTACATCGCCTGAATCCTTTCCTAAATTATGATATACTATTTCATAACGTCCGTAAAATCTTTTATCGTTTATTTTAATGTCTAGAATTGCCGTGTCTTTGCCATTTACAGCACGATAAAAAACACGATTGTATTTGTCTTTTTCTTCTTTAGAATTGCAAGACATTAAAAAGGCAAATAGAATAGAAACAGCTATAAAATTTTTAAACATTCTTGTTTTTTTAAGGCTTAGTTAAAGTGAAATTAATATCACTGATAGGGTTGAGAAAAAATTACAAACGATCTTTTACGAATTCGATTTGCGTTTTTCCGTGGGCTTTTGGTTTTCCATCTTCATCCAGATTTACCATTGTAGTGTGGTCAATTGTAATGATAATTTCACGTGTCATCATGTTTCTTACGGCACACTTTAAAACAAGTGAAGTATTTCCGAATTTAACGACATCAATACCAATTTCTACAATATCGCCTTGACGTGCGGAGCTTTTAAAATTGATTTCTGACATGTATTTGGTAACCACTTTCGGATTCTGAAGCTGTACGATAGAGTACAAAGCTAATTCTTCATCAATCCACGCTAATAATTTTCCGCCAAATAAAGTTCCGTTTGGATTTAAATCTTCGGGCTTGACCCACTTTCTGGTATGAAATCGCATAATTTTAATTTATAAGAGTAAAAATAGATTTTTTGTATTGGAATTTTTTCTAAATTTAAAGAAAAAACATGGCAGATAGAGACACTTTTTTAAGAGAATTCAGAGGCGAAACTTTAGGAACTGTAAGTGCTCAATCTTCAGCAGATGAGTTGTTTCAAAATCAGACGATTAGGCCTATTTTAAAACTTCAAAATGATTTGTTTATTGCGGTGTTTATCAACTATGTAAATAAAAACAAAGCCGATTTCTATTCGTACACCGTCGAAAAGAAGCTTCAGGTAATAGAAAACTCCATTCAAAAAGATATTAAATTCAGAAATTCTTTAAAAGGAATTGTCATGGCACTTTTTACGATTGAAGAATATGAAACTTATATTCAAAACTCTTCAAGTTTAAATAAAAGAATGATGAATTTATTGATTGACCGATTGAAAAGTCAGGTGCAATTGTTTGAATTGGAATCAAATTCGAATTAGGTTTTAAAAATGGAAATAGAAATTCTCCGAGATAAAAAGGAGAGTTTATATGTATATAAAAATGAGGAGCTGTTATTTTATTCGAAGGTAAAATTTAACTGGAATAACAGGATCATAATGATTTACAATCACAATGATATTTTACTTCTAGAGGTAAAATATAAAATGACTTTTGTAAAAACTTATTATAAAATTTTGTACCAGAATGAATTAGTTACAGAGAATATATCAGAAATAACAAATACAAGAATAATCTATAACTTCGGCAAAAGATTATATATAAAACAGGATTACTTTATTGCTCTTGATGGTAATTTTTCTTATTATTTTAAAGAGGTTAGAGTTTCTCAATTAAAACAGAAAAATTGGGTTTCAAAACCAAAGATTTCATTAAATATAGACGATGAAAATCTAGAGTTTCTAAATCCTGTTATACTTCATTTTTTGGCAATTAGGGCAGGATACAATTCTGATTAGAAAATATAATAACTATAAAAGGTTTGACGAGATTACTATCTTATCAAACCTTTTATAATTAAAATGTCTTAGAAAATCTATTCTTTAGACAACATCAATTCCTTAATGTATTTTACCGGAGCACTTCCAAAACTTAGGAATTTTTCATGAAATTGTTTCAAGTTAAATTTATCTCCTTCCTTTTTCTTAAGCTCTTCTCGCAGGTTGTAAATTTCGGTATATCCTGTAAAATAAGAACATAGTTGCACTTGTGATAAAGTTACACGCTTCCACTTCCCTTCCGCCTCTGCTTGTTGCTGAAAAGCTTCTCTGGTAAGCAATCTCATAGCTTCTTCCTTAGACATATCTTTTGTGTGTACACTGTTGTCTAGAATAGTATTACAGGTTGTTCTTAAATTCCATTTGTAATACATCAACCACATTTCATCAGAGTTTTTGTAACCGCTCTCCAGTATCATTTTTTCAGCATAAACGGCCCAGCCTTCTACCATTGCACCATTTCCTAAAATAGATTTGATAATACTTGGTGATTGATTGCTGTAAACCAATTGAGTGTAATGTCCGGGAATGGCTTCGTGAATGTTTAAAATTTGAAGAATATAATCGTTGTATTCACGTAAGTAACTTTCAGCATTTTCAGCCGTCCAACCCGACATACTTCCAACATTATAATAGGTATTAGCATTTTTATCATAAGGCCCCGGAGCTGAAATCGAAGCGCCGGCAACACCTGCCATATAAGCCGGTTCCTTGCGCACTACTAAAGGTTTTGATGGATCAATATATAATAAATCTTTGTCTTTAACATATGCTGTTAACTCTGGAATCTGTTTTTCAATTTCTGATTGAAATTTCTCAGGAGTGGTGTGCTGCAATGAAATTTTATCAATCACCTGTTTGATTAAATCCAGTTTGTCGGCTGGTTTTGGCGCGTTTCCTTTGTATTTCTTCCAAAGCTTATCAGCCAAAACAAACATTTTATCATGTAAATCATTTTTATGATCAACGGCAATTTTATAAATTTCGTCAGCAGTATAACTAGACTGAATGTCAAAATTGAATTTTTTGGCATACAAATCAGACCCTAATCTAAAAGAACGAGGTGTCTTATTTGGTAGATTCTGCAGCCATTCAGCATAATCTTTAATCGCTTTTATTGAAACTTTTGCTTTGTCCTGCATTTCTTTTTTCTCAGCAGCACTCAATTTACTTTGTTCTAAAGCTGTATTTAAATCGGCTTCAAAAACTGTAGAACCTCCAATGTTTTGAGCAATGGCAAGATCTGTATGTTCAATTGTTGGGTTTTTAATATTCCTTTTAGCAGCTTCGTAATAAGCCGGAATAGCATTCATTTTAATATTAAAAGCTCGCAAACGAACTTCTAATGAATCATAATTTCCATTTAAAATTTCTGCGAAAGCACCACAAACATTGTATTCTGAAGGATTCCATTCAGATGATTTTAATTCTTTAATACTAAAGATTGAAGCCTCAAGTTGATTTTTAATCATTTGAAAGTCGGTCTTATTATTGTCAGACAAACTTTCAATATCGTATTGTTTTAAGGAGTCCAACTGGGCATTGGCAAAATCGAGTTGTACTTTTGTTTCATTGGCATCAGGAACTACCAAAACGCTGTCTAATTTATGATAACCAACGCCGGAAGCCCAACCTGGATTTATTTTCCACAACGAAGTAACAAACCCTTCTTTGTATTTGTCAAACTTCTGATCTAAGACTTTATCAGTAGTTTTAGTGTTTTTATTACAGGAAAAAAGTAATGAGATGGCAAAAAATGAAACAAACAGTTTTTTCATAAGTTAAGTTTTTATGTTTTAAAGATAAAAAAAATGTTCATTCTGCAAAGCAATATACTTCTGTGCTTAATATTTTAGTAAATCAAATAAAACGGCTTCAAAACGATTTTTGGGTAAAAACTGGTCTTCTAATGCTTTTGTAAACGGAATTGGCGAATCTAAACTGGCTACTCTTTTTACCGGAGCATCCAAATATTCAAAACATTCTTCCATAATTAGAGCCGAAATATCGCTGGCAATTCCACCAAACATAGTGTCTTCCTGATAAATAATTACTTTTCCGGTCTTTCTTACTGAAGCAAAAATGGTTTCCGTATCTAAAGGCTGAAGGGTTCTTAAGTCGATTAAATCAGCATCGATTTCAGGATTTTTCTCTAAGGTTTCTAAAGCCCAGTGAACAGGAGCTCCAAAGGCAATTATAGTTACTTTATTTCCTTCTTTTAAAACAGCCGCTTTTCCTAAGGGAATTGCATAATAATCTGTTGGAACATCCTGATAAACACTTCTGTATAATTGTTTATGTTCAAAAAATAAAACCGGATTTGGATCATTTATTGAACTGTTCAATAAACCTTTTGCATCATAAGGAAAAGCCGGATAAACTACTTTTAAACCAGGAGTTTTGGTGAACCAGGCTTCGTTTGTCTGTGAATGAAAAGGTCCTGCCTGGGTACCGCCGCCACAAGGCATACGAACCACGACGTCGGCTTTTTCGCCCCAACGGTAATGTGATTTAGCCAGTAAATTCACAATCGGATTAAATCCTGTTGAAACAAAATCAGCAAACTGCATTTCTATAATTGCTTTGTATCCATTAATTGACAATCCCATTCCTGCAGAAACTACGGCACTTTCGCAAATTGGAGTATTACGAACTCTATCCTTTCCAAAAAACTCAACAAAGCCATCTGTAATTTTGAAAGCACCCCCATATTCGGCAATATCCTGCCCCATAATAATCAGGTTTTTGTGCTTTTGCATGGATTGCTCCAAACTATTTCTTATTGCGTCAATAAATCGAATATTTTTAATTTCTGATGAAGGATTAACTTCCTCATAAATAAAAGGTTTATAAACATCATCTAATTCTCCACTATAAGTTGGGGTGATTTCAGGTTCAGCATTTGATATGGCTATATTTTCATCAATTTCCTGCTTAATTTCATCATGAAGCTGCTCGTCAAATTCAGCTGTTAAAACACCAATTTTAGTCAAATAATCGCGGTAATTTGTCACTGGATCTTTTACAGCCCATTCGTCCGTTAATTCCTGCGGAACATATTTGGTACCACTTGCTTCCTCATGTCCGCGCATTCTAAAAGTTTTGAACTCTAATAAAACAGGATGGGGATCATTTTGCATTTGTTCTTTTAACTCTGAAAGTTTGTTATAAACTTCCAGAATATTATTTCCATCAATAATATGACTCTCCATGCCATAACCAATTCCTTTATCAGCAAGGTTGGTACATTGATATTGCTCATTTGTTGGTGTTGAAAGCCCGTAACCGTTATTTTCAATAATAAACATGACAGGTAATTTCCACACAGCAGCAATATTTAATGCTTCGTGAAAATCTCCTTCACTTGTAGCGCCTTCACCTGTAAAAACGGCAGTGATTTTTTTATTGTTTTGAAGTTTATTGGCTAGGGCGATTCCGTCTGCGACCCCTAATTGCGGTCCCAAATGCGAGATCATCCCTATAATTTTATATTCCTGGGTTCCAAAATGAAAACTACGATCCCTGCCTTTTGTAAATCCATTTGCCTTTCCTTGCCACTGAGAAAATAAGCGGTGTAAAGGGATATTCCGTGAAGTAAAAACGCCCAAATTCCTGTGCATTGGCAAAACATATTCGGACTCATCCAAAACAGACGTCACTCCTACTGCAATTGCTTCCTGTCCTATGCCGGAGAACCACTTTGATATTTTTCCCTGGCGAATAAGGATTAACATCTTTTCTTCGATCAAACGGGGTTTAAGAAGTTTTTTATATAATTCCAATAATTTGGCGTCGGTAAGGTCTTGTCTGTAAAAGATCATAATTGGGGATTCGTTTTTTTAGTCTTTCAAATATAGAAAAACATAACAATTTTATTTGTTTTTGTTATATATTTTTTATTTTAATATAACTTTTAAAATTCAATTCTAAAATATTCTCTACCTTTGTTATTGAAAGGTTTTATGACACCTTTCTTCTTAAAATAAAAATGTAAAGTATGCAAAACATTCCTAGTGTAGACTTACGTGATTTCCTTTCGGACGACCCGAAACGTAAACAAAAATTTGTAAATGAAATCGGCAGTGCATTTGAAAACATTGGCTTCGTAGCCCTAAAAGGTCATTTCCTTGACGACCAGTTAGTAGACGAGCTTTATAGCGAAATTAGAAAATTTTTCGCTTTGCCAGTAGAAACTAAGCATAATTATGAAATTCCCGGTATTGGCGGACAAAGAGGTTATGTATCTTTTGGAAAAGAGCATGCTAAAGGTCGCAAAGAGGGGGATTTGAAAGAGTTTTGGCATTTTGGTCAGTATGTTGACAAAGATTCAAAATATGCATCGGAATATCCTGAAAATGTTGAAGTAAAAGAATTACCACGTTTTAATGTTGTTGGTAAAGATGCGTACCAAATGCTTGAAAAAACAGGTGTTTACGTATTGAGAGCTTTAGCTTTGCATTTAGGTTTAGACGAGTTTTATTTTGATCAATATGCGAAAGATGGAAACTCAATTTTAAGACCAATTCATTATCCTCCAATCACTTCTGAGCCAGAAAATGCAATTCGTGCAGCTGCTCACGGTGATATTAACCTGATTACACTTTTAATGGGTGCACAGGGAAAAGGACTTCAGGTTCAAAATCACGATGGAGAATGGATTGACGCTATTGCAGCAGATGATGAATTAGTAATTAATGTTGGAGATATGTTGTCAAGACATACAAACAACAAACTAAAATCAACAATTCATCAGGTTGTAAACCCTCCAAGAGAATTATGGGGAACATCTCGTTTTTCGGTGCCGTTTTTTATGCATCCTGTGAGCGATATGCGCTTAGATTGTCTAGAAAACTGTATTGATGCGGAAAACCCTAAGAAATTTGAAGATATTACAGCGGGAGATTATTTATATGAACGTTTAGTAGATTTAGGTTTAATTAAAAAGTAAACTTATTGAATTTCAATTGTAAAATTCCAAATTCCAATTCAACCTGGAGTTTGGAATTTGATTTTTATGAACTATATTTATTGGAATTTATTTTTTTAGAATAAAAAATTATGGACTTACAAGATCAATTAAAAAACTTATTTCCGGATCACGTTGAATCAAATGAGCCTGAAGAAATTCACGAACAAGAACATGTTCTTTATGTTCAGAAAGAACCTATGATCTGCAAATTTGAAAAACGAAAAGGAAAAGCAACCACCATAATTGAAGGTTACGAAGGATCTGATGAAGATTTTAAGATTCTGGCGAAAGAAATTAAAACCAAACTAAGTGTTGGCGGAACTTTTAAAGATGATTCAATCATCATTCAGGGCGATTATCGTGACAAAATCATGGCAATATTAAAAGAAAAAGGCTTTAAAACAAAACGAGTTGGGGGGTAATTTTTTTTTAGTTTCATGTTTCAAATTCTTGTTGACACTAAAAAAAAACTTAGAACCTTAGCCACTCAGAATCTTAGCATCTAAAAAGAAATGATAAAACAATCAGAATTAATACTAAATCCAGATGGAAGTATTTATCACTTAAATCTTCGTCCTGAACATATTGCAAACGATATAATTTTTGTGGGCGATCAGAATCGAGTAGAAAAAATCACTCAGTTTTTTGACACCATTGAATTTTCAACGCAAAAAAGGGAATTTAAAACTCAAACTGGAATCTATAAAGGAAAACGAATATCTGTAATGTCTACCGGGATTGGTCCTGACAATATTGATATTGTTTTGAATGAATTAGATGCTTTGGTAAACATTGATTTGGAAACACGTCAGCCAAAAGAAAAATTAACTTCGCTAAATATTATCAGAATAGGAACTTCGGGATCTTTACATGCTGATATTCCTGTGGACAGTTTTGTAATGTCAAAATTCGGATTGGGTTTAGATAATATGCTTCGCTCCTATTTAATTGACGATGTTTCGCAGGATGCCCTTGAAGATGCTTTTATAATGCATACCAATTGGGATATCAGAAAAGGAAGACCTTATGCAATTCCTTGTTCTGAAACATTAGAAAAAATTATTGAATCAGATAAAATATTTAAAGGAATTACAGCAACTGCCGGTGGATTTTATGGTCCCCAGGGACGCGTATTGCGTTTGAATATTCAGGATCAGGAATTAAACAATAAAATGGATAATTTCAATTTTGACGATCAAAGAATTACCAATTTAGAGATGGAAACAGCTGCTATTTATGGACTTTCTGCACTTTTAGGGCATAATGCACTATCTTTAAATGCTATTATTGCCAATCGTGCTTCCGGAACTTTTAGCGAAGATCCATACAAAGCTGTAGATGCGCTTATTGCTTATACATTGAATAAACTGGCTCAGAAGTAATTAGATAAAAAGTCAAATATCAAATAGAAATTAGATAATTCATGCAAAACGCTATTCTTAAATTTGATCAATTGTTGAATGAAAATTCAGGATATTTCCCAACAATTGATTCCGTTAAACTAGAAGAAAGAAAGCCCGGAAAATGGTCCAAAAAAGAAGTTTTAGGGCATTTAATTGATTCTGCAATTCATAATTTAGTTCGTTTTACAGAAATCAATTATGCAGCAGAACCCTATCGTCACAGACCTTACAATCAGATTGATTTAGTGAATTTAAATCAGTATCAGACAAAAGATATTAACGAACTAAACCAATTATGGCTGTCGTTAAACAAGCAAATCATCAGAATTATGAAATCTGTTGATGAGAAAGCTTTAGATTATAAAATTATTCTAAGCGATGAATCTGTTATTGATTTAAGGTTTTTGATGACAGATTATGTAGAACATTTAGAACATCATATTAATCAAATTAGATCCTAAATTATGTTTTTAAGAGTTGCCCGACATACCAATGATTTAGAGAGAATCGAAAATTTTTATGTTGATATTCTCGGTTTTGAACGATTAGGAGGTTTTCAGAATCACAATAATTACGATGGTATTTTTATTGGGAAATCGGGTTTGGACTGGCATTTTGAATTTACACAGTCAGATTCAAAAGCCAAGCATACTTTTGATGAAGAAGATGTAATTGTACTTTATCCAAAAACAATTTTAGATTATAATGAGTTGGAAAATAAGCTTGTACGTAGTAACATTTCAATACTAACTGCAGTTAATCCATTTTGGAATGAAAATGGAAAAATGTTTCAGGATCCGGATGGCTATCGAATTGTTATATCACCGTTGAAAGCAATAATCGATGAGATTAATTAGATAAAACTAATTAGATAATTAGTCAATTTGAAAATTAGATAATTATAAGCATCACTCGAAAATATTTAGAGAGATGAGCTTAAAAAAGTATTACTAAAATAATGGCAGACACACATAAAAAAATCTTATTTAAATATTACAGTGATTTTTTAGGAGAAACAGTTTCAGAAACCATGTGGGCGGAAATTATTAATTTGGAGAAGGGATTTTTCAGATTAGATAATATTCCGTTTTTTGGTGCCTCTATCGCAACAGCAGATCTTTTTTATGCTGAATATGATGAAAATGAAAAGAATTACATTTATCTGGAAACCATTGAACATTCGGGAAATTCAATTGTTCAGATTTTAATTTTAGAGAAAGACTTTGATAAAGAGGTAATCAGAGAAAAACTAAAAGCTATTAATTGTTTATCAGAAAGTCTGAATGATACTTTTCTGGCTGTCGAAATAGCAAGAGATATTGACTATTTGATTGTGAAAAATATCCTGAAAGAATACGAAGCAAAGGAAATAATAGAATTTGCAGAGCCTTACATCTCTGAAAAACACAGAGCAGATTTATTAAAAAATTAAACAAACTTAAAATACGCATACCAAACAACTTAACTTAAACTTAAACTAATGAAAACTGTAAAAATTGTAGGTGTTCCCGAACACTTCAATTTGCCATGGCAACTATGCATTGAAAATGGCGAATTTGAAGCAGAAAATATTGATTTACAATGGAAGAATATTCCTGAAGGTACTGGTAAAATGTGCCAGATGTTGCGTGATGGTGAAGCTGATATTGCTGTTATTTTGACAGAAGGAATTGTAAAAGATATTGTTGCAGGAAATCCAAGTAAAATAGTTCAGATTTATGTGCAGTCTCCTTTAATTTGGGGAATTCATGTTGCTGCGAAGTCAGATTTTCATTCGGTTAAAGATCTTAAAGACAAAAAAGTAGCCATTTCCAGATTAGGTTCAGGCTCACAACTAATGGCCTACGTAAATGCACATGAACAGGGCTGGGAAACAGATAATTTACAGTTTGAAATTATAAATACAATTGACGGTGCTGTTGAAGCTTTAACAAACGAAACTGCTGATTATTTTATGTGGGAACGCTTTATGACAAAACCACTTGTTGATAAAGGTATTTTTAGACGTGTTGGTGACTGCCCTACTCCATGGCCATCATTTGTGATTACCGTTCGCGATGAATTTTTGAAAAAGAACCCAAAAATAGTAGAGAAGATCCTTGAAGTCATCAACAAAACAACGCACGATTTTGCTCAAATTCCGGATATAGATAAAACTCTTGCTGATCTTTTCAATCAAAAAGTTGAAGATATTCAGGAATGGTTAAAGTTAACACAATGGTCTCAAAAACATTTAAGTGAAAAAGCATTCGATAAAATTCAAAATCAATTATTTGGTCTGGGAATTATTGATAAAAAAAGTACTTTTGTTGAAACGGTAAAAGCGCTGTAAAAACTGCTTTTAATTCTTATGATGAAATTCCCTAAAATCGACTTTCCGCAATTAAAATCCAAATTACAGGTGAAATCACCCTGGGATAGGATTATTATTATGCTGTTGAGTCTTTTAATTACCATTCCGGTTTTCATCATTCTGCATCAAAATTTAATCGATCTAAAATGGGCTTTCAATTTAGATCGTGTTTTTGTTTTTATAATCGTTTTCGCGGCTATATTTTTTTCTTTAATGTTGCTGCGAACGATCATTATACTGTGTATTGCCTTGTATTTGTTGATTTTGTTTTACGGAACTGTTATTGGAAATTATGGTTTCAATGAAATTTCGGAAGACTACAATTCGATGATTTATACTATGTCTGATAATCCATTTCCACAGGATATTATTGCGGCAAAATTGCTTCCTTTTCCAAATAAATCAAAAATTATAAATGCCATAGAATATCAAAATCCGAAAGTTCGAAATTTTGCTATTATGGCTACAACAAAACATTTTAAAAACGTTAAAGGATATTCAGACTACAGAACCATAATTCAGTGTTTTGCTGTCTTTAAAGAGATCAATAGCCGTTGGAATTATGTAAACGATCCAAAAGAAGGAGATTATATTGCGACTGCCAGTGAATCATTGGCTTATTTTTCAGGAGATTGTGATGATCACTCGATCTTAATGGCCGCTGCAGTACGTTCCATTGGTGGGACTCCAAGGCTTATACATACAAAAGGACACATTTATCCTGAAATTCTGATTGGTTCTTTAATTGATTTGGAAAAAGTCAATTATCTTATAAAAAACGTACTTTTTGTAAAGGAAAGTTATGGCAAAAGAATCCATTATCATATAGATGATCGAGGTCAGGTATGGATGAATCTGGACTATACCGCTACTTATCCCGGTGGTCCATTTTTGTATGAAGAAATTCTGGGAGCCCTTACACTAAACTAGGTTACGTCCTTTAAAAGAGAATAAAAAAGCACCTCTTAAATTGGTAAAAGACTAATTATTAGATGTTTTCCTAGAAAAATATAAAACGAATATTTTTTTTTTGTAACTTTTCATGTTTAATTTTTAATCTCAAAACCATGAAAAAATCTAAATTATTTATCCTCGGAATTACATTGTTGACCCTATTAACGATTTCATGCCACAATAAAAGAAATAAATTGGTGAATTCCTGGAAAATAACAGCTGTTGAAACTAATACCGTAGCACTTTCAGATTCAGCAAAACATGTTATTTTAACATCTGGAAACCTAACTTTCACAGAAGATGGGCATGTAACGGGATTCTTACTGCAGCCAATTACAAATGGTACTTATGCCTTAACGAAAAAAGGAAAAAGTTTAGTTATTAAAGACGAAACCGGTACACCTTTTCCAAGTGAAAGTACTATAACAGATGATGAGCTAATATTAAAATTAAAAGAAGTAAAAATTACACTTAAGAAAATTTAAGTACAAAATTCATTATTACAGCAATTTAAAATAAAAGAATAACATACCACATTATTATAATGAGCTCCTAATTGACTTAGTTATTAGGAGCTTGTTCATTTATTTAAAAGATGTATTTTATCGTAAATTTGAACTGTATTGATTTAAATGAAGAAAATGTTTCAAATCGTTGAAAAAAATAAAAATCACATAGCTGATTTACAAAGAATTTTTCTGGAGGTGCGCCAAAAAACATTTTATTGGCTGGATACTCAAAATTATAATCTTACCGATTTTGATTATGAAACTCAAGCTGAGTTTGTTTTGGTTGCTCTTGTAGATAATAAGGTTGTCGGATTTATTTCGCTATGGCTTCCGGGAAATTTTATTCATCATTTTTATATTGACGAAAAATATCAGCAGCATAAAATTGGATCCAAATTACTTGAAGAAGCTATCCTGATAATGAAAACTCCTATTACATTAAAATGCCTGGAAAAGAATTTCCGTGCTGTTGAATTTTATAAAAAGAAAGGTTTTGTTGCAACAGAAGGAGGCGTTTCGGCTCATGGTGAGTATCTTTTGTTTACACTCCATTAAAAGACAATAAAAAGCCCTAAAAACTAAATAGTTCTAGGGCTTTTCAAATTTTATTTGAGCGTTTATTTTACTTCAGATAAACCTCTTGTTAACCAACCTCTTTTATTGGCTGTAGCAATAGAATATGGCATAATCCAAAATAAGCTAAAAGTATAAAAAATACTATAGGAATATGCCCAGAAAGCTTCAGACCAACTATATCTTTTGGCATAAAATAATACAGAAAAGCTGGAAACAATTAAAATACCCAAAAGTGTAGAACTAAAGAATAAAATTGGGTGTATGGCTATAAAAAATAGCATAAATAGCAAGAATGGATATGCCATAACAATTTTTAGTGATTGATTTAAGAACAAAAGACGAGCACCAAATTTAGATTCCTTTCTAAAATCTTTAAATACATATTGAGCCATCATTAAATTTTCGCGTACATTACTTCTTCCCCATCTTATAAACATTTTATATAATCCAACGTATTCTTCCGGTACGTTTGTAAGCACAACAGCATTTCTTTGAAATAGTACATGTAATCCCTGTTTCAAAATCATATTGGTCATAGCACGATCTTCTCCAATATCTGATGGCTGCCCCATAAAGGTTTGATCAATCCATTCCGGTAGACAATTAAGAACCGCATCACGTTGATAAGCTGCTGCTGCACCCGGAGTACAAAGAACTGAACCTAACATGCTTTCGGCAGAACGCATGAACTCGAAACTCATTACGAAACTCACATTTAACATTTTTGGCAACAACGCTTTTTTATTGTTTAGAACATGAACATTTCCTGCCACGGCTCCACATTTTTCATCAACAACAAATGGGCTTACAAGATTTCGTAATGTATCTTTCTTTACAATTGAATCACTATCAACGGTTACAAAAATTTCTCCAGTAGCAAGTTCAAATCCACGGTATAAAGCATGGCGTTTTCCTTTATTTTCTGGTTGTTGGTAAATCTCCAAACGATCTCCTAATTTTATTTTAGCTTGTTGCATCCAGTACCAGGTATCATCTTTACTTCCGTCATCAATTGCTAGTAATTGTAGTTTTTGTTCCGGGAAATCACTGCCTGCAAGACTTAATAAAGTATCCCACACTAATTTTCCTTCATTATATGCCGGCACTATTACAGTACAGGTTGGTAATAGTTCATCTGAAACTGATTCAATTGGTTTGTATTTAAAATACAAGTATAAATTATAAAGAAATGAACCTGTTTGGAAGAAAAATAAAGCTGCAGTTAAAATTAAAAAAGGCAGACCCCAGGCAGAATTTATTCTGTCAATATGAAACTGATCAAAGTCTGATTGTAATTTATAAACTAGAAAAGAGCCCGCAAGCATTAATGCAAATGTACCAAGTAGCACAATAAAACTTAATGGATTTACGTTTTTCTTAAAATCTTTATGAGAATATTGATTGTTTATATTAAAAATTGAACTGTTTAATGGAAGTTCACTTTTGCTTGAAGTGTAAAATTGTTCCTGAATAATTGTTTCGCTTTTCATAATGGGCAATTGCTGTTTCTTAATGGCTTTTATTAAATTGGCATTCCTTTTGAATATTACTTTATCGTCAAAAAATGATAAAAATTAACTATTCGAAGAAATATGACTATATCCCATTTTACAAGCCTTATGCCAATATCATTTTAAATTGACAATGAGTACTTTAGAAATTTTAAGCTAAAATTGCGTTGTGTAAAGATTACACACTTGTGAAAAGTTTATACTAAAGATTCAAAAAAAAAGCCTCCAAATCTCTTGATTTTGGAGGCTTCTCGTTTTAGAAAAAAGATTACTGGACGTTATTTTTTTTATCTTTTAGAATTTTACCTTCTTTGGTAAATTCAAGGTCAATGTCATTTGTTAAATCAACATCCAAATCCTTGTGGCCATAATCGATGTGTGTTATTTTTTCATCTGGATAATTTTTTGAAACATAATCTTTGACCGAGGCTGGAATAAATTCGGTCGGAATGGGTTTGTCATCGCCATCAACTTCACGATAAGATCCATCTTTCCAGAATTCAACTTCAGTTCCGTCTTTTAGTTTCACTTCATACCCTTTTTCACCATGCTCGGCATCTTTTTTAGCAATTTCTATGGAAGTATAACTAAAATGCTTCTTAAGAAATTCCTGTGCCGGTTGAGGCAATTCAGTTGTTTCAATTTTTTTCTGCGCTTTCGCCGATATTACAAAACCTAGTAATAAAACGGCCATTATGATTTTCGTTTTCATGATTTCTATATTTTATTTATCGTATATAGCTAATTTACAACAACTAAAAATGCCTTCAAATTAATTTAAGAAAGCTTTAATTTTTTAAGAAGTACTTTTTTATTTATTTTTATTCCATAATTAACAATTTCAAAATAGAGAATGATTATAGAAAAAGCAATTACCAGCGATCATCAAATTTTGACAGATATCACTAAAAAATCAAAGGCTTACTGGGGATACTCTGAAGAACAAATTGAAAATTGGTCAGAATTTTTAACCGTAACTCCAGTTTATATTGATGCAAATGTGGTTTATAAATTGACTTTAGAAAAGAAATTGGCAGGCTATTACTCTTTTCTTTACGAGGATGAAAAAACGGTGAAACTTGATAATTTATTTGTATTACCGGAATATATTGGCAAAGGGCTTGGAAAAATTTTAATGAGACACTTTTTATTAGAAATGAATAAAACGAGCGTTAATAAAATAATCCTTAATTCAGAACCTAATGCAGAGCTATTTTATGCTAAACTAGGTTTTGTAAAAACGGGACAAATTGAAACTTCTATAAAAGACAGGTATATGCCAGTAATGGAATTAGAATTAAAACCTATAGAATTATAGAAAAATAAGTTTTTTTTCGGATTCTCTTTAATAATAAATGAACAAATTATATGAAACTGATAGCAACTTTTTTTATTCTTTTTTTAAGTCTGAATATTTCTGCGCAAGAATTACCAAGTCCTTACAACTCTGGTTATGAATTTCCTATTGGCGCAAAATTTACCATTAAATTAAATACCGCTGATCCAAAAAATATCACGTACTCTATTATTAAATTTGAGCCTTTTACCGAGATAATCAATACTTTTGAAAAGGATGAATTATTTGAAAAGACTGGTGAAGAAGGGACAATCGATTTTTATTTTTGCATAGGAACTCATGGAGAAAGTGAAAAGGAAAAGAATAACAACATGCAAGTACTGTTGAGTTTTAAAAACAGAACAAAATTTTCTTTGAAATACATTTCAGAAATTCAGCGTAATGAAGAAGGTGATTTTAAAGAAACATCAAATATGGGAGCTTATCCTGGTGCTATAGGAAATGAAATGTGGCCTTACATGATTAATATGATACGTTTACGAGATTTTGAAATCTCTAATAAATAATTTAGAAGATTTGCAAAATGGTAACAGTGACTTTCCCATCAACTCCGGACTGCGAAATTGTAAGTACCAGAATCGTAAATTTTTCTCAGGAACTTGTTTTTGAAGCCTGGACAAATCCAGATCATTTAAAAAAATGATGGGAACCCAAAGGATTTACAAACACCTTTGAAGAATTTGACCTTAGGCCTGGCGGCAGATGGAAATTTGTAATGCATGCCCCTGAGCAAGGAAATTTTCAAAATGAATGTGAGTTTGTAAAAATTGAAAAACCAACTGAAATCTCCTGGATTCGCATTTCTAAACCTTTATCCAATATAGTAGCAACATTTGAAAAAGTAGCTGACAAGAAAACACAAATCGTTTTCAGAATGGTTTTTGAAACCGCTGAAGAATGCTCCAAACTTAGACCTTTTGTGACAGATAAAAATGAAGAAAATTTTGATCGTCTTGAAGTCGAGTTGAGTTAAATGACCTTATAAAATTATTCCTCATTATTTGTCAAATGGCAAATAATAAAAAAACAACTTTGACTAACTTGCAGTATGAAAGAGTTTATAGAATATATATTGCAATTTGGAAACTTAAACCCGCAGCAACTTGATTTAATTTCAAAAAAGGCGACAGAAAAAATCCTCCTAAAAGACGAATATTTTTCTGAAGCAGGAAAAATTGCTCAGGAAGTTGGTTTTACTTTAGAGGGAATTATAAGAGTTTGTTACTACAATAATAAGGGCGAAGAAATTACCAAATATTTTATTGATGAAAATAATCTGGTAGTTGATCTGGAGAGTTTCAACAATGATATTTGTTCCAATGCTTACGTACAAGCAATTACAGACTGTAAAATACTTGTTTTTTCTAAAAAAGACTGGAAAGAACTGTTAGATACTATTATTCCCTGGGAAGCCATCGTCAATAAAATTACTTCACGGGCATTGATCCAAAAAATAGAAAGAAGAAGTCCGTTGGTTTCGGAGGATGCGACTACCCGTTACCTGATGTTTTTGAAAATTTATCCCAATGTGGTCAACCGTATTCCACTTTCCTATATTGCTTCTTATTTAGGAATTACACAATCTTCTCTAAGCAGAATAAGAAAAAGTATTCGTTAAGATGCTTTTTGTCATTTGGCAAATGATTTGGTTTTTAAAGGATGCAACTTTGCTTCAATAATTTTAAACAATAAAAAGATGAAGATCGTATTAATTACAGGAGCTAATAGAAGCATTGGATTAGAAATAACTAAACAGCTTTCAAAAAAAGGTTTATTTGTTTATTTAGGAGCACGTGATCTAGCAAAAGGAAATGCAGTTGTAGAGGAATTAAAGAAAGAAGGATTCGAAAAGATCAAAGCGATTGAAATTGATGTCACAAAACCTGTATCAATAGAAGCTGCAAGAAACATCATTGAAACCGAGCAGGGAAAATTAGATATTCTGATAAACAATGCTGGTATAAGCGGGGAATTTCCTCAAAATGCTTCAAATACATCAATTACAGCTATTCAGCATGTATTTGATACCAATTTTTTTGGCGTAATCAGTGTTAGTCAGGCCTTTTTAGAATTACTTAAAAAATCGGAAGCTCCAAGAATCAGTAATATAACTTCTGGTTTAGGATCTTTGACTTTACATAGCGATCCAAGCTGGAAATATTATAATTTTAAAGTAACCAATTATATGACTTCAAAAGCTGCTTTAAATGCCTACACTATTGCATTAGCTTACGAACTTAAAGATTTGTCATTCAAAGTAAATGCGATTGACCCTGGTTATACAGCAACAGATTTCAATCACCACAGCGGTCCGGGAACTGTTGAAAGTGCGGCAGCTTTTATTATTAAACATACGGTAACAGATGAAGATGCACCAAACGGAATGTTTTTCAGTAATGATATTGAAGATGAAAGCGGCGTTAGTCCGTGGTAAAAACTAATTTAAACTTATTTGCGAAACCTCCATTATTTCTAATGGAGGTTTTCTATTGTAAAGCCAAAATATTAATATTTGTTTTTTATTTATCTGATATTTTCAATTCAAGTTCTTTTACTTTATTTTCCAGATCATTGATGTATTTTTTTTGAGGCAATAAAGCTTCTTCTATTTCCTCTGTTGTATAACGCGGCGTGATATGCTGAGGACAATTCCAGTCATAAGCCTGAATTTCAAAAATCATCATTCTTTCCGGACGAAATTTATAATCTTCAGGTTTTAAAGAATTGTATAAGGCTTCATTATCTTTTAATTCAACAATCTTGGCACGTGCATAAAGCTTTAGACGGGCTCTTTGTGGATATGAAACCATAATAAGTGCTACGTTTTCATTTTTAGAAATATTTCCTGTCGAGATATATTGTCTGTTGCCGGCAAAATCAACAATTCCAATTGTTTTGTTGTCAATGACTTTGATAAACCCGGCCGGTCCACCGCGATGTTGAATGTATGGATATTCATTTTCTCCAAAACTGGCCATATAAAAACTATCCCTATCGCCAATAAACCTAATCTCATTGTCGGTCAACCCGTCTACAACCGACATTTTTTCCATTCGGTCATAAGAATTTCTGCTTCCGGCTTCTTCCTGAATTTTTTTTATATTTTCTGTAAAGGCTAATTGTGCGTAGTTCATAACGAATGCTTTAGATTTTTCTACCTTACTACTTTAGAATATTATAATTCCTGAATCTGTCTGATCATTTGGTTGGTAAACCCCCATTCATTGTCGTACCAGGCCATTACTTTTACTAAATCACCATCTACTACTCTTGTCATTTCTAAATCGACAGTGGCAGCAAAAGGGCTTTTGATAATATCTGTAGAAACAAGCGGTTCATCAGTCACGGCAACTACTTTGTGATAGCGTTCAGTTTTTGCTTCTTCGATTAAAACAGAATTAATTTCTTCAACAGTGGTTGGTTTTTCGGTCACAAAAGTGATATCTGATATTGAACCAACAGGAACCGGAACTCTCACGGCAACCCCATCAAATTTACCTAAATATTGAGGTAAAGCTTTTGTTGTTGCAATTGCAGCACCTGTTGCGGCTGGCGCTAAGTTTATTCCTGCTGTTCTCCCCATTCTTGGTTCTCTTTTAGACGGAGCGTCGACCAATGTCTGAGATGCTGTGTAAGCATGAGTTGTATTTAAAATCGCTTTTTTAATTCCAATTCTACGTCCTAAAATTTCAATAATCGGACTTATATTATTGGTGGTACAGCTGGCACATGAAAACACGGCCACTTTTCCATCTTCGGTATTCACGCCATGAACAACAGTTGGTGTATCTTTCGTTGGCCCTGATATGACAACGAATTTGGAGCCCGCTGTTAAATGTTTCTCTGCATCTGCTTTATTGGTAAAGAATCCTGTACTTTCTATTACAACATCTACCTGCAACTCTTTCCATGGCAATTCAGCAGGATCTTTTATTGCTGTATATCTTATTTTGTGATCGTCTACCAATATAAAATCGCCTTCAAAACTTATTTTCTTATTGTATTTGCCGTAAATGCTATCGTATTTTAATAAGTAAACTGCATTTTCAATTGTCATTAAATCATTAATTCCCACCACTTCTAAATCTGGCGTATCCAAAATTATTTTTAGTGATGATCTTCCAATTCTCCCAAAACCATTAATTGCTATTTTTTTCATGCTGTTTGATTTTAATTTATTGTAAGACACTACAAAGTTCCATTTATTTCTGTCGCTGGGGTTAGACAAATTTTCCCGAAGAGTTGGCTATTTTTCCTTAAGTAGGAAAATTTCATGAACTCTTTATTAATTCTAAAATGAGAATTAATAAATATACAACATTAATAATCAATAAAGTAGTTAGTTTTTATTATGAAATAATTAAATCCTGCAAATTGAAAAAGGCAGCTAATTATAGATCATATTGCACAATTGAATTAATTATTAAGAATAAAGATATTTCTTATATTCGCTTAGTCTAATTATTACAATATCAGTTTAATTGGCTTGTATTTGAATTAGATAAATAAGCAATAGAATAATTAACAAAGGCCATTATGATAAAGAAACTCCTTTTTACAGTCGTATTTCTAGTTTTATTTTCTCCGCTTTTCGCCCAAACTTACATAACCAATGTAACAGTAGCTGATGTTGAAAAACAAAAACTAATTCCTAACCAAACCGTAATTATTACGAATGATTTAATTTCTAAAATTCAATCCACTAAAATAAAAATTCCTGCGAATGCAACTGTGATTGACGGAAAAGGTAAATATCTCTTTCCAGGACTCACAGATGCCCACGTGCATTTTTTTCAGAATGGCGGTTTGTATACGCGCCCGGATGTTATTAATTTAAGAAATGAAGTTCCTTATGAAAAGGAAATGAAATTAGCACATCAAACTATGGAAGATAAGCTGAAAAGATATCTTCAAAATGGTATTACTACTGTAATTGATGTTGGCGCGTCATACAGTTATCTAAAGCAGAGAGAAGCATTCAAGAATAAAGAGTATGCGCCCAGCATATATATGACCGGCCCTTTATTGACGACCTACGAACCTGAGGCGTATAAAAATCTAAAAGAGGAAGCTCCATTTAGTTTAGTAAAAACTGTTGATGACGGAATAAAAATGGTTCAGGAACAATTGCCTTATCGTCCTGATTTTATCAAAATTTGGTATATTGTAGGTGCAGATGGTTTAGAAACGGAAGCGAGCGCCCGAAAAAATTTGCCTATTATTAAAGCCATTATTGACGAAGCTCACAAAAATAATTTAAAAGTAGCAGTTCATGCCACAGAGAGAATTACTGCACAATTAGCTGTAGAAAATGGTTGTGATTTTCTGGTACATAGCGTGGATGACGAAATTGTAAAAGACGATTTTATACAACTACTGAAAAAAAATAAAACGATACTCTGCCCTACTTTAGAAGTTTTTAATGGTTACGAAAATACTTTAGGGCAAAAATTAAAAATAAGCAGTCATGAATTGCAAACTGCAGATCCTTTTCAGTTGGGGACACTTTTAGACTTGAAACATTTGTCTGATACTATACTTGTCAATAAGTACAAAACACATATGAATTCTGAAAAAGAAATAGCCAGAATGACAAAAGTTAATACAATCAGTTCAGAGAATCTTAAAAAATTATCTGATGCCGGTGTTTTAATAGCTACGGGAACAGATGCTGGAAACATTGGCACTTTGCATGCGTCCTCTTATTTAAACGAACTGATAGCGATGCAAAAAAGCGGTATGAGTAATTGGAAAATCATTCAGGCTTCGACCATTAACGGGGCAAAAATTCTAAATAAAGAAAACATATTTGGAACCGTATCTGTTGGTAAAAAAGCAAACCTGATTTTACTGGATGCCAATCCTGTCGATAATATTGAAAACTTCTCAAAAATAGATCGTGTTATTAATAATGGAGTCGTTTTTAACCCGGAATCAATTATTGAAGAAACTCCGCTTGCATTGGTGCAAAGACAGTTAAATGCGTACAATTTGAGAAATATAGAGGCTTTTTTAGAACCTTACGCAGAAGATGTTGAAATTTATAACTACCCTGATAAATTAATAGAAAAAGGAAAAGCAGAAATGAGAAAAAATTACGCAGCAATGTTTGAAAAGGTTCCTAATTTACATTGCGAATTACTAGGCCGAATTGTTCAGGGGAATACCGTGATAGACAAAGAACGTGTTCAATTTGGAAAAGAAATCGTAGAAGCGGTTGCTATTTATCATATTGAAAACAATAAGATCAAGAAGGTTTATTTTGTTGATTAATAGAAATGAGGCATCCTTGAAATAAAACAGAGAAATTGTAAAATAATATTCGGTTAGTAAAACTTCATTAGAAATAATGGAGTTTTTTTATTCTTAAGAAACCCAGTTATTGGCAAATTTTTAAGATATTTTTAATAAAGATAATTCCTATATTCACCAAGAGTAAAACTATCACAAACAAAGACAACCTTTTAAAAACTACCTAAGCATGAAAAAACTATTTCTTTTGGCTCTTATAATAATTTCTCAATCCTTTTATGGGCAAAATAAAGTGGTCAAAAAACCTGAATATGTTATTATTGCAAACAATGAGATCGTCTCAATGGAAACGGTGGAAAAATATGGCGCCGATGGTTATGTTAAATCAATGACCAAAGGAGTTTCGGAAGAGAAAAGAAATGAATTAGCCAGCAAGTTTGGAGATAAAATTGGAGAAAAGGAATTCATAATTATAATTGGAATGTATACGGAACAGGAAAAAACTGAAAATGAGAAAAAAATGAGTTCCCAACCAGTAGAAAATAAAAGTGTAGCTAAAGCTGATACAAAAGAGTATATTTTAAATGTAAATGACAAGGCAACAGATTTTACTCTAAAACTGGTAGATGGTAAGGAGATAAAACTTTCTGATTTAAAAGGGAAAGTTGTTTTAGTGAATTTCTGGGCAACCTGGTGTGCACCTTGCCTAATGGAATTTTATGATATTCCATCAAAAATAATTGAGCCATTTAAAAAGGATAATTTTGTGTTTTTAGCGATTTCGAGTGGCGAAACACAAGAGAAAGTTTTAAATAAGGTTACTAAACTAAGAAAAGACGGAATTGACTTTAATTACGGCGTCGATTCTGATAAAAAAATATGGAATGACTATGCAACCGCTTCTATTCCTAAAAACTTTTTAATAGACCAAAATGGAGTTATCAAATTTGTTGCAACTGGAAATGCTCCCGGTAATTTGGATAATATAGCAGCTGAAATAAGAAAATTGCTGGTTAAATAAGGCTACCAGCCAATATTCTGAAAATAGAACACAAAAAACTCCAATTTTAATTGGAGTTTTTTGTATATCAAATATTAAAAGAAATTGATTATTATTGTAATTGCATAGTAAATCTATAGAATAAAAGTTTCATGACAATAAAAATGCTATCTAAAATAAGTCATCTATTGTTTTTTTTGTCATACTTCAACTTAATGCGCAACAGAAAGATAGTTTACCACGGCAGTTCTTAATGAATATAGAAATTAGACCCAGAGCCGAATTTACTTCAAATTATGTACTTACACCTAATGATTCGATAGATCCCTATTTTTATATTACACAGAGAAATAGGATCTTACTGCAATATACGAGAGAAAAATGGCTAATAAAATCTGATGTGCAGGAAATCCATCTTTGGGATCAGAATAACAAAGCTTCTAAGGTCGGAAGTATTAATTTTTATCAGTTGTTTCTTGAAACGAAATTTAAATCAGTTAACTTTAGATTAGGAAGACAAAGTGTTTTATTAGATAATGGCAGACTCTTCTCTGATGCACCTTGGGCGCAACAAGGCAGATCACACGAAGGAATACGAATAATGAAATATTCAAAACACACCTCTAATGATTTTTTCTTTTTGTTTACGCGCAATTATAATGACGAATTTGAAACTTTTTATTCTCCGGTTGCTTCAAATCGTTACAAATACCTGTTAATGAATAATTTTTATTATAATTCTGATAAGTATTTTTCTTTTAATTCAATGAATATAGTTGATTTTTTAAAAAGTGCAACCTCAGACGAAATGTATACTCGTGCAACTACAGGCGGAAGGATTGAGTTTAAAAAAGCGCAATGGTATTATACACTTAACTCTTATTTACAATTTGGAAAAAATCCAAAGGGCCAAAAATTATTTGCCTACTATCTTCAGCCAGAAGTTCGATTAACTCTTAAAAAATTAATCTGGAGATTGGGGGCCGAAATAATTAGCGGAAGCAGTTCTTCATTATCTACCAATAAGTCAGCAGATTTTGATGTTTTATATGGCGTGACCTGGAAATTTAATGGAAATATGAATGTATTTACCCGTTTCCCTACCGATGTTGGCGGAAAAGGTCTGGTGAATCCTTATTTATTTGCTACAATACCAATAAATAGTAAATTATCGTTGCGTTCCGACTTTCATCTTTTTTATAATCAATACTCTTTAATCAATAATTTAGGCCAATCAGTGCCAAAGTTTCTCGGATTTGAAAATGATTTTTCAATGAAATATATACCAGTTAGGCAATTAGAAATAAATTATGCTTTTTCATTTTATAAATCAACTGAATCAATGAAATACTTACCCAAAATACAAGATGAAAATAAGTTGGCATTATGGAGTTATCTAATGATATCTTATTCTTTTAATGCTGTAAATACGAAGCGTTATAAAAATTAATGTGCTATTTTATATGGATTGGCTTTATCAAATGTTTTTAACTAAATAAAAATTTTAGAATATTGAAGGGAGTATTGATAAAAGATAGGAGAAATTATTTCTTTTCAAAAAGTAAATTATTTGTAGTAATAATATTCCTTATATTCGTTTTTAAAACTACCCTATATGAAGTTAAACCTTATTGCTACATCACTTTTTATTATTTTTTCTAATTTTATTTTTGGACAAAATAATTTCTCAAACAATCCTTTAGATGCCATTTTTGAAACCAAAGATTCAAAAAATTTTTGGGAAGCATTTGATAAAATGAATAAATCAAAAGAAAATCCATTTGTAGCCTACATGCAAAAAGGTTCTCCTGGTATTAAAGGATTTACGGAGAACAGAATACTTAATGCAGATTCTCTTTTTTCTGCTGTGAAGAAAAGAAAAGCAGATTACGAACTTTCAAGAAATGTTTTAGATGGTCTTCCTTCTAAGGAAAAGAGAGTAATAGCCATATATAGTGCCTTAAAATATTGGTATCCGAAGGCAAAGTTCCCTCCTATTTATTTTGTTTATGGAAGATTTAATTCAGGCGGAACTTCTTCTCCAGAGGGAATTATTATTGGAACTGAAATGCTCAAAAATTTGGACGGCGTTTCGGGTTTAATCGCACACGAACTTATTCACTATCAGCAAAAGATAGAAGGAAAAGATATGCTGTTGAAATGGTGCCTGCTAGAAGGAGGTGCAGATTTTCTAGGCGAACTGATTTCAGGAGACGCAATAAATCAGCTTTCTTATCAATATGGAGAACAAAACCGGGATAAACTATGTCAGGAATTTGTAATGAGATTAAAAAATGCTGATTATCAGGACTGGTTATATGGAACTTCTAAGAAAGATGACAGACCAAATGATTTAGGATATTGGATGGGTTATAAAATAACAGAAGCTTATTTTAATAAACAAAATGACAAACAAAAAGCAATTGAAGAGATACTAAATATAATAGATCCAATTCTATTTTTAAAGCAAAGCGATTTTTTAGATGTATATATTGAAAAGTATCAAAAATCAAAAAAAGAAAGCTTTGATGAATTTTTTAAATAAAAAAACTCCTTAAACAGGGAGTCAAAATTATAAAGCATAAGAAGAGGCTGTTATTTTTCGTACAGCCTCTTTAAAATTTTATGGAGTCACCAGAATTATAGTTGAACATTTAATTCCTATTTTGATATTTATTGATGCTTAAAACAATCTTGATAGAATTGGATTAAATATTTTTTTGCTGTACGCCCGCCCTATTATCACAAGATGGTGCTTTTTGCAGCTATCTGTTATAAATATATTAGTATTAAAGTCTGATTTTTAATTCATCGCTTAGAGAATTAATGCTTTCCCCGAGATTTTTTACGGATTTGTCAAAACCAAATTGAACTCCTCTATTGAAAACATCAATTATACTATCCAGGTCTTTTTCAATTGCATTTTCATCAGAAATAATTTTATCATCTCTTAATGCGATAAATCCAGCTCCAATTGCAGTATGCAAAATAAAATCTAAGTTTACCCAAGGCTGATAATATTTGTCTTCTATTTTTCTAACTTTTTCCGGGTTATCAGGTTTCCATATATTTAATTTATAAGCTAGATTTGGATTTACCGGTTCAAGAGCTTCAATTAAAAAATCTCTGGCAAATGCCGGACTATATTTTTCAGATAGAATTTCTTCTGCCAAAGCCCCAATACTGTTTAAATCTGCAATTGAAATATTTTCTCTTCCTTCAATTGGATTATTCAAACTTGCTTCTATGAGTTGCGAATCTTTTAAGAGTTCATACCAGACATATCTTCTCAAACATAAAATTAGTTTACTTTTGGTAATCCAAAGAGCAATATTCATGAAATATTGTCTAATAACACTAAAATCAGCTGTGGTTAAACCGGATTGTATACCGGGTATGTCATCTCCGTTAAAAGTAGAACCAACTCCATTTAGATTAACATTTACAAAATGGTGCCAAGTTGAATCGACTACAATACGGCCAACTTTTGCCAAACGACCATCCCATACAGCAATAGAAGAAAAGGAATGAGGAATAGTTAGCGCTTTTGCTCCGCCTCCGACAGTGCTGCCTCCTAAAACAAAAGATGTTGCAATATTTTGAGTAGAAACAGTAATCCCATTAGCAGTAAATGATGTTTCAGGTTTGCACTCACCCTCATGTGGGTGATCTGGCATAATATCAATCAATCCAGTTGGTCTAACACTTTTTTTGATGGATAACAAAGGATGTGGAAGACCTGTACCAAATATTCTTACAGAAATATTTTGAGGGATATTGTCTGATTGGTTATCAAAATATAAAGAAGTTGCATCACCTGTTTTTGGTCGGTTTGTATCGTTTCTTCTTGGCTGAGTCATACCCACTTCATTAATGCCAAAATCAGCCCAATGTCTCATATCTTTCACTCTAGGTATATTACTACACAAACTTGAACCTAAAGAGCCATGATCACCTGTAGCAAACAATCCACCACCGTTGTTCATAAAAGCTTCAACCACTGCTAATTCATTAGATGGTAAACCTGATCCAGGATCGATACCAAATAACCATACTTGGTCAAAATTATTAAGCATTACACTTGAAACAAAATTAAAACTTGGAATAGTTGCTACAACCAATTTATTAGGATTTGAAAAAGGGGTAGAACTCCTGTGACCAAGTGTTACTTGGTAATTATACCAGGTAGATTTTTGCAATTCATTAAAAGTGGTTAAAAATTCCGATAATCCAAATGCTCCGGTACCAAAATTCAAACCACCATCTGCTACAATTAAAACTTTTACATTGCAGCGTTTCCAAAGCCATCGTCCAGGAAAAAAAGGCTTCAGGACTTCTGGCCGAATTATATCTATTTTTCTGAGTAATTTCAAGCGCTCTTCCCGGTCGAGAAGATGCATATTTTTGAATTGTTCTTCTAAAGTTTCCATTTTATTGCAAATAAAATTTTGTCTACTCTTTGTTGGATTTTCGACATACTCCGAATTGAATTCTGGCCATGAATTGTAGAGCTAAATTAAAAGTTTAGAGACGTTGAGACAAGGGTGAATTCACCCTAATTATTTGGGGTTTTTTACGGAAATTTGCAATCCGTGCCCAAAACAGCGAGCCAAAAAATATAAAACAAAAAAACTCCTTAATTTCTTAAGGAGTTTCTTGGCGGGGTATCAGGGAGCAATCGAACACTTAATACCAGTTTTGATATTTTTCGAAAATATAAAATAAGAAGGATGCTAAAAAACTATCCGCTTGTAACCGCAGTCGGACTGAGTATTAATTAAACTTGGCGCTTTTTTGTGGAATTCAAAGAATGAAGTTAACTAATATTAGATAGGTTTATTTTTGAATCCTATGCTTATTATCTTTCATTTTATCAGAATATTATTTTATTAATTTTTAGGTACTGCTCCAATTTGTTGCAATAATGCTAATAAATCAGGTTGTCCATATTCTTCTATAATCTGATTATCAGTAAGACGATAAAAATTAGTAGCTTGTACTTTAATGCTATTTCCAGTTGGAGGGACTCCATAAAAAGTTCCTTTATGTGTACCAGTCATTGTAAAACGAATAGCAGATTTATCGTTTTCTGAAATTATTTCTTCTAAATACCATTGGATATCAGGAAATCCTTCACGCATCATCCAAATAGTTGCCAAATATCCTGTTGGACCAATAAGAGGCTCTAGTTGACCTGGTACATAAAATTTTGCTGTTGGATTAATAAGCTGTTGCGCTAAATTTTCATCAGCAGTATTAATAAATTCAACAAATTGCTTAAAGAAATTTTTGTGATTTGTCATTTTACCATTTTTAAAATTTATAATGTAAATGTACAATGGCAATTTGTAGAGAGCCAATAAACAATTTTAAGAAATTGTCTTAATATAGATTAAGAGTAAAAGCTATTTAATTTGAGTTTCACTACGAATTTTGCTAAGAAATTCAGGTGTAATGCCAAGATAAGAAGCTATTTGAGTATTAGGCAATCTTAATGCAAGTTTTGGATATTGTTCCAAAAAATCTAAGTAACGTTGATTTGCATTTGAACTAATATTTTGCAATAAACGATTTTGAAGCTCAATAAATTTTTCTTCAATAATAACCCTGAAATTTCGATCAAACTTCGGCACATTAACGAATAAGTAAAGTAAGTCTTGCTTTTCAATTTGCAGGATAAGAGAAGGTTCTATTGCTTCAATGAATAGTTTGCTTGGTTTTTCTGAATAGAAACTCCCTAAATCTGCTATCCATTCATTTTCGACCGCAAAACTAATATTGTGTTCACAGCCTTTTTCATCGACGCTATACATTTTAAAACAGCCCTTAACTACAAATGTGTAATGTCTGCAAACAAAGTTTTCCTGCAAAATCATTTGTCTGCGCTTGATTTGTCGTTGTGCCGTCCTTTTGTTTAATAATGAACTTTCTTCTTTATTTAATGGAAGATAATTTTTAAAATTTTCGATGATGGGCTGTGCAGTCAATTTCTGTTTTTTTTCGTTTTGCTCTTCTTTAATTCACTCAAATTTACAGATTAAATATTTTATTTCAATGGATTAGATAATTTGCAAGGTCATTTACAATATTTGATAGCAAATTTGCTTTGATCCATTTGTAATCCGTGTCCACAGCAGAAAGATAGTAAATATAAAGCATAAAAAAACTCCTTAATTTCTTAAGGAGTTTCTTGGTGGTCCTTACGAACCTGTTTACGAACCATTTTTTGCAGGATTTGAGGAAGATTTCAATATTACAACCTTAAAACAGTTTACAAAAAATAAAAAATGAATTGTAATATAGCGATTTCTTGCATTCGTTTAATTAACCAAAGAGGGTATAGCAGTAAACTAAAAGATAAATTAGTTTACTATTTTCCAGTAATCTTCTTTCTATGACCAGCTCCCCATTCACTTAAAGTTCTTAAAACTTCTCTCAGAGTTTCGCTGTATGACGATGCTTCATAAACAATGCTCACAGGCGTAGTGTCATATACATTTCTCAATATCAATTCGTTTTGTTCTAAATGCTTTAGTTCCTGTGCTAATATTTTGGGAGAAATACCTTCAACATCTTTCAAGATTTCATTAAATCGCTTGGAGCCATTTACCAAACTCAAAACAATTGGTAATTTCCATTTGCCATTTAGTACATATAAAGCATCTATTACGTTCTTCAAATTGCTCCCGCATTCTACCTTCGAAATTTCCTCGTTTTTACTAGTCGTTTTCATATTGTAAATATACCAACTTTCTAAAAAGTAACCGCTTTCCTTTGGGTAACTACTATCTTTTCAATACTTATTGAATTTACCTTTGTATCAATAAATCATAAAAAGATAGAAAATGAATTCAAAGAAAATATTACAACTTAATTCCAGCATAATGGGTGAACAGTCGTACAGTAAAAAATTAGGGAATGCTATCGTAGAAAAAATTCAGGAAAAATATGCTAATAGTACTGTTGAGCAATTGGATTTGGTAGAAGGTAATATTCCTCATCTTAGTCCAGAAACGTTTCAGGCAATGTTTACGCCAACAGAGCATCAAACAGAAGAAACAAAACAGAGACTTATTTTGTCGGACAAATTGGTAGCACAATTATTCGATGCAGATATCATTGTAATCGGAGCACCACTTATCAATCGCACTATTCACAGTTCTCTTAAAGCTTGGATAGACCATATCACTCGCCGTGGAATTACATTTGGTTACAGCAAAGAAGGTTTGCCGATAGGCTTAGTAACTGGAAAAAAAATATATGTTGCAATGAGTTCAGGTGGTATTTATACTGATGAACAAGGCAAAGCCAATGATTTTGTAGGACCTTATCTAAAATCTTTTTTAGGCGCGTTAGGAATGACAGATCTTACTATATTTAGAGCAGAAGGACTTCACGTAACGGTAGTACAAGATACGGCATTGGAAAAAGGAATTAGTAGTATTGTTATCCATTAATTACGGATCAACGATAAATGTTGTGGAAAAATAAGGAATGTATTTACTAATTATTTTTTACCACAAAGATCACTAAGATTTTATCTTTGAATGCCATAGAAAAACACAGAGTTCACAAAGCTGGATCAATAAAATTTAGTGTTTTCTGTGGTAATTTTTTTATTTTCTAATGTTGGCAAAGACTTTACGAAAGGCTCGCAAAGGTTAATCACATACAGCTTTGCGAACTTATTAAATATCCTGCAAACACGGCAGAAAAAAAAACATTGCGTGCTTTGCGGTAAATTTTTTTTACTCCACAGTTTTCGTGTTGATCCCTGCTAGCGCGAGCGTCTCGCTCGTGAACGCAAAGAGAATCTAAAAACTAATAAACATAAAGAAACTCCTTAATTTCTTAAGGAGTTTCTTGGTGGACTGTCAGGGAATACAATCGAACACCTGATCTCAGTTTTGACATTTTTTGATAACTTAAAATAGTTTTATTCAAAGTTAATATTCCATTTAAGTCAAAAAAAAATAAAAGTACTTTTCAAAGTGTTTTGCTTTTTTTAGATATTATCAAATCTAAATAGTTCCAAAAGCTATACGCTTTCTATTTTTTGTATTTTTATTCCCAAAATAAATTTTTAATATGCGATTCTACATCAATACAGAACATTTGAGGAATGAAATTGAATATCCTCAACGATATAAGTTTGAAAATCTTATCAAAAGCTCTATTGTTGTATTTCTTATCATTCTACTTTTTCTTTTAATGTTTAAACCATTTGGAGTTTATGATCCGGAACTGAAAATGCATTATTTCTTTATTTGTTTTTTACATGCTTTAGCTCCGGCAATAATTTTATTTGTTTATTTTGGAGTATTGAATTATTTCAGAAAAACGAAGAATCAAACTAAATGGACTTTACTTGAAGAATTCATTCAAATTGGAGCGCTATTAGTTTTAATTGGTACAGCAAGTTTCTTGATGCGAGATTTACTTTATAACAATCCAAACAACTGGTCATGGAATTATTTCTTTGAAGAAATCAGAAATTGTTTTGTTGCGGGTATATTTTTCTATTTTTTTCTACGATTATCAACTTTCTATTTTGAGTCAAAAAAAGGATCGCCATTTGTTCTGCAATTTACCCCGCTGACAGTTAAACCCGAAAAAACAGTTTTAAAATCTAATATTTTTATCACCACACAGGTAAAACAAGATGATTTTTTACTGGATATGGACCAATTACTCTTTGCAAAAGCAGATGGCAATTACATTGAGTTAACAAAATCGAATGGCCATCAAATGACTACAGAAGTAAAAAGAATTTCTTTAACTCAATTTGAAACTCAAATAACAGATTACCCGCACTTATTTAGATGTCACAGAACCTATTTAGTAAATATGTATAAGATCAAACAAGTAGCTGGAAACTCCCAGGGTTATGTATTATCATTTAAAGAAACCGACATAAAAATACCTGTTTCAAGAAAGCAAATCGATAACTTTAATAGCTGTTATCAGCAGCTTCAAAATAAAAACATTGCCTAAGCTTGTTGCTTATCACAAAAGCTAGTTGCTAGTAACAACCCTTGCTCTGGCTGTATTTTCTTGTTGTACGTTTGCCATAAATAACGCAAAACCTATTTATTATGCCAACTGCAACAGCTGTTTCAAATGAAGATTCTCGCTCTTTAAACAAATTATTATATATAGATAATATCAAAGTTTTACTGACAATTTTAGTGGTACTTCATCACACTTTAATTGCTTACAGTTCTTCGGGAGGCTGGTATTATAATGAACCAAGCAGCTTTTTAGGTGCACGTGCTGTTATGACAATGTTCGTTAGTATCAATCAGTCTTTTTTTATGGGGTATTTTTTTCTATTGGCAGCCTATTTTACCGGTTCTTCGTATTCTAGAAAAGGAGCTTCAAAATTTATTAAAGACCGATTAACGAGATTAGGAATTCCTATAGTATTCTATTCTTTTATCCTTACACCATTCATGTGTTATCTGGTCTATTATTTTACAAAAAATCATATCACTTATTTTGAATATCTAAGCGGTTACGATAGTTGGATTGACTTAGGAGTTACATGGTTTGTGGCGGCACTTTTGCTTTTTACATTACTTTATGCAGCAGTAAAAAAAATATTCAAAATTAACTTCGACAAACCTGTGGCAGCACCTAACACGCGTGCCATATTATTATTTGCATTAGCATTAGGAATTATTAGTTTCTTGGTTAGAATTATATTTCCTGTTGGATGGGTTCTTGAACCAGTTGGATTTCAGCTTGGGCATTTTTCACAATATATTGCACTATTCATTATCGGATTACTGGCTTCAAAAAACAATTGGTTCGATCAACTTTCAGAAAAAACAGGCAGACAGCTGAAAAGATCGGCAATGTTATGTTTATTGTTTTTTCCATTATTTTTTGTCATTAGTTTCAAGCTAAACACACCCTCTTCTTGGTTTTCCGGAGGTCTTCATTGGCAGGCATTATTATATGCAGTTTGGGAACAATGGATCGGTATATCGATAATAACAGCATTATTAATTAAAGGAAAAAGAAACTGGAATATTTATTCAAAACTACTTACTAAAGTATCACGCTGTAGTTTTGCTGTTTACATTTTTCATCCGTTTGTAATTGTAGTACTAACATTAGCGGTAAGAAGCTGGTCTATTGATCCTGCAATAAAACTTCTAGCTATTGCTCCATTAATAGTGCTAAGTAGTTTTGTACTGGGATCACTTATTTTATTAATTCCAGGAATAAAGAAAATCATTTAGTATTTTATTTTAAATGATGGGATTAAAATCTTTCGCTGCAATAAATCATTTCTTCGGGATTTTATAAAGAGTTCCGGACGAACGAGATATAAAATTTCTCTTCAGATTTTGAGATTGATCCATAAAAAAATTAAGGCAAGCAATTTGTGAAGTATAAAAAACAACGCCATTGGAATCCAATGGCGTTGTTTGTCTTTGTGTGGGCTGTCAGGGACTACAATCGAACACTTGATACCTATTTTGACTTTTTTTGAAAGTCTAAAATGATTTAAAATTTTGAAATCATTAGCAATGATATTTAGATTAATCTTTCTTCTATTTGTGCTTTCCAAACTATATATCCTTTATTATTGTCTGAATAGTCGTGAACAATTCTTAAAAAATTTTGTGGATTTGTTTCTAAATAAGCTTGTCGTCCTTTTTCTCTGATAATGTTTAGTTCTTTGTCAATTTGTTTTACAGTATCAATTAGTACAGATTTACTTTTGGGAATATGCCAAATATAAGTAGCTTCCTCTGTGTCTAATGTTTCTAAAACAATATGATATTTTTGTTCTCCAACAACCAAAAAAACAAATGAAAAAGGTTGCAAGACAAACCTTAATTTCATCACATTTCTTTCGTGTTTGTCTGCAAAAAACTGAATATGTTTAGAATGTTTGTATTGTCTACCTTTTAGTAAATCTTCTAATATGTCCTCCGTATTTGAATAAATATTTTTGTCCTTCGGTAATTCATCAGGCGTTAGAATATTTGCTTTTGAAATAGGACTCTGACCAATAAAACTTTTATTAAGAAATTGAAATTTTACATTTTCAACAATTTCCTTGTTGATGTTTTCAATGTCTAAGGAAGTTGCTAACTGTGAAAGAATGACACCGTTTGCTATTTCTGCAAAAATGTTAATTATTACCGATTTTGATTTTAAAACATTAATAAAATACGGTTTAAGCACTTCAAACTCTGGTCGAAATTCTTCATTTTCTATTTCAAAATCAAATCGTTGATTACTTTCTTTATCAATATATTCAAAACCAATAGTACCATATCTAAAATCCAAAACTTCTATAGATATTTTGATCTGCCTATCGATTACCAAATTTTGATTTTCTGGAATAAATTCTGTTGGCTTATCAAACAAACTTGCTTGTCGGGCTATTTGTCGGTAATAGATGTTTCGTTTCAAAAAAAGCTTATTCAGGTAATCAATTTTGATGTCCCGATAATCATAAATAGTCGGATTGATTTCTGAGCGTTGTACACGACCAATGTATTGAATCAATTTACCTTTAAACGAAAAAGGATATGCCAAAAACAAGGAGTTAATATTTGACAAATCAGAACCTTCTCCGAAATATTGCCCTGTAGTTATTAATATCTGAAAATTGCCTTGTAGTAAGATTTGCCATTTTGATTTTGTACTACTTTCTGAATCTTCTCCACTAAGGGTAATGACTTCATAAGATTGTTTTAGAAAAAGATAAAGTGTGTCAATGTGTTCTTTTCTTTCAGTAATAATAGCAATTCGTTTACCTTTGGAAAGTTCTGATTTGATATCATTCAGGATAAGTTTATTTCGTTCTGAATCGTGAACTAGGATTTTTGAAAGCGTCTCAAAATTATCAGTTTTGGAATTGAAGGGAACATCCAAATTGGTATTTCTAACAATGACTTGAGCGTGTTTAAAGTTTTCAATTTCGCTACTTGCAATCTCACAAATTATCTCACCAATAAAAGTAAAAATCAATTTTCCGTCGTTGTATTTCCTGAATGGTGTTGCCGTCAATCCATAGAGATAAACCGTTTCTAATTTTTCAATAGTATTTCGAAATGTTTCTGCTGGAATATGATGGCATTCATCGACAAGGATAGTTCCGAACTGATTTTGAACTTGTTCTATTTGTTTTGGCAAGCTTTGAATTGTGGTAATAGTAATTTGCTTTCCAATTTTTGCTTTTCCTTGTCCAATAATGCCAATTTCGTGTTTAGGTACTCCTAGGAATGTCTGGATTCGTTCCTGCCATTGCTCTAATAATTGTTTACGGTGAACAACGATTAAAGCGGGCTGTTTTTTCTCTGCAATAATCTTCAATCCGATAAGTGTTTTTCCTGAACCTGGCGGAGCAACAATAACGCCAAATTCCTTTTTTGAAACAGCTTCAATGGCTTTATTCTGATGATTTCTCAAAATAGCATTGAAAGAAAAATTTATAGATTCTTTTAGTTTTCTTTGGTCTTTAAAGTCGAAATCAAGATTTTGTTCTTTGCAAAAACGCAAAAGTTTTCCAATAAAACCTCTTGGAATAATGACTTCATTTTCTGTTTCTTCAACAAGTTTAAAATAACGTTCCGTTCCAAATGTTTTTTTTCCAGAATTCTTTTTGATAAAAAATTCTGAATTAGCAAAATTCAGTTCTTCTTTCAGAAAGTTGATTAATGAAGTGGTTAATTTGTCTCGTTGAATACAGATATTTTGTTTGAGCGAAATCGTCAGTTTTTCAGTGGTATTTGCGATGGGTAAATTATGCACCATTGAAATTTCCCGATATAAATGTTCCAATACATCTGTTGTAACTCTTTCAATTTCCTTCAAAAATTGCCATTGATCAGGATAAGGTTCAAAAGTTTCTGGTTTTATAAAACAACTATTTCCTTTTTTCAATGCAGGTTTAAAAAGTGGTAAAGCAATCAGATTTCCTAAACCTTTTCCCGAAAGAAAATCTTGATTGGGAAACAATCGGTCAAAACTAGAGCTTTTATCAAACATTGAAAAAGCTCCTGATTGTTCCAAAATAGAAATGAAAACCTTTCTACTTCTGATCGCAGGATATGGCTTATCAAAAAATATCCAAACGTGCCCACCATTGCCTGAACGTGAACGCTCCAAATAGACGGGAATATTTTTTTCATTACAAGCATTTAGGAAATTTACAGCTTCTTCTTTCCAATTTTGTTTATCAAAATCAGCTACCAAAAACCATGAAGTGTTATTTGTGAGTAATGGGTAAACTCCTATTTGCTGAATACCTTCTAAATGTTTTTGGATTTCGTTTTCGTTAAAAGGCAAATAAGTTTTATGAGGATAATTTTGAAAAGTTCCTCCATTCATTTTATGTACTCGATAATGATATGGATCATATTGATAAGCTGGTGTATAGCCTGACTTTCCTGACTTCTCCCAACGAACAGCAAATACATCTTCTCTACCCATAAAAATAGATTTGAATAGTTGAGTTGTATCTAGTGGTGTTGATGAAGACATTGTTTGATCTCTAGAATTTAAAAATACCTAATGATTTATAGTGTTATTTGATCAAATGTTTTATTCGTTTATGTGTTTTTTCTTTAAGAATACTTGATCATAAGCTTGTTGCATTTGCTCTATTTCATCATCACTCAGCTCCTTGTAAAAATCACGTTTACGACTTGCCAGTTTTCCTTTGTTTTGATGAAGAAACAAAATCATACGGTCAACTTTATTATCGGGCATATCAACTATGTTTTGTATATCGTCTTTAAGTTTATCATAGCATTGAAGAAAATACAGTTCTTCTGGAATATCATTATTAACTGTAGCTTGTATTGCTCTTGCCCAAAACACGGTATGATTGGTTAGATCTGGAAATCGATATATCGCTTCTATTTCTGAAGCGTTATTAACAATCATCTTTCCTGTATCATCAAGATTATATTTTACCTTTCGTTCAATCAATTTAGAAAGTAACTCTAAAATAGTGTCGTATTCACCCATATTGGCAAGTATTTGAGCAGAAACAGGAAGTATCGTTCCATTAGGTACAATACCGTCACGTACCAGAATATCATGAATAAGAAAACGATGAATCCTTCCGTTACCATCTTCAAATGGATGGATATATACATATCCAAATGATACCATTGAGGCTTTTATAATTGTTTTAGTAGAACTGTTTTTTTTATTTAAGTCGAGTATCCCTTGCATCAGAGATTTTACATATTCTGGAGGAGGGCATACGTAATGTACTTTCTGTGTATAGTCTCTCATTGTTTGACCAATATAGTTTTGAAAGTTCCTAAAACTATCATCTGCATATCTAGGATCAACTATGATGTTTTGTAAACGTACCAATTCGGTTTCTGATAATGATTCTTCAAAAGTTTTTTGTCCTGCTTCTTCCAGTAATGCTATGAACTTTTCCATTCTGTCTTGTGATGGTTCTTCTTTCTCTATTTCACTGGAAGATTTTGATTCTTTTTTATAAAGATAATAGCTTGCTCGTTTAAAAATTTCTGGAGAATATTCGTGTTTTAGATTTTCAATAGCTTCTTCAATATTCCAATCGAGTAATTCGCTAAGTTCAGCAGTTCTTCTTATTATAGGGCAGAATTTGTTTTGCCCTAGAAGATTATCATTTACTTTCCATTTAGTTATTTTTGTAATATCTCCAGTTATATATCGAGATGAGTTTAATATATTCTCGTAATTAGTTGCAGTAATTTCAATTTGAATAGATTTACCTCCAGTAAACTCATATAAGTAACCAATGATTCTTGGATATTTTCTATTTGGATTTTCTCTGATGTAGTCAACTATAATTTGGTGATCAACAGAGGTGAAAATTTCCTTGATGAATGCGAGGTTAAAATCATCATATTTCAATGCGAATTCTAAGTGAGACATTGGATGGTCAATATTTACATCATATTTCGATTTGAATGTTCGTACAACGGAATTTGTTGAACTTAATTCGGTCTTATCCGTTGTTCCGATATATGATTCATGCGTCAGTTGAAAACCTTGAATATTTAGTTTTTCCTTAAGCCATGTAAACCCTACTTTTTTCATTTACTTTCTGTTTTTTGAGGTAAAACTAATTTCATAAAGGTAAATTTAGTTTTTATTATCAAAAAAAGGGTAAAATTGTTTTGATTTAACACCAAACTATTTTATTATTTGCTTTTTGGGTAAAATTGGTTTAGTGGGGGTAAAATTAATTTTAAAATAATTTTCAGGGTAATTTTGGTTTTTATAAACCATAAAAGTAAAATAATGGAGGACTTTGCGTAAAAACTTGCTAAATTTTGACCCTAAATCTGTAATTAATTTTGATCCGATTTAGAGAAAAAAAAACGCCAATGTCTTCCATTGGCGTTTTTTGTCTTTTGTGGGCGATGAGGGGTTCGAACCCCCGACCCCCTCGGTGTAAACGAGGTGCTCTGAACCAGCTGAGCTAATCGCCCTATTTTACTAGGTTGCTATCGTTTGTGATTGCGAGTGCAAATATACAGCTAGAATTCGTATTTGCAAGTGTTTTTCGAAAAAAAGTGAAAATTTTTTTAATGTTTTTATTTATTAAGCTATTTTTCAGCTTCTTAAAAAGGAAATAAAAATTGTCGCTTTCTTATTATTCAGTTAAAAATCGAAAACTGAAAAGGTAATTTAGAATATTCTTTTGTATTCACTCGTTAGAGTCTTACATTTGCATACCTTAATAGTATACTCAAATGGCTAGATTTCAAGAAAACGATTTACCTAAAGCTAAATTAGACTCTAACTCCCTTCAAAAAGCAATCCGAATTTTTAAATATGGTAAAGGCCATAAATGGAAATTTTTCCTTGGCTTGATTTTCCTCTTACTCACTAGTGCCACTGCCCTCGCCTTTCCTAAATTAATGGGAATGCTGGTTGACTGTGTTACCAATAAAGATTTAAGCAGGGCAAATGAAATTGCTGTTGCACTTATGGTAATTCTAACACTGCAGGCTATCTTTTCATTCTTTAGAATTTCATTATTTGTAAATTTTACAGAAAACTCACTTTCAAATATTCGTTTTGCATTATATGAAAATCTGGTAAAACTGCCAATGGGGTTTTATTCTCAGAAACGTGTTGGAGAATTAAATAGCCGTATTAGCGCTGATATTTCACAATTGCAAGACACTTTCACTACAACAATTGCTGAGTTTTTACGTCAGTTTATATTAATTGTTGGAGGTTTTGTTATTTTAGGAAACATTAGCCCGAAATTGACTTTAATGATGCTGGCTATTGTACCGATTGTGGCCGTTGCAGCTGTTATTTTTGGAAGATTTATTCGTAAATACGGAAAAAAGACACAAGATAAAGTAGCAGAAAGTCAGGTAATTGTTGAAGAAACTCTGCAAGGAATTAGCAATGTAAAAGCTTTTGCCAACGAATGGTACGAAATTCAGCGTTACAAAAATAAGATTAAAGAAATTGTAAAAATCGCTATCAAAGGCGGTCAATATAGAGGTTACTTTGCATCATTCATTATTTTATGCCTTTTTGGATGCGTGGTTGCCGTTGTTTGGTATGGAATTACATTGACAATTAAAGGAGAAGTTGAAGGTGTGGGTGATTTAATTTCGTTCGTGCTTTACACCACTTTTATTGGTGCTTCTTTTGGTGGAATTGCCGAGATGTATGCTCAAATTCAAAAAGCAGTTGGAGCTACTGAAAGAGTTTTTGAATTATTAGAAGAAACTCCGGAAGCAATTAACGCCAATCCTAAAACAACACCTATTGAAAAAATTAGAGGTACTGTTTCTTTCAAAAATGTTGCTTTTAGCTACCCTTCCCGTAAGGAAGTCGAAGTTTTAAAAGATGTAAATTTTAGCGCCGAATTTGGTCAAAAGATAGCCATTGTGGGGCCTAGTGGTGCGGGAAAATCTACTATTTCTTCTTTATTACTACGTTTTTACGATATAACTTCAGGAGAAATTCTGGTGGATGGAAAAAACATTTACAATTATGACTTAGAAAATCTTCGTGGAAACACGAGTATTGTGCCTCAGGATGTAATTTTATTTGGAGGAACAATTAGAGAAAACATTGCATACGGAAAGCCAGACGCTACCGATGAAGAGATTATGCTGGCTGCAAAACAGGCAAATGCTTTAAATTTTGTGGAAGGTTTCCCTGAAAAATTTGAAACATTGGTTGGTGAACGCGGTGTGAAATTATCTGGTGGACAACGTCAGCGTATTGCAATCGCAAGAGCTTTGCTTAAAAATCCAAGTATTTTAATTTTAGATGAAGCAACTTCATCTTTAGATAGCGAAAGTGAGAAATTAGTTCAGGAAGCTTTAGAAGTATTGATGGAAGGAAGAACTAGCATTATTATTGCGCACCGTCTTTCGACTATTAGAAACGCTGATAAAATTTTAGTTTTAGATAACGGAAAAATTACAGAAGAAGGAACGCATCAGGAACTTATAAACCTTGAAAATGGTATTTATAAAAACCTTAGTAATCTTCAATTTAGTAATTCTTAATTAACAAAAAATAACATTAACTACCTTTTAAATTATTGAAATGCCACATTTACGAATTATTCTGATTTTATTATTTATTGCTTTAAACTCTATTAATGCTCTCGCACAAGACAAACCTTTCAATGTAGTGAATATCTCCAAAAACGGATCTCAATACATTAAATTCGGAATGAATCTTCAGGTTTGGGGGCGTTATGCTGAATTGAACGCTGGAAGTAAAATTGGCACAAATGAAGTTGATGACACCTATGATATTGTAATCAGAAGATTACGTTTGCAGGCAATGGGAATGCTGACAGAAAACATCTTTTTCCATTTACAATTTGGTCAGAACAATATCAATTTTACACAAAATAACGGACCTTCCAATGCCCCGCTTTCTGTAATGGACGCTTTAGGAGAATATCATTTTAACAAAAGTCTTCATGTTGGTGGTGGATTAACGGCCTGGGGAGCTGGAACAACGCGTTATTCTGCAAACAGTTCTTCTTCTCAGTTAACCTTAGATACTCCAATGTATCAACAGTTTATCAATACATCATCGACTTTCGGAAATAGAAATTTAAGTATTTATGCAAAGGGTGATTTAGGAAAATTTAATTACCGTGCAGCAGTTACTAATCCGTATCGAAATTCAACAAATAATCTAGGACTAAATTCTACAGTAAGTACAGAAACACCAAGAGCTCAATATTCCGGAATTCTAACGTATTCTTTCTTTGATAAAGAATCATTAGAAGACGCCTACCACAAAGGAACGTATTTGGGAACAAAGAAAGTTTTCAATCTGGCATTGGGTTATTTAACTCAGGCAAAAGCAATGTGGCACCTGACTCAGGATACAACGATTGCTTATGACGATATGAAAGTTTTAGGTTTTGATGTTTTCTACGACAGTCCGCTAAGTGAGAAAGGTAATGCTATAACAGCTTATGCTTCTTATAATAATTGTGATTATGGTAAAAACTATATTCAATCTGTATCAACACCAAATCCTGCTGTTGGAGACGGAAGCTTAATTAATGGATCTGGTGCTGGTTTTATTGGAGTTGGGACAGGAAATATCTATTATGCTCAATTGGGTTATTTATTTGCAAAATCAGACAATCAGGAAAAGAAAGGACGTTTTCAACCTTATGTAGCAACTCAAATCGCTGCTTTAGAAGCATTGGATGAACCAATGACAATGTATGAATTAGGAGCAAATTATTATACTACTGGTACTTTTGGTCCGAAAATCAGTTTGAACTATCAAAATAGAGCCGTTTTTGATAAAACGTTAGTTGGTGAGTACAAACAAAGTGATCGTTTAGGTATGGTGGTATTGCAATGCCAGGTTTCTTTCTAAAAATTAGATAAAATTTCAATAAAAAAAAATCCAAATTCCAATCGTGACAATTGGAATTTGGATTTTTTATTCTTTGGAAATTCACTTCTTTATTTCCCTTTTCTTCTTTTGCGTTCTGCTTTAATCATTGATAATTCGCGGCTTGTTTGCCCAGCTACAGAAGTGTTTTCTTCAGCACGACGAATTAAGTATGGCATAACATCTTTTACTGGTCCAAATGGCAAGTATTTAGCAACGTTATAACCATTTTCAGCTAAGTTATAACTGATGTTGTCACTCATACCGTATAATTGTCCAAACCAGATTCTTTGATCGTTTTTAGCAATTCCTCTTTCCTGCATCATCTCCATCAATTTATAAGAACTCAATTCGTTGTGAGTTCCTGCAAAAATTGACATCGTTTCTAAATGGTCTAACATATAATGAACAGCATCATCATAGTTTATATCAGTTGCTTCTTTAGATACGCAAATTGGCGAAACATAGTTTTTCTCTTCCGCTCTTTTGTTTTCTTTTTCCATGTAAGCACCACGAACTAGTTTCATTCCAATGAAAAAACCTTCCGCTTTTGCAATTTCATGTAATCTTTTCAAATAGTCCAAACGATCCCAACGGTACATTTGTAAGGTATTGAAAACAATTGCTTTCTCCTTGTTGTATTTACGCATCATATCGGTAACTAAATCATCCGCAGCATCCTGCATCCAGCTTTCTTCACCATCAATCAATAAAGCAACATCTTTTTTGTGTGCTTCACTACAAACTTTATCAAAACGTGCTACTACTCTATCCCACTCTGCTTGTTCTGCTGGGTTTAAAGTTTGCTTTTCGCCTAATTTTTCATATAATTCAAAACGACCTAAACCTGTTGGTTTGAAAACAGCAAACGGAATTGCTAAACGTTCCTTAGCAAATTCGATTGTTTTTAAAGTCATTTCTAAAGCTGCATCAAATTGAGCTTCTTCTTCTTTTCCTTCTACTGAATAATCTAAAACAGATGAAACGCCTTTTGTAAACATTTTATCTACTACAGTCATGCAATCATCTTCATTTATTCCTCCACAAAAATGATCAAAAACCGTTGCACGAATCAATCCTTCAACCGGAAGGTGCGCTTTAATTGCAAAATTAGTTACAGCAGTTCCAATTCTTACCAAAGGTTCGCTGTCAATCATTTTAAAAAGAAAATAAGCTCTGTCAAGTTCAGTATCACTTTTAAGCGAGAAAGCTACTTGAGTGTTATCGAATATTTTTTCCATTTAGGTTGTTTTTTGTGCAAATATAGAGAGAGTTTTGAATATTATTTATAAAAACGGGTCGTATTTTGCGTTCAATATTGTTAAAGTACTAAAATAGGTTTTAACAAAAGCAACATTTTATAAAATGACAAAAAAATACCACAAAACAGAATTTCGTTATTTAATACCATTTTATTTAAGCCGTTTTTACAACAAATTATAGACAAAGTTTGAATATTATTTAGTTAAAAATGCCGTATTTTGTGGTTTCATAAACCAAAAATAAATATGCAATCTATTCAAGCCAATAATTATCTCGTACATTTCAATCAAAATGCATACGAAGCGCTAAATACACATTTAAAAGAAAATAAATATTCTAACTTGTTTATTATAGTTGATAATGAAACAAATGAACATTGCCTTCCTAAATTTTTACCTTTACTTGAAGCCGATTTAAATATCGAAATAATTGAATTTGAAGCCGGAGAAGCAAATAAAAACATAGAAACCTGCATTCAGATCTGGAATGTTTTAACAGAACTTGGAGCTGATAGAAAATCACTTATAATAAATGTTGGTGGTGGTGTTGTGACTGATTTAGGTGGATTTGTAGCTTCAACTTTCAAACGTGGTGTGAACTTCATTAATATCCCAACTACATTACTATCTATGGTTGATGCTTCTGTTGGTGGAAAAACAGGTGTTGACTTAGGAAATCTTAAAAATCAGATAGGTGTTATTAATGTTCCGCAAATGGTTTTAATTGATACACAATATCTTGAAACATTACCACAAGCCGAAATGCGCTCTGGTCTTGCCGAAATGCTAAAACACGGTCTTATATATGATGCAGCCTATTGGAAGCAGTTTTTAGATTTAAAATCAATTGATTATGCTGACTTTGATGAGCTTATTTATCGTTCAGTTGAAATTAAGAATGACATTGTAATTCAGGATCCAACGGAGAAAAATATTCGTAAAGCATTAAATTTTGGCCATACATTAGGGCACGCAATAGAAAGCTATTTTTTAGAAAGTGAGACTAAAACTACGTTATTGCATGGTGAGGCAATCGCAATTGGAATGATCTTAGAAAGCTATATTTCATTACATAAAGGTTTAATTTCTGCTGAAGAATATGCCGAAATTAAAACAGCTCTTAAAAACATTTACGATGATGTTCAAATTGAAGAAAATGACATCGACCCGATATTAGAACTCCTTATTCATGACAAGAAAAATGAGTACGGATTAATTCAATTTGCCCTGATTGAAGGAATCGGAAAAATAAAAATTAATCAATCCGTTGAAAATAAATTGATTCTAGATGCGTTTCAGGATTATAAATCTTAAACTTTTTTTAATCAAAAGCATTGCTTTAGGTATATATTATTTTTTACATTTGCCACGATGAAAACAAACAAAAAACAAAGACACTTTAGTTCTTATAGAAACCGCCTCAATAGTTCTTTACTAAGAATGTTGAACCGTTTTTATAATAGTAAAAGTCCGTTTTGTTTTGATGTGTTTTCGTGCTCGAAAGCAGAACATGAAAAACTAGAGATAGTATTTGCCAATATTAGGGTTTGAATTTTAGATTTAGCACCGTTTACTAAATTTAAAAATTACAACTTAAAATATTGAAAAATAAATGAATACAAAATATTCCGATCTAATTAATCAGACTTACTACTTTCCACAAGAGGAATTTAAATTAAACAAAGACAACCTACAGTTTCACAATATTGATTTGATGAAATTGGTTGAACAATACGGTACCCCTTTAAAATTTACCTATTTACCACAGATTTCTGAAAACATTAATAAGGCAAAAGCCTGGTTCAGAAAATCGATGGAAAAAAACAAGTACGAAGCAAAGTATTACTATTGCTATTGTACAAAAAGCTCTCATTTTGAATATATTATGAATGAGGCTTTTAAAAATAATATTCATGTTGAAACTTCATCTGCTTTTGACATCAATATTGTTGAGAATTTGTTAGAAAACGGTAAAATCAACAAGAGTACGTATGTAATTTGTAATGGTTTTAAAAGAGACGAGTATATTACCAACATTGCAAGACTAATCAATAACGGACATAAAAACACTATTCCGATCATTGATAATTATGAAGAATTAGATTTGCTTCAGGCTGAAATAAAAGGTAAATTTAAAATCGGAATTCGTATTGCAGCTGAGGAAGAACCTAAATTTGAGTTTTATACATCAAGATTGGGTATTGGATACAAGAACATAGTTTCATTTTATAAAAAACAAATTCAGGAAAATGATAAATTAGAGCTTAAAATGCTTCACTTTTTTATCAATACCGGAATTAACGATACAGCATATTACTGGAATGAGTTGGTAAAATGTATTAAAGTATACATTGCACTTAAAAAGGAATGCCCTACTCTTGATGGCTTGAACATTGGAGGCGGTTTCCCGATTAAAAACTCTCTAGCATTTGAATATGATTACCAATATATGATTGATGAAATTATCAATCAGATTAAAATTGCATGCGATGAAGCCGAAGTTGATGTTCCAAATATTTTTACAGAATTTGGATCTTTTACAGTAGGTGAAAGCGGTGGCGCGATCTATCAGATTTTGTATCAAAAACAACAAAATGATAGAGAGAAATGGAACATGATTGATTCTTCATTCATTACCACTTTGCCAGATACTTGGGCTATAAACAAACGTTTTATTATGCTGGCGGTGAACCGTTGGAATGATACATACGAGCGGGTTTTATTAGGAGGATTGACTTGCGATAGTGACGACTATTACAATTCAGAACAAAATATGAACGCTATTTATTTGCCTAAATACAACAAAGAAAAGCCATTGTATATTGGTTTCTTTAATACGGGAGCGTATCAGGAAACAATTGGAGGATATGGAGGTCTACACCACTGTTTGATTCCACAGCCAAAACATATTTTAATAGATCGTGATGAAAATGGAATTATTGGAACTGAAGTTTTCTCTGAACAACAAACTTCTGACGATGTTTTAAAGATTTTAGGCTACACAAAAAAAGTATAAAAAAAAGCTTGCAAATTAAATGTTAATATCTATTAAATTATTAATTTGCAGTATCATCTAAAAGGTTAAACTTTTAATTCAAAAAAAAAAACAAAAAAATGAAAGGACCAATCAGTCAGTTTATTGAAAAACATTATTTACACTTTAACTCTGCTGCTTTAGTTGATGCCGCAAAAGGATACGAACAACAACTGGCAAATGGTGCTAAAATGATGGTAAGTATGGCTGGCGCTATGAGTACAGCAGAAATTGGTAAAATTTTTGCCGAAATAATTAGACAAGATAAAGTACAAATTATTTCTTGTACTGGAGCCAATCTAGAAGAAGATATCATGAATTTAGTAGCACACTCTCACTACGAAAGAGTGCCACATTATCGTGATTTAACACCAGAAGACGAATGGGCTTTGCTTGAAAGAGGATTAAATCGTGTTACTGACACTTGCATTCCTGAGCATGAAGCATTTCGTCGTTTGCAAAAACACATTTACAAAATCTGGAAAGATGCTGATGATAAAGGAGAACGTTATTTTCCTCATGAATTCATGTACAAAATGTTGTTGTCTGGTGTATTAGAAGAGTATTACGAGATAGATTTAAAAGATAGCTGGATGTACGCTGCTGCAGAGAAAAATTTACCAATTATCGTTCCGGGATGGGAAGATAGTACAATGGGAAATATCTTTGCTTCGTACGTGATTAAAGGCGATTTAAAAGCATCTACCATGAAATCAGGAATTGAATATATGACATTCCTTGCTGACTGGTATCCAAAAAATAGCGCTAACGGAATTGGATTCTTCCAAATTGGTGGTGGTATTGCGGGTGACTTCCCTATTTGTGTCGTACCAATGTTGTACCAGGATATGGAAATGCATGATATTCCGTTTTGGAGTTATTTCTGTCAAATTTCAGATTCAACAACTAGTTATGGTTCTTATTCTGGAGCAGTTCCAAATGAGAAAATCACTTGGGGTAAATTAGATATCAAAACTCCAAAATTTATTATTGAGTCGGATGCAACAATTGTTGCTCCATTAATTTTTGCCTATTTATTAGATTTATAGTATATTTTTATGAAAAGAGTTATAGTAGACTACGCTAAACTTACCAATGAAATTTTGAATCTTTTGGTTGAAAAATTTCCTGATGGTTATGATGATTCGGATGTTATCCGTTTTAGAAATGCTAAAAACGAATTGATCGAAGCTGTTGAAGTTCGTACTGAAGACACTATTTATTTAGTAAAAATTAGTACTAAACTTGCTGATAGAATCGAGAATTACGATGAAGATGACGATATTGATCTTGACGTTGATACTATCGAGCCAGTAAAAGGTCTTGATCTTGATGATGATGCTGACGATGACGAAGAAGATGAAAAAGAAGACAAGCCAGATGTTGATGGTGGTGATGATGACGATGAGGATAGAGATCCGGATGATATTGCTGACGAAGATGATGATGAAGAAGATGAAGATTAATTTATCTCTTTAAAATAATTTAAAGGAACTCTATTTCGGAGTTCCTTTTTTTATTAACCAGTAACTTGACATTTTCTTTAAATAATAAATTTATTACTTCCATATTTTATAAGAAATTTCTTTAAATTTAATATTTAAAAAAATAAGCCCGAATGAATACAGAGCTACTACACGCCAAATTAAAAGAGAATTTTGGATTTGAAAAATTTCGTCCAAATCAGGAAACCATAATCAATACGATACTTGGTGGTCAGGATACTTTAGCTATTATGCCGACCGGTGGAGGAAAATCAATCTGTTTTCAGTTGCCAGCTTTGGTTTTACCCGGAATTACAATTGTTATTTCTCCTTTAATCGCTTTGATGAAAGATCAGGTTGATAGTTTAAAAACAAATGGAATTAATGCCTGTTATATTAATAGCAGCCAATCAAGTGAAGAGCAACAATTTTATATTGACAATTTAAGATCTGATAATTTTAAACTCGTTTATATAGCTCCGGAAAGTTTATCTTATCTGGATGTTATTTTTAATGAATTGACAATTAGCTTAATTGCTATCGATGAAGCGCATTGCATTTCATCTTGGGGACATGATTTTAGACCTGCTTATACCAATTTGGGCTATTTGAAAAACCGCTTCCCTTCTACTCCAATCCTGGCATTGACTGCTACAGCTGATAAGGCAACCCGAACTGATATTACAAAACAATTAAATTTAAAAAATCCGAAAACTTTCGTTGCTTCATTTGACAGAAAAAATCTTAGTTTAGAAGTTCGTCCAGCATTGGATCGTGTAAAACAAATTATTGATTTCGTTGAGAATAAACCTAACGAATCTGGAATAATTTATTGCTTAAGTAGAAAAACAACAGAAGAATTAGCTCAGAAATTACAAAAAAGCGGGGTTTCTGCAAAAGCATATCATGCCGGTTTAGATAATAAACTTCGCGCGAAAACACAGGATGATTTTATAAATGATGATTGTCAGGTAGTTTGCGCGACTATTGCTTTCGGAATGGGAATTGATAAATCAAATGTTCGTTGGGTGATTCATTACAATTTACCCAAAAATATAGAAGGCTATTATCAGGAAATTGGTCGCGCCGGTCGTGATGGTTTACCAGCGGAAACTGTTTTATTTGAAAGTTACGCTGATGTAATTCAGTTGCAGAAATTCGCTTCGGAAGGTTTGAATTCTGATGTTCAGCTGGCAAAGCTTGAAAGAATGAAACAATATGCCGATGCATTGAGTTGTAGAAGAAAAATTCTGCTTTCTTATTTTGGCGAACTGGTTAAAGAGAATTGCGGTAACTGCGATATTTGCAACAATCCTCCAAAATTTTTCGATGGTACGATTCTCGCGCAAAAAGCATTGTCGGCAATTAGCCGTTTACAGGAATCTGAACCATTGGCTGTAATTGTAGATTTCTTAAGAGGCTCAAAAAACGCGTATATCTACGAAAAAAATTATCAGAGCTTAAAAACGTACGGAATTGGCGCTGATATTTCATGGTATGACTGGAATCAATATTTGATTCAGTTAATTAATTTGGGATATTGTGAAATTGCCTTTCACCAACATAATAAAATTTTATTAACAGCTTTTGCTAGAAAAGTATTATTCGAAGGTGAAAAAGTAAAACTGACCACGGTTGTTAAGAAAGTAATTGATAAAAACGAAATCAAAGAGACAAAAGTTAAAACCGTTAAAAATTCTCTTTTTGAAATACTTCGAAAATTACGTTATGAGATTGCAAAGGATGAAGATGTTCCGGCTTATGTAATATTTAGTGACGCTGCTCTAAGGCAAATGGAAGTTTTAAAACCAATGAATGATGAGGAATTCCTTGCGGTTGAAGGAGTTGGTAAAGCAAAACTTGAAAAGTATGGCTCGGAATTTATAGATGCAATTACTTATTATGAAAAAGTAAAAAAGGCAAATACTAAAGTAAAAAAAGAAGGCAACACTTATAAAACAACTTTAGCGCTTTTTAAGGATGGGAATAGTATTGAGGAAATTGCAAAGAAACGTAATTTGGGACAAACTACTATTATCTCGCATTTAGCGAAATTATATGTTGATGGCGCAGACATTAATTTAAGTCAGTTTGTTACGGATGATGAAGTTAAGCAATTACACAAAGCACAAGTGGAGCTTGAATATCCTACAGCACTAAAGCCTTATTACGATCATTTTGAAGAAAAATTATCTTACGATAAGATACGATTTGGTCTCGCTATTGTGGAACGAAATAAATAGTCTTTTGTTAAAACAAAAAAAACCTGTGAAATTTACTTCACAGGTTTTTTTTTATAGTTAATGGAGAGTTTATAAATATCTCTCCTGAAAAACATTTTGATGATGTTTTTGATGTCCAATAATAACAAAGCCTAAAGCGCGAACAGAAATTTGATTATTTGAAGCTGTTCCAATTCTTTTAAGCTGTTCTTCAGATAAACTTTTGTAAAACAATAAATTTGAATGTCTTAACGCAGAAAGCTCAGTTAATAAATCCTGAATACTTCTGCTGTTTGAAGCTGTACTATTTGCATAGTCATCTTCCTCAAAACTTGCTAAAGGTGTTTGATCATTTCTTGAAAAGCGTAAAGCACGGTAAGCGAAAATACGTTCGCAATCTATTATATGCTGAATGATATCTTTAATGGTCCACTTCCCTTCCGCATATCGGTAATCAAATTTATCCATAGGAATGTTTTGTACAAACCTGATAAAATCATGCAGCGAAATTTCTAATTCTTCGATCAAATTTACATTTCCGGCTTCTTTGATATATGTTGTAAATCCACCTGAATATTCGTTTTCTGATAATTGACTTGAATTCATTCTTACTGTTTTTTTATAAAATAAATTTAAATTTTCTAATCCTTAAGCAGAGTTACGACTCGCGTTTGTGTTTCCGAAAAGAGATCTTGTTACGATTTTTTCATAAACTTTAATCATCTCTTCATTGGCACTTTTATCATTATTTAATTCGTTAATTCTTAATAAAGCATATTGTTGTATCGTCAACAATGGCAATACAATACGTTCTCTTATTTGAATAGATGCTATACCATCAGGATAGTTTTCCATCAGTGTTTTATGACCAGCAATTTTAAGTAAAAGGCGTTTTGTTTCTGAAAATTCATCATAGATAATTTGCCAGAATTCACCAAACTCAGGATCATTTCGCATGTAGGCCGTTAAGGGTAAAAATGATTTTGCCAATGACATCATACTGTTTTCTAACAATGTTTTAAAGAACAATGAATTGTGGTACAAATCACTTACTTTATCCCATTGACCGCTTTCTTCAAAATATTTTAAAGCAGAACCTACTCCGAAAAATCCTGGTACATTTTGTTTTAATTGACTCCATGAACCAACAAACGGAATTGCTCTCAGATCCGCAAAATCTAGTGATTCTGATTTACTTCTTTTTGACGGACGGCTTCCAATATTTGTTTTAGAGTAGTATTTCAACGTACTCATCTTTTCTAAATACGGAATGAATTTAGGATGATTTTTAAAACTTAAGTATTTATCATATCCTAAATCAGCTAATTGAGTCAAAATTTGAGTTTCATCAGCACTTAATTCGTTGTCTTCTTTGCTGAAAACCTGATTCGTAACACCGGCACTTAACAAGTTTTCAATATTATAACGACATGAATCTAAAGTTCCAAAGTTTGAACTGATCGTTTGCCCCTGAACTGTAATTTGAATTTCGTTGTTTTCAATTTTTGGTCCTAAAGAAGCATAGAATTTATGGGTTTTTCCACCACCACGAGCCGGAGGTCCACCACGTCCATCAAAGAAAATGGCATCAATTCCATATTTTCTTGAGATTTCAGTCAATGAAATTTTAGCCTGATAAATACTCCAGTTTGCCATCAGATAACCACCGTCTTTAGTTCCGTCAGAGAAACCAAGCATTATAGTTTGTTTGTTTCCTCTCGCTTGTAAATGCTTCGAATATTCTGGATTCGTATACAACTGCTCCATAATTTCGTGTGCATTCTGCAAATCATCAACCGACTCAAAAAGCGGAATGATATCAACAGTTGGATTTTCCCAATTATTTAAACGAATCATAGCGAAAGTTTCCATTACGTTCAATGCACTTTCGTTGTTACTAATAATATATCGATTGGCACCAAATTCACCGTTGCGCTCCTGAATGGTTTTAATAGCTTGTACTGATTCTAATGTTGATCTTGTAATTTCATCATTAAAATCAGCCGGATTTAATTGTCCTTTAACCTTAGATAAAACATCTAATTTTTCACTTTCAGATAATTCAAAGTAGTTTTCCGGGAAAATTTTTGAATCCGAATTTAAATAGTGATTCACCACATCTTTAAAAACGGCGTCATGAATTTTACTATTTTGACGAATATCTAAAGTTGCAAAATGAAATCCGAATAAATTGATTTTTACCAAAAATGCTTCCAATTCGTCAAGATACAACGACTGGTGTTTTTCGATAATAATCGTTCTGATTTTATTTAATTGCGCTAGTAATTCTTCCAAAGTGATATAAATTTCACCTTTAGAATAAAAAACAGAACGGTAAAGTTTATGTTCAAGTTCTGCTACCAAAGTATCTACACCTGAGAAAGTTAGCTTTCTTTTTAAATTTCTCATTTCAACATAATAACATTTTAAAATAGAAGTACGCAAACGTTCCGCTACTTTTAAAGTAATTTCAGTTGTAACAAATGGATTTCCATCACGGTCACCACCTGGCCAGAAACCAAGTTTGATTAATTGGTTTTTGATAGCACTTCCGTGAAGAATGTTCTTTTGTAAATAATGAACAATTTCACCGGAAGTTGCATAAAACACATTTTCTAAATACCAGATCAAACTTACTGCCTCGTCATAAGGATTTGGCTTTTCGTTCTGAATAAAAGGTGTTTTTCCAAGCTGTGCTAATAACTGCTTTATTTTTAGTAAATCATTTAAGCGAATAGCGTCCGTTAAATCATTGATAATTCCTAAAACTGGCCCAGGGTAAAATTGTGTTGGATGTGCCGTTAAAACGGTTCTGACATTAAAGTTTTCCAGAAATTCGATTAGTTCCTCGTTTTTTTCTTTAGCATCTGTTTTTTCTTTGATATCACGCAAGGATCCACGTCCTTCCATGTTATTAACGGCTGGAAAAGCAGCATCTTCAATAGCATCAAACAATACAATCTGACGTTCTATATATTGAATAAATCGAAACATTAAATCGATTTTTTCTTTTTCAGAAGCATTATTTAAGTATTTATTTGAGAAGAAATCAAAAATTTCTTTTGGTGTTTCTTGTTTTCTAAAACCCGTTTCGCAAGTTTCTGTAAATAAAGGGAGTAAAACTCCCGTATTATCAATAGAATCAAAGGGTAATGTTATAAAAACACTATTATAAATGTGGTATTTTGAGAGAACATCTTGATTAAAACGTTCAATTTTTGGCAACGTGTACATAATCGTGTTGTAGTTGGTTGGTTAATTAGTCATAAAAAAACCCCAAGAATAAACTTGAGGTTATATTTTAATATAGCATTCAAGAAAATATTACATATTTTTAAAAATAGTATGCATCAAACGCTTCTTATCGTTTATACTTTCTTCTAATGAAATCATAGTTTCAGTTCTGTAAACTCCGTCAATATCATCAATCATGAAGATAACTTCTTTCGCGTGTTTAGTGTCTTTTGCTCTAATTTTGCAAAAAATATTAAATTTTCCTGTAGTTACAGAAGCCACTGTTACGAATGGAATTTGATTGATTCGCTCTAATACAAATTTTGTTTGAGATGTATTATTAAGGAATACACCCACATAAGCAATAAATGAATACCCCAATTTGTCGTAATCTAAGGCTAATGAAGATCCCATTATTATACCGGCGTCTTCCATCTTTTTTACTCTAACATGTACTGTTCCAGCAGATATCAATAGTTTTTTTGCAATGTCAGTAAACGGAACTCTCGTATTGTCTATTAACATATCTAAAATCTGGTGATCTACTTCATCTAAACGAAATTTACTCATAATTCTTTAATTAATATTACTAATTGCTATTACAAAGTATAAAAATATATATAAAAAACAACAAATTCACATAAAAATTAACTTTTTATCAATCCGTTAACAAATTTAACATTTTTATTTAAATAAAAATCTGCTTTTTCGTTCACCTTCGGAAAACTATTATGATTATCGGAATAAAATGCTCCCTGAGCGTCATATTCATAATGTCCAAAATAATTTTCTAATTCACCTACTTCTGCGATGTAGGCGTTAAAGTGAATCTTATTTTCAATCAATTCTTCTTTGTATTGTGCGACAAAATTCGTAATAATTTCGATACCATCATAATTTATTTTGATGTTTTTATACATAAAATCATAAAAAACCACTTTATTTTGTGAAATATTCAAATAATCATTAATTCTATTATCAACTAAATCGTTTTCGCAGAGCAGTTCAAAACTCGAAATAAGTGAGAAAAATATGAATTTTCGAGTGATTTCGCGTTCATAATCATTAGGAAAATGACCTGCTTCAAACAAAATTGTTGGTACGCCCAAAAATTGAAAAGTGTCCCCTATACAGTTGATATTGAATGAATCATCAAATCGACCAACTTGTCCCGGAATATAGTGTTGCAGTGTATCATTGATTCCTGCTATTAGATTTATAGCTTTCAATCTGTTTTCGTTTATCTCTCTTTCCTGATTATAAGAAGGCGCTAAAAAAGAAACTGTAGCGGGTTTACCCGTATTACCAGCTCCAAAAATAGTACGCTGATCGTGAAGATTAAAGCAATAATGTGGCTTAAATGCTTCGAAAACTTCTCTTAAAACGTTACTTTCCGGCTGAGTCAGGTTTTGAGAATCACGATTTAAATCAATTTTATTAGCATTTTCGCGTGTATATAGTGCCGCTCCATCAGGATTTAGTATCGGAATAGCATAGAAGGTAAATTTTTTAAGCAATTTCTTAGCAAGGTCAGAACCGTTATTCAAAACATTAATAAAGTCAAAAAGAGCTTTAGTTGTTGTACTTTCGTTACCGTGCATTTGAGACCAAAGATAAATACGAGTTTCTCCTGTACCAATTTGATAACTATATATAGGTTTATCTAAAACCGATTTACCAATAAGCTGGACTTGGTTATTAGTATTTAAATTGTCTAATAAAGGTTGAATATGATCTAATGTCAAGTAACGTCCTTCTATAGATTGTTCTTTGTGCAGCCTAAATAATTCTTCTAAATTCATTGTCTTTTGATTAGTTTACAAAAGTAAACATCTTTATTTTTACAATTGTAAACAATAAAAAAATAAGATAATTTATAATTGTAAACAGGATTTAAATCATAAATTACCTGACTGTCCGATTAACGGTTAACATTTGTTATTACTTTACACTACATTACCGTATGTATTATATTTCAATAAGTTAACTAATTTTATATAAAGTTATAGTTCTTTATTTTATAGCTCATATAAACGATTTACAACTGTAAAATTGCTTTATTAATCTCTTTTAGTTACATTTGTAAACAGGATTTTTTAAAATAATAATTTACAATGGTAAACATCGATGATTTTGTAAAACGGGTTGAAATTATATTAGATTATTATGGCCTAAATGCCTCTTCTTTCGCAGATAAAATTGGGGTGCAACGTTCAAGTATGTCTCACCTGCTTTCAGGAAGAAACAAGCCTAGTTTAGATTTTGTGATGAAAATTTTGGATGTTTTTCCGGATGTAGATTTGTATTGGATATTAAATGGAAAAGGAAGTTTTCCTAAAGCAGAAGATAACAGTCTAAATGCAAACAACGAAATAGTTTCAGAAATTGTAAAACCTCTCACCCCTATTTCATCTTCTGAAGATTTTATTGGTGATGATTTATTTTCTGAAATCAATTATAAGGAAGAAGCAAAAACAGAAACAAGAAATGCTATCGAAGTTAAAAACTCAAATTTCATTTCAGAAGAAGGAGAAGTTGAGAAAATTGTATTTTTTTATAAAAACGGGACATTTAAGGTTTATATCCCGTAATTCGAAATTTTCGCGTATTTTAAAATTTTAAAATTTATTTTTCATTTAAGCGATTCTCACGTAACTGAAAAAATATTCAATATTTACAATTTAAATCCGTCTTGAGGAATCTTACCTAAAACACCGTCATAATGTTTTTTCAAAATTTGTAAATCGGCTTCATAATCTCCTGTCGGATAAAACGGCTTTCCTAAATTAACTTCTTTTTTACCCCAATCAAAAGCCACAGGAATAATAGGCACATTTGCTTTAAACGCGATATAATAAAAACCAGTTTTAATTTCTGTTACTTTTTTGCGTGTTCCTTCAGGTGCCACTGCTAAACGAAAAACTTCTTTTCGCTCAAAAATAGCTGCAATCGAATCTACTTTATTTAATCCTCCCGAACGATCTAAAGGCTCACCTCCCACGCTTCTGAAGTAATATCCGAAAGGGAATTTGAATAACTCTTTCTTTCCCACCCAGTTCATTTCTAAACCTGAAATTCCACGGGTAAAAATTCCTAAATAAAAATCATGATTACTTGTATGTGGCATCACCATCATCACGCATTTTTTCACTTCCGCATTTTCAATCCCTCTTATTTTCCAGCCCATTAGCTTAAAAAAGATGAATTTGTACAATTGTTTCTTCATTAAAATTTATTATTTCATGCAAAATAAAAGATTTAAAATGGTATTTTTGAGTAAAAGCTTTACAAATGATCCAAAAAATTTTTAGTTATCTGATTCCAATCAAAGTTTTCAAGAAAAAATCGGCAAGAAGTAAAACGATAGAAGTAACCTGGACAAATGGCGAATTAGTTTTAGACTCTGAAAATACAAATTATTCGTACGGAAGTTTGCAGCGTATATTAAGGTACGGATTACGGAACATTGGTTACAAAGCCATTCTTGATATGGATCATATTTTGTTACTGGGAGTTGCAGGCGGAAGTGTTGTAAAAACGCTGGTTGATGAAATTGAATACAAAGGTAAAATTACCGGTGTCGAAATTGATTCAGACATGATTCAGATTGCAAATGAATATTTTAACCTGAATCAGATCAAACAGCTTGAAATTATAATTGACGACGCTTTCGAATTTGTTTTAAAAACCAAAAACCAATACAATCTTATTATTATTGATATTTTTGAAGACATAAAAATGCCTAATTTTTTATTTGAGCGCTTTTTTAGTGAACGGATTTGTTCCCTTTTAAAAGATCAGGGATTTGTACTTTTTAATACAATGATTCTGGATGAAGCACATAATGTCAGAAATCGGAAGTATATTGCAGAAATAAATCCTAAACAATTTTCTTCTAAAATGCTGCCCCGCATTGAAGATCATAATGAACTAATAATAATTGAAAAAGTTGCCTAAATTTTACCTTTTATGAAAACCCTAGTTTCTATTTTAAAAGCCATTCCACCTACTAAAATTATTGATGCGAGTATTGATTTTTCAGATTATATCCCTTTAGATTTATCCATTACGAATAAAGAATTAATGGAAAGCAAACCAGAAAATGCTACTGAATTCGAAGATTTTATTTCTAAATATCTAAAAGCCAACAATGCTGAAGTAGCTTTTGGCGGTTATATAGAAGGACGAACATTATATAAAAGAAGTACAATATTTAAAAATGATTCTGTTGCGGAGCGTAATATACATATTGGTCTTGATTTATGGACCAAAGTCAATACCGCAGTTTTGGCACCGCTTGATGGGAAAGTGCATAGTTTTAAAAACAATGTTGGTTTGGGCGATTATGGACCAACGATCATTTTAGAACATGAAATTGAAAATGAAAAATTTTATACTTTATACGGACATTTATCGTTAGAAAGTATAAAAGACCTAAGCGTTGGGAAGCAATTTATGAGAGGGGAACAAATTGCAACTCTTGGAAATGCAGCTGTTAACGGAGATTATGCACCGCACTTACATTTTCAGATTATACAGGATATTGAAGATTACTGGGGAGATTATCCAGGCGTTTGCAACAGTACTGATTTGAATTTCTACATTGAAAATTGCCCCGACCCTAACTTATTATTAAAAATAACATAAATAGTTATGAAGAAAGCAGGATTGATTATATGTTTGTTGTTGTTAATTGGATGTAAATCTAAAACTGTAACCCGGGACACAGAAGATTTAAAAATAAAACAAGTTCCAACTGCCGAAGTTAATGCTAATCAACAAAAGAAAGCATACGATTTGGGCAAGCGGGTTTTAGAAACTTGTAATACGTCAAAATTTAAACCTTTTAACGAAACGGAGGTTACAAAGTCGGTTATGGAAAATACAACCGAAGAACGATTGACAAAAACCTGTCAAAGATTTAGACAATATTACGGAAGTTTTATTGATTTGAAATTAGACGGCGTTTACAGAACTAAACAAGAAGTCATTTATCGCTATCATGCTTTGTATACAAAAAAAGTAGCAAACAAAGAATTACGGGTTTTTGTAAATGAAGACAATTTAGTTTCTGCAATAAAATCGATGGATTGGGACGAAAAATTTGATTCTAAAATAGAAGGACAATAAACTATAACTATGAAATTTAAAACACCTTTTTTAATCTTACTGTTACTTTCAACTTTTGCGAATGCTCAGGAAACAATGAGTGTAAAAGGTTCTAAAGGGTATCCGGCAACGCAAAATTATACTTTTATCTGTGAAAAATATGCTTTTTCAGGAGAGACAGATGTTCAGGTTGCGAAGACAGAAAAAGGTGGAATTTTAAAATTATCAATTTCCACAGCCAATGCTGACGCAAGAATTGCTGGCGGAGTTTATGTCGATCTGACTAACGGCGACGTTATTGCCTGCGTAGACAAAAATGTAAAAGAAACTGTGGAAGGCAAAACAACGTCTTATTATTACTTCACTCCCGCCGAAATGATCAAACTCAAAAAAGCTGACATTCAGGGAATCAGATTTATTATAGCTGGAAACTCAAAATCTTTCGGAAATCAAACTGGTTATTTTACTGCTGTTAACAAAATGGCTTACTTTTCTACAGGATACGATAAATCAAAAAAAACGTTTGATACCGCAATTGCAATTAGTAAATTATAAATAAAATATTTTATATAATTAATCTTATATTTATATTCTAAATTTTATTTAAATGAATGCCAACGAAAATTTAATTGCAAAATTCTACACCGCTTTTGCAAATGCCGATGCTAAAACAATGAGTGAATGTTATCACCCAAAAGTACATTTTATTGACCCTGCTTTTGGTTTACTAAAAGAAGAACAGGTTTCTAACATGTGGGAAATGTTGATTTTAAAAAGTAAAGGCAATATTAAAATTGAGTTTTCAGATATTAAGGCAGACGAATTTACAGGCTCTGCAAGATGGGTTGCTACTTACAACTTCAGTAAAACAAATCGAAAAGTAATCAATAAAATTTCAGCTGAATTTATTTTTCAGGATGGCTTAATTATTAAGCACACTGATAATTTTGATGTATGGAAATGGTCCAAACAAGCTTTTGGCATTACAGGATATTTACTGGGCTGGACAGGTTTTTTTCAAAGCAAAATCCAGGATCAAGCCCTGTTGTCACTTAAAAAATTTCAGGAATCAAAATAATTTTCTTAAATTGAAAATTCAAAATTTCTGATTAGTTAAATATATTTCCGCCTTTATAAAATATCTGCCTTATTTAAGATTTATTTTAGTTGCTTTTATTATTGAATTAATCGTTTTTAATTTTCAATACTTATGAAAGAAGTTATACATAAAAAATTAAATCAATTACAGGCAACAGCAATTTGTGGAAACGATATTAGTTCTTCTTGTTTATATGTCTCGGCACTAACCATTTTATATGCAGGCCAATATGCCTGGATTTCTTTATTAATTGTTGCTGTCGTTTTATTCTTATTCAGAAAAATTTATGGAGAAGTTGTTGGTGCAATTCCGCTAAACGGAGGAGCATACAATGTTTTATTAAATACTTCTACCAAACGCCTTGCCTCTCTTGCTGCAACTTTGACCGTTTTGTCATACATGGCGACAGCTGTAATTTCGGCGTCTGAAGGAATGCATTACCTACACGGAATTTTCGAAGGCTTAAATGTTACCATTGCAACCGTAATTGTCCTGATATTATTTACCGGACTTGCCATTTTGGGAATTGGAGAATCAGCATTTGTTGCTGTCATTATTTTTCTAACCCATCTCGCAACTTTAAGTCTGCTTGTTTTAGCGTCATTATGGTTTCTATTAAATAATGGTCTGGAAACATTTCACGTTAATTGGCAAACTCCAATTGCTTCCGGAAATATAAAAACAGCTCTTTTTCTGGGATTTTCTGCAGCCATGCTCGGAATTTCAGGTTTTGAAAGTTCTGCCAATTTTGTTGAAGAACAAGAACATGGCGTTTTTCCAAAAACACTCCGAAACATGTGGGCAATTGTCAGCTTTTTCAATCCCGTAATCGCCATATTACTGATAAGTGTAATTCCGCTTACCGAAGTTGGCGAAAACAAAGAATCGCTTTTGGCACATCTTGGCGAGACTACCGGCGGGTCCTGGCTGGCCTGGTTAATTTCTATTGATGCCGTTCTGGTTTTATGTGGTGCTGTTTTAACATCATTTGTGGGTGTTTCGGGTTTATTAAACCGAATGACCTTAGACCGAATTCTACCCAATTTCTTCCTGAAACAAAATAAAAGAGGTTCACATTACAGGATCGTCATTAGCTTTTTAGTGCTTTGTATATCAGTACTTTTCGCAACAAGTGGTCACTTAGAATCACTTGCAGGTGTTTATACTTTTTCGTTTTTGGCCGTAATGGCATTATTCGGTATTGGAAATTTATTATTAAAATTCAAACGACAAAAATTACCAAGACCGGAGCGTGCACGCGGTATCGCCGTTGTAACTGCAGTACTTTTTATTATTGCTGCCTTTATCGGAAATATGAAGCTGAACATCAATGCTTTTTATACCTTTTTGCAATACATGATTCCGTCTCTAATTTTTATCGGAATTATGCTTAACCGCGTCATGCTCATCAAGCTTTTAATAGAAGCCTTAGAATATTTCTATCAACCGCTGCGTAGAATGGTAATTGTCAGCAATCGATATTTACAAAAAATGAGTATTGAAATAAACTCACAAGAATTTGTTTTTTTTACCAAAGGCGATGATATCGCAATATTGAATAAAGTATTACAATATGTTGAAAACAATGAAACTACCAAAAAACTAAAAATAGTTCATATCAAAAGTGATGGCGCAAATAACGAAGCGCTAAAAAAGGATTTAGAAGTTTTAGACCGTGCTTACGACGACATTGATATTGAATTCCTTGAAATACAGGGTGTTTTTGGACCTGATATTATAGACGAGCTTTCTGAAAAATGGAAGATCCCAAAAAACTTCATGTTCATTGGTTCACCCGGAAATAAATTCTCATACCGCGTTTCCGACTTAGGCGGCGTTCGTTTAATCATGTAGCTTCTTATTTTTTTCAGGAGCAAATGTATCCGGTTTTTCAAGACGACCAGTTCCGCTATCCCTTTCAATTTTTTGCGCCGAACACCGGCACAAAAGGATTTTCAGTTCTATCGGGGCTAGATTAGAAGTTTAATTTTTAAAAGAAGTAAGAAGCAGGAAACAAGAAATAAAAAACCCGACAAGCTTTAAAAACTCGTCGGATTTATATTTTATAGAATCTATTGTCGAAATAGCTTTGTGAACTTTGTGTTTTATATTCATTAGCAATATAAAAAAACCGTAGTGCACTTTGTGGTAAAAAAAATCCAACATTAAGATTTAAACCACCCAGCAACTAATTCATCCTCAAATGAAGTAGCATTTTTATGAACAAATTCATTGGTTTTATTATTATAAGTATAATCTAAAGCCCAAGTTTCGTGATTCTTAGCCAGATCTTTAATGCTCTCGCAAACGTAAGCGATTTCCTTATCTGTAGTAGTCGGGTGAATAGACATTCTAATCCATCCCGGTTTTTTGATTAAATCGCCAATCGTGATTTCGTTAACAAGTTTGTTCGAAGTTTCCTGATCAACATGCAATAAAAAGTGGCCGTAAGTCCCAGCACAACTGCATCCACCACGTGTTTGAATTCCGAATTTATCATTTAATAATTTCACTCCTAGATTAAAATGTAGATTTTCAATAAAGAAAGAAACCACTCCTAAACGATTTTTATGTTGTCCCGCCAAAATTTTAATATTCTCAACGAGCTCCAATGTTTCAAAAACATAATCAACGATTTCGTGTTCACGTTGGAGAATATTTTCAACTCCCATTTCTTCCTTCAACTCAATTGCTAATGCCGTTTTAATAACCTGCAAAAATCCCGGAGTTCCTCCATCTTCACGATCTTCAATATTGTCAACATATTTATGTTCTCCCCAAGGATTTGTCCAGCTTACTGTTCCTCCACCCGGGCAATCCGGAATCATATTATTATATAATTTTTTATTAAAAATTAAAACACCGGAAGTTCCGGGACCACCCAAGAATTTATGAGGTGAAAAGAAAATTGCATCCAGATACGATTCCGGATCTGAAGGATGCATATCAATTTCTACGTAAGGTCCTGAACAGGCAAAATCTACAAAACAAACCCCATTGTGTTGGTGCATTAATTTTGCAGCTTCATGAAAAGGAGTTTTCAAACCCGTAACATTCGAACAGGAAGTAATCGAAGCAATTTTTATTGTTCTACTATTGTATTTTTCTAATAACAAGGTTAAATTTTCCAGACTAAAAAGGCCTTTTTCACATGATGGAATGATTTCAACATCTGCAATAGTCTCTAACCAAGAGGTTTGATTAGAATGATGCTCCATATGAGAAATAAAAACAACAGGTTTTTTTTCAGCAGGAACATTAATAAAGTCTTTTAGGTTTTCAGGAATTTTTAATCCTAAAATACGTTGAAATTTATTAATAACACCAGTCATTCCTGTTCCATCAGTAATTAAAACATCATCCTGATTTGCGTTAGCATGACGCTTAATAATATTTCTGGCATGATGATATGCTTTTGTCATGGCAGTACCTGACACAGTAGTTTCAGTGTGCGTATTCGCTACAAAAGGTCCGAAATCATTAAGAAGTTTCTCTTCAATCGGTCGGTATAATCTTCCGCTGGCAGTCCAATCCGTATAAATAATCTGTTTTTTGCCGTACGGAGACTTAAATTCCTGATTAATTCCAACGATATTTTTACGAAAATCCTGAAAATAAGTTTCTAAAGTGATGGTATTATTTTTGCTATCCATTAGTGTGCCTGAGTTTGATGCAAATATAATGGCTTTTTTGCAAAATTGCGAATTTATCAAATGTAAACTTCAAACATTCAATAACTGATTAGTATATTTAACTAAAATGTGATTTTATTAACAAATTATCATAATATTCTATCGGATTAATAGGGCATGTAAAACTTAACAATACTATTCTATGGGAAATTTATCAGTAGCTACTTTTGGTGGTGGATGTTTTTGGTGTATTGAGGCTGTAATTCAGCGTTTAAATGGTGTAGAATCTTTAAAATCAGGTTATTCAGGAGGTTTTATTAAAAATCCTCCTTATCGTGAAGTTTGTACTGGCAGAACTGGTCACGCTGAAGTCATACAAGTTACTTTCAACCCTGACATAATTTCATATCATGACTTGATTTTTATTTTTATGACAAGTCACGATCCAACAACATTAAATCGTCAGGGTGCTGATGTAGGAACGCAATACCGTTCTGTCGTTTTATATCATGATGCAGAACAAAAAGCAATAACGGAACATGTTTTTGAAGAAGTAAAACCTTTTTATGATGATCCTATTGTAACAGAGTTGACAGCTTTTGAAGTTTTTTATGAAGCCGAAGATGATCATCAAAACTATTACAACAACAATCAGGATGCTCGTTATTGTCAAATCGTAATCGATCCGAAAGTGCAGAAATTAAAAAAAATGTATGCAGATCGATTAATTGACTAATTAAAAGTTTTGTCACAGATTAGGGGATTCCGCGGATTAATTCTAGAATGAGATTCCCGCCACGAATTCCCGAATGATTGTGCGTAAATATTTTAAATAAATTCGTGAATTCGTGGCTATTTTCAAGATAAAGCAAGATTTTAAATCTTTTTAATTAGTGGCAAAAAGAAAGAAAAAATTCAAATGAAAAATTTAAAAGTAAATAATAGATTTACAACTGAACTACCAGCAGATCCATATGAAACTAATGAAATTCGTCAGGTCAAGAATACACTGTTTTCCTATGTAAATCCAACAAAGCCTTCAAATCCAACTTTAATTCATGCCTCTGAAGAAGTAGCTGAAATGGTTGGAATAACAGCTGTTGAAATTCAATCAGAAGCATTTTTAAATGCTTTTTCAGGAAAAGAAATTCTTCCTGAAACACGTCCCTATGCTATGTGTTATGCAGGGCATCAATTTGGGAATTGGGCAGGACAACTGGGCGATGGTCGTGCAATTAATCTAACGGAAGTTGAACACAATAACACTTTCTTTACCTTGCAACTAAAAGGTGCAGGAAAAACTCCCTATTCCAGAACTGCGGATGGTTTGGCCGTTTTGCGTTCTTCACTACGGGAGTATTTATGTGCTGAAGCTATGTATTATTTAGGAGTTCCCACTACCCGATCGCTTTCTCTTATTTTATCTGGAGATCAGGTATTGCGAGATGTTTTGTACAATGGAAATCCGGCTTACGAAAAAGGAGCTATTGTTTGTCGTGTGGCGCCATCTTTCATACGTTTTGGAAGCCTTGAAATGCTTACGGCACGAAACGAACTAAAAAATCTAAGAGAGTTTGTTGAGTATACAATCAAACATTACTTTCCTGAAATTAAAGGAGAACCAAAAGAGCAATATGTACAGTTCTTTAAAACCGTTGCGGACACAACACGCAAAATGGTTGTCCATTGGCAACGTGTTGGCTTCGTACATGGTGTTATGAATACGGATAATATGTCGATTCACGGACTAACGATCGATTACGGGCCTTACGGCTGGCTGGAAAACTATGATCCAAATTGGACTCCCAATACGACGGACAGCCAAAATAGACGTTACCGATTCGGAAATCAACCTCAGGTTGCGCAATGGAATTTGTATCAATTAGCTAATGCGCTTTATCCGTTGATTAATGAAGCAGAGCCTTTAGAAAATATTCTGCAATTGTTTATTACTGATTTTGAAACAGATCATAAAATAATGTTTTTAAGTAAATTAGGATTGTTTACTACAACTGAAACTGACGGTAAGTTAATTGAAGGTTTAGAAGCAGTTTTACAATTATCAGAAACAGATATGACGATCTTTTTCAGAAATCTAAACAAGATTACAAAAACTGATTTGGCTCAAAATGCGATTGAAAAAATTCAGGATTCTTTCTATTTACCGGAAGAAATTAAAGGTGATATTTTGGATTCCTGGAAAAAATGGTTTTCTGTATACCTTCAAAGATTAAATCAGGAAGAACTGTCAGATGAATATCGTACTGAAAAAATGAATCAAATTAATCCGAAATATGTATTGCGAAATTATATGGCGCAATTAGCAATTGATGAGGCTGACAAAGGCGATTATTCTCTAATAAATGAATTATACCTATTATTACAAAAACCGTATGATGAACAACCTGAATCAGAAAAATGGTTTGCAAAACGACCTGATTGGGCACGCTCAAAAGTAGGTTGTTCTATGCTTTCTTGTAGTTCTTAATTTTTTTTGCCACAGATTAAAAGATTTCAATGATTAAATCCATTAAATCCTTCAATCTGTGGCAAACTTTTTTTATTTAGAAATAATATGATCCACAATCATATTGGCGTGAACGCGGGAGTTTTCTATAAACCATTTGTGTGTTTGCATTCCACCGCAAACTACTCCTGCCAAAAATAATCCTTCAATATTTGTTTCCATTGTTTCCGGATTGTAGGTTGGTATTTTTAATTCATCTTCAGAAAGTTGAATTCCCATTTTTTTCAGAAAAGTCAAATCTGGTTTGTATCCTGTCAAAGCTAAAACAAAATCATTTTCAATGGTTATTTTTCCGGTTGGTGTTTCAATTTCAACTTCATTCTCTCGAATTTCAGTTATATTAGATTCAAAATAAGCTTTAATGCTTCCTTCTGCAATTCGGTTTTCGATGTCTGGTTTTACCCAATATTTCACTCTGTTATTGATTTCGTTTTTACGAATAACCATTGTAACATTCGCTCCTTTTCTCCAGCATTCGAGAGCCGCATCTACAGAAGAATTATTAGCACCAACAATTAAAATATTTCTAAAAGCGTATTCATGTGCTTCTTTGTAATAATGACGCACTTTTGACAGCTCCTCGCCTTTTATGTTCATGTCAATCGGGATATCATAAAACCCTGTTGCAATTACTACACTTTTAGCTTCATATGAATTTTTATCAGAAACAATCTTAAAAATTGAGTTTTCTTCTTTTTGAACACTAATCACTCTTTCGAACAAGTGAATTGAAAAATTAAAATAGCGGTGAATATTTCGGTAGTATTCCAAAGCTTCCTGACGGCCTGGTTTTGGAGCCAGACAGTTAAAAGGAATATCTCCAATTTCTAATCTTTCAGCTGTTGAGAAGAAAGTCATGTATAATGGATAATTGAAAATACTATTTACAATCGCACCTTTTTCTATAATTAAATATCGTAAATTTTTCTTTTGAGCTTCAATTGCACAAGCCAGTCCTATGGGACCGCCTCCGACAATTATCAAATCATATTCTGCCATAGATTTACTATTTTTCCCAGGTTTTATAAGGCTTTTTGCTCAAATACGCATTGTAGTAACGTTCATCATTTGTAACTTCTTCTCCAAGCCAGTCTGGTTTCTCAAAAGACTCGGTTTCTGATTCCAGTTCAATTTCAGCCATGATCAGGCCTTCATTTTCACCGTAAAACTCATCTACTTCAAAAACATGTTTTCCTGCTTTTATTTCAAAACGTGTTTTTTCAATTTTTCCCTTTTCGCATAATTTTAGTAATTCCTGAGCTTCATCAAGCGGAATTTCGTTTTCCCATTCAAATCGGGACATACCACCTTGATGACCAATACCCTTAATAGTAAGAAAGCCTTTTTTTCCTTTAATTCTAACGCGCACAGTTCGCTCTGGAAGAGAGCTTAAATAACCTTGCGCAATTTGATTTTGAGCAAAAGCCTGTTCTTTAAAATCACTAGATTTTACAAGAAACTTTCTTTCAATTTCTATCATTTTAATAATGTAATTAATTTAATGCAAGTTACTCAATTTAATTCAGTTCTGAAATGGAGATCTCTTTCCTGCCTGATAAATCGATGTTAATATAGTATACTCAAAATCAGAACAATAACAAATAATTAACGGACCAATGCGAGGTTCTGTATTTATTTATTTGTTAAATTTGATAGGAATTTAATCTCACTCTTAAGTCCGAACGATAACTGCAATATTCAATCAAAAACTTATGATCATGGATATATCTTGTATAGTAATCCCTGTATTAGCAGGGCTAATCTTTGGAATTTTAGGTTATTTTTTAGGAAAGAAGGCGTCATCAAAATCAGAACATTCCCTTGCCTCCTCTTTGCAATCAGATTTAGATGCCTGTAAAACACATACAAAAAGTTTAACTGTAAGAATTTCATCTTTAGAAGCAGATTTAGCCGAAAAGAAAGCAAAACCACGCAAAAAGAAACCAGCTACACTCCAGATAACACCAACTTTTCTGTTTGATACCGCTCTGGCCAAAACCATTTTAGGCAAAAAAGTAAAAGAAAACGACCTAAAAATTGTAGAGGGAATTGGACCAAAAATTGAAGCTTTGTTCAATGCTGCCGGAATAACAACCTGGCATGATTTGTCTGAAACATCTACCGAAAAATTACAGGCAATTTTAGATGCCGGTGGAGAAAATTACGCTATGCACAACCCAAGTACCTGGGCAAAACAAGCACTGATGGCTTATGAAGCTAAATGGCAGGAACTCAAAGACTGGCAAGCCGGATTACGTGGTGGAAAAGAGTGAAAAATAAGTTCAGAGTTTCAGAGGAACAACGGTGTAAAGGTCTTTTTCTTCTTTCTATTTATTTTTCCCAACTCACTTTGGCTCGTTTTTTATGCTTTATCAAAAAAAGCGGAATCCCATTTTGTTGTTGTATTGTACCATAATTGACCTTTTGAAACTTCGAGTGGACAATCAAAATTGTTTGTATAAAGCGCTCCTGTGCCCAAACCTTGAGGCATTTTTGAGTCTAAGGTAAAAGTCCATTGAGCGATGGCATTAAGTCCAATATTGCTTTCTAAGGCAGATGTGATCCACCAACCAATATTGTATTTATTTGCTAAATCAATCCATTCTTGTGTCCCTCTAAAACCGCCAACAAAACTTGGCTTTAAAATAATATATTGTGGCTGGATTTTTTGCAGCAATGCTTCTTTTTCCTTTAATGAAAATACACCTATTAATTCTTCATCCAATGCAATTGGAAAAGGTGTTGTTTTGCATAATTCAGCCATAGCCAAAACGTTTCCTTTCTTTATTGGTTGTTCAATACTATGTAATTGAAATACTTTTAATTGATTTAGTTTATTTAAAGCTTCATTTAAAGCAAAAGCACCATTGGCATCAACTCTAATTTCGATTTCTTCTGCTGAAAAATGATTTCTTATAAATTGTAATAATTCGATCTCCTTTTGAAAATTTATTGCGCCAATTTTAAGCTTTATGCAATCAAAACCTTGTTCTAATTTCTCTTCAATTTGCTCTTTCATAAAAGAAGCTTCTCCCATCCAAACCAGACCGTTTATAACAATTGATTTCGAATTACGGGTAAAATCAGAAGGAAATAAAAGATATGGATTTTCACTTTTAAGGGATAAAAAAGCCATTTCAACTCCAAACTGTATCGATGGAAATTCCATTAATGCTTCCCAAAGTGTAATTTCTGCCAAATGAATATTCTGGCAGACCCAATTAAGTTTTTCTTCATAATCATCACGATCATCAGCACTTAAGCCACGCAAAATACCACATTCGCCTATTCCTTTTTTACCATTTTCTTCAAGAACAATAAACCAGGTTTCTTTTTCGGTCATAACGCCTCTAGACGTGCCAGAAGGACGTTTAAACTCGAGCATATATTTATAGTAACTTGCTTTCACGATGTGTGTTTTTTTACCATTAAGTGATATAAGAAATTTAAGTTTGACTTTATAAACATTACAACTAAAAGAAATGTAAGCAGAACCTTTAGCGCACTGTAAAATGAACTTATATCACTTATGTGGTGGAATAATTTTAATTATAAAGCTTTAATACTTTTTCGAAGTCTTTTGATGGTAATCCGACTTTTTGAAAAAGTTCAAAGTCTTTTTTTGTTTTGTCTTTCCAGCTCAAACTGTCTGTTACGTTTTGAGTTTGGTATTTTTTGTAGATCACTTTTGCTTCACTATAATCATCACTAACCAAATAAACGTGGGCTAAATTTAGTTTTACTAATAATTCAGTATCGTCTAATTTTTCCCCTTCTTTCAGGAATTTAATTGCTTTTGCATATTGTTTGGTTAATATATAGCAGTAACCAATAGAACCATAATCAATCGCTGTTGCTTTACCGTCATTAATGATGGTGTTCAATTTCTGAATTGCTTCGTTGTATTTTTGAAGCTTGATTAATGTCGAAGCCTGAACTCTTAAATCATTATAAACGTTTTTAGAGATATCAGCATCTTTATAACAAGCATTTCCAAAATCTTTATAGGCTTTGTTTTTTTCGATTGGCAAGAGTTTTTGAAACTCTGTATAGCGGTATTGTTTAATGATTTTATCTAAAATACAAACACAAAAATCATCAGAATTGGCCATTTTTTGTGCCATTGTTGATGTTTTACATAGGCTGATAATTTCGTTTTTGTTGTCCTGATTCCAGCCACGGTTTAATTTGGTGTCAACCCAAGGCACAACTTCCAAAACAATTCTTTGATTCAAAAGCCAGTTTTTACTGTGGAAACCAAACCAGATTGTACTGATATCTTGCCCTAAACAAGAAGATTTATCTAACGATAAGCGTTTTGCATCTTTGCTTATTTCGTTTACTTGTGCGTAGCAAGATTTGTCTGTTTTTCCGTCGTCGATGTATTTTTTTGCATTTTCTTCTGAAGTAAAAAGTGCATAAGTACAACTGTCGTCACCGGAAATTTTTGACATTAAAAAAACTGCTCCGGCAGACCCCTGGCTGATTCCGGTTGGATCTGGAATCGCTTTCAATACCGAAACCAGACTGTTTGCCATTTGCTGGTTTTCGTCTAAAAGTGTAATTCGGTATACGATTTCTGTGGTTCCTACAGGAAGATCTTCTGTTTTTAAAGTGATTCGGTCACGGGCAGAAACGATAATTTCTTTAGTAGTGGCGCGTTCTTTGTCCCAATAACCATCTTTTTGAGCAAAAGTGTTGTATGAAATTGTAATTAAAAGAAATAAAATTATTTTTTTGAAATTCATCATCATAATTTTTGATACAAATAATTAGTTTACGTTTAATATGTTTTCTGTAAATTTCAGCCACTCCTGATCAGGTATCGATTTATCAATATAGTAATCAGGTTGAATTCCTTTTCCATCAATTTGCATGCCTGGAATTCTTAAACTTTTTGACAGTGAGTATCCAAGCTTTAAATCTTTACACGGAAAATCAATAAAATGCATATTCGAAATATCCAGAACACCTTCTGTCGTAGTGCCAAAAAGCTTTACTTTTTTGCTTTGTTTTGCGGTCAGTAAAAATTGTTCGGTTGTACTCCCATTATTTTCATTAATAATTATCGCTACATTTTTTGGATAAACATAAATTGAATCTAGTCGATGTTCATCAACAGCTTTTTCATTAAGGTTTACGAATTTACCCATATTTGCATTTAATTTTTCTAATCCTTTTTTAGCCCAGTCCTTTTCTTCAGCTGACCAATCTGAATCTGCCATAAAACCTTGCATTCTTTTATTGTTTTGAACAGTAGACAAGAACTCAACGCCAACTGTTCTTATCGGATTTGTATATAAATACGGGATTATTTTTTGAAAAGTGGCATCAGATCCTCCGCCGTTATTTCTTAAATCAATTATTAAGTTTTCTTTGGAAAGAATCAATTTATTATTGGCAAGAAGTATACTGTCAACAACTTTCTTATTAGAATAATTGAATGAAGGAATTCTTAACAAAACACTCTTATTTGATATTTCTTTAATAAAAGGTCGTTGAGCTGTTAAGGATTCTAAATAATTTGAAATATCTGAATCCTCTTTAAAATTATTTGGAAAAACTCTTTTTAGCGAAATAAATCCAATTTTTAAAAAGTTGCTTCCAATAAGCTGAACATTGCTAAATTTTTGAGATGAAAAATCTCCCATAAAATACACAGCACTGTATGTTTTATCTAAATTTTGCTTCATCTTAAATTTTACCTGATATTGCGACCATTTAGTTCCTTTTACATCTAAAACATAACCAATAAATTCATCATTTACTTTTGCAACACCAATTGTATAAGGAGGTGAAGACCAAATTCCTTCAAATGTTGGCTGAGTATTTTTTGATGTTCTACTTTTTAATTCTTCCTCCGTTATTTGAAGTTTCTCCCAGTTTTTAGCAGGTTCAGTTTTAGTTTGTGAAGCTGTCTTATTTACGTAATCCTGATTTATTTCTAATGATAAATGGGCAGGCCTGAAAAAATGAAGCCAGTCCAAAAGGATGGTTCTGCATTCTTTAAGGTCATTTATCTTTTTGACTTTTTTAGCAAAAAGAGCACTATGATTTTGATATTCGATCAATCCTTTCTGATCAATTACATATTGAAAACCGGCATCATTTTCTTCGAAATTTTTCTTTAACCAATTAAAATTATCTTCACAGGAACATTTTTGTGCATAGGTGTTATAAGATATTACAATTAAAAGAGTAAGTGCTAATTTTTTTAAATTCATTATAACAACTTGTTTTAGGATTGATAAAGTAAGTAGATGAAGAAATTTTAAATTTAATATTATTCTGATAGCTTTTATTTCGTTTATTCAATGATCTGCAACACTCTTTTTCTTTTGAAAGGATTGCCCTAGCCCCGATAGAAGCGATATCCTTTTGTGGTGGGGTTCACCACAAAAGATATAGCGGATACCAGAACTAGCTCCTGAAAATTATTACAATTCAATAGATTCACCTATTTCCAAAAGCATTAAATCTTTTCCTTTATCGAAAAATTTACGGATTGATTCTTCATGATTGATTTCGATGTAACCAAAAGTATCAAAATGATAACCCAAAATTTTATCACATTCAAGAAAATCAGAAGCGATAATAGCATCTTCAACATCCATGGTGAAATTATTTCCGATTGGAAGAATCGCTAAATCAAGTTTAGTTCGCATCGGAATCAGTTTCATGTCCATTGTAAGTGCTGTATCTCCGGCGATGTAAATGTTTTTATGCTCGCTTTCAATTACAAAACCACCAGGATTTCCTCCGTAACTTCCGTCGGGAAAAGAACTTGAGTGAATTGCGTTTACATATTTTACTTTTCCAAAATCGAATTCCCAGCTTCCGCCATGATTCATTGGGTGTGCGTTGTGGCCTAGTTTGGCATAATAGCTTGTTATTTCTGCATTAGAAACAATAACAGCGTTTGTACGATTTGCAATAGCTTCGACATCTAAAACGTGATCACCATGCGCATGTGTAAGCAAAATGTAATCTGCTTTTAATGTATTTATATCAATTGATGCAGCCTGAGGATTTCCAGTAATAAAAGGGTCGACAATAATATGTTTTCCTCCAACTTCGATACCTAGAGAAGCGTGTCCGTAGAATGTAATTTTCATTTTTATAAAATTTAGAGTTGAACCTTGATTTTATCTTCCGCCCATGAACAGATTAACAAAAATGTCTGAAATCAATGAAATCATACAAACTGTTAATAATAAAGAAAGTAAGAATGTACTTAATGCCAGTTTTTTTAATTCTGGATCTAAAAGCTTAGCGTCTTGATTTTTATAAACGGTAATTAAATGTTTAGTTAAAGGAATATACGCCAATAAAAATAAATATTGATCGAAACGATAATCGCTTAAAATAGCAAAAACAACTACCAAAATCATTGCTGTAACGATTAACGAAAAATGATAAATTTTAGCTTTTGCACCGCCCATTTGGACTACAATAGTATTTTTTCCAGATTTTCTGTCTGATTCTTCATCACGCATATTATTGAGGTTTAAAACACCAACGCTTAATAAGCCGATAGAAATTGCAGGTAAAATTAAAAGCGGGTCTACTTCTTTTGAATATAAAAAGTTAACCCCCAAAGTACTTACTAATCCGAAGAAAATGAAAACAAAAACATCTCCAAAACCTCTATATCCGTAAGCTGAATTTCCTACTGTATAACGAATTGCTGAAACAATTGCAGCAATTCCCAACAATAAGAAGAAGATCGAATATCCAAAATTAGATTCACCAAAAGCAAAGTAAATCAATACAATTGCAGACAGCAAAGTTAGCAGTGAAGTAATTATTATGGCTTTTTTCATAGCCTGAGGCGTAATCACACCGCTCTGAATAGCACGTTGCGGCCCAACTCGATCAGCATTATCAGTACCTTTTACACCATCGCCGTAATCATTAGCAAAATTGGATAAAACCTGCAATCCCAGCGTTGTTAAAAGTGCAAAACCAAAAATTTTCCAGCTGAAAACTTCAGTTGGTGTGTTAATAGTCGCTGTTGGGTTTGATAAGGCGTATATACTTCCTACTATAATTCCGGAAACTGATAAAGGCAATGTGCGCAGTCTGGCGGCTTCAATCCAATGTTTCATTTATTTAAATTTTAGATTTTAGAGTTAAGATTTTAGAATGTTATTTCTGAATTTAAATCGCAGATTTTAAGATAAATCTATAATCTGCAATCTAAAATCTAAAATTATTATGGTAACCACTTATTTTCTCCAAAGTTTGGTTTTCTTTTTTCCAAGAATGCATTTCTTCCTTCTTTTGCTTCTTCGGTCATATAGGCTAAACGGGTCGCTTCTCCGGCAAAAACCTGCTGCCCTACCATTCCGTCGTCTGTAAGGTTCATGGCGAATTTTAGCATTTTTATAGAAGTAGGAGATTTTTGAAGAATTTCCTGTGCCCATTCGTAAGCAGTAGCTTCTAATTCATCATGAGGAATTACGGCATTTACCATTCCCATATCCATTGCTTCCTGCGCAGAATAATTTCTTCCTAAAAAGAAAATTTCACGTGCTTTTTTCTGTCCTACCATTTTTGCCAAATAAGCAGATCCATAACCACCGTCAAAACTGGTAACGTCAGCATCTGTTTGTTTGAAAATGGCATGTTCTTTACTCGCTAAAGTCATATCGCAAACCACGTGCAAACTGTGTCCGCCACCAACTGCCCAACCTGGAACAACCGCAATAACCACTTTTGGCATGAAACGAATTAAGCGCTGCACTTCAAGAATATTTAAACGATGCTGTCCATCTTCACCTACATAACCCTGGTGTCCACGAGCATTTTGATCGCCACCACTGCAAAAAGAATAAACACCATCTTTAGTTGATGGGCCTTCAGCAGAAAGTAACACTACTCCTATCGAAGTATCTTCTTGCGCATCGTAAAAAGCCTGATATAATTCTGAAGTTGTTTTTGGGCGGAAAGCATTTCTAACGTTAGGTCTATTAAATGCTATTCTTGCAACTCCATTACATTTTTTATAGGTAATATCTTCAAATTCTCTAGCAGTAATCCAATCCATTTCTATTTGTTTAGTTTTAATAATTATAGTGTAAAAATAAAGCATTTTTACATTTTTACCTACTCCAATCGGCTTAAGTCTGCGCTAAATTATCACCAGAAGATGGTAAATAGTATTTACTTACAAAAAATAACACTATTTAACATTGGATTTTGAAAATAATTAAGTAATTTTACACCCTAGAAATCAATGAGATACATTTTATTTCACTGATTTATGATTGATTTTCTTTCACTGATTTATTAACCTAAAAAATGACTTTTTTTGAGAAAAATTAAAAATTTTGTCGCTCATTTTTTTACGGTTTTTATTAGTAAACCTTTGACTAATGAGCAAATGATTTATGCGTTTGTTAAAACTTCAAGAAGGAGATAGTAACACCTAAGGTTAAATGCTAGAATTGTTTAAGTAATTAGTATAAGATTGATTACGAAAAGAGGAAAATGCTAACCAAAACATTCTATAAGTTATTTTATCAACCAAATGGACTAGCCGTGAAATTGATTTTTTGCTTTTAAAATGGACGTATTGATTGTTTAAAGACATACCAGAAGAAAGGTAACTCCTAAAATTCATAAAGTTGTTACTATTTCAATGGATTCGAATAATTTTATTTCTGTTTTTTTTTAATTACAATTTTTTTTAAAACTGAATAAAAAGAGAAAGGCTGCTTGTAATGAGCAGCCTTTCTTGTTATAATAATATTTTTAAGGTTTAAGAACGTTCTAATTTTCCTTTACCAGATAAATACCATCTTCTTTGATTTCGATCAGTTTATCTTTATATAAAGCTCCAATAGCTTTCTTAAAGGTCTTTTTACTCATTTTCAAAACCGTTTTTATATCTTCCGGATGTGAGGCGTCATTTAATCTTAAGAAACCGCGATTGGCGCGCAATTCATCTAAAATTTTCTCAGCATTTGGTTCAATACTTTGATAACCTTGCAACTGTAAAGCTACATCGATTTTATTGTCAGGACGAATATTTTTAATGTACCCCGTCATTCTGTCTCCAGTTCTGATGGCGTCATCATAAACTTCATCTTTATATAGTAAACCTTTGTGTCTCTCATTGATGATTACATTGATTCCCAATTCAGTAATATGAGAAACAATCAAATCAACTTCTTCTCCTTTTTCAACAGTAAGCTGATCGTTGGACAAAAATTGGTTCAGTTTACTTGAAGCGACCAAACGATTGGTTTTTTCATCCATATAAAGGTAAACCAGGTAACGCTTTCCTTTTTCCATTGGGCGTGCCTGCTCTTTAAACGGAACCAGAATGTCTTTTTCCATTCCCCAATCCATAAAAGCACCAACCTGATTGATGTAATTTACTCTTAGAAGTGAAAATTCATTCAATAAAATATAAGGCTCTAATGTAGTAGCAACCGGACGTTGTTCGTGGTCTAAATAAACAAAAACGATAAGCTCTTCGCCTATTTCAAATTCGTTTGGAACGTATTTATTTGGTAATAGTATATCGTGAATTCCTTCCGGATCTTTTTCAGGATTTCCTAAAAATAAACCAACTTTGGTATCGCGTAATATTGTAAGTGTATTGTATTTTCCTATTTCAATCATATTCTTTAAGGTTCTAAGTCAATAAGCGACCAAGTTTCTAAGGTGCAAATGTACGAAGTTTGAAAATGGGAAAGCGAAAAATATTTTACATAAAAAAGGCACCACTTTAATGGCGCCTTAAATCTTTTATTTTAACTCTTTAAAATATTGCTTTAAAACAACATCATTTTCTACAGTTGGTGTGAAAATCTCCAAAATGGCCGGAGTATCATCTTGTGCGTATAATTCTTGAATTTTAGTTTCTAATGATTCAATATTAGAAGCAGTCAAATAATTAAACTGATACATTTTTGCAAGATGTTCAGCTGTTAAATGATGTGAAGTTTCAAAATAAGTATTAAAAACCGGTTTTTCTTCATGTCCGGGTAAAATTCTGAAGATTCCTCCACCTCCATTATTAATCAAAATAATTTTGAAGTTTTTGGGAATATAAGCATTCCATAAAGCGTTGCTATCATACAAGAAACTAATATCGCCTGTAATAAAAACATTTGGTTTTCCGCTTCCTACTGAAGCACCAATTGCTGTAGATGTGCTGCCGTCAATTCCGCTTGTCCCTCTATTGCAAAAAACTTCTATAGACGGATTGATATGAATTAATTGTGCATATCGAATAGCCGAACTATTACTAACTTGCAATTGACTGTTTTTTGGCAGAGATTCAATAACTTTCTCAAAAACTTTGAAATCTGAAAAGGGTATTTTTTCCAGATATTGATTTCTTCTGATTTTACGAAATTTATAAATTGTACCAATTTTTTCGGCATATTTACTTCTTGTATACTCCGTTTGTGACAACAAATCCTTAAAGAAATCGTTGGGCTGCATTACAAAATGCTGTGTCAGGGCATTGAAGGTATCGTAAGCGCGTAAAGTATCAATATGCCAGTGCTCTTTTGGTTTGTGTTTACGCAAAAATCCTTTTATGCGTTTAGACACAATCATACCTCCAAAAGTTACTAAAACATCTGGGTTAAGCTCTTTAAAATCAACATCATCAAATGGCGTAATTAAAGTATCGATACTATTAATAAAATCCGGATGATGCAGGTTTGAAGTCGTTTCTGTAAGTACTACAACTGACGGGTCTTGTGCCAAATTGTCAATAATTTCCTGATCGATAACATTCGCCTCGTTAACACCAACCATAATTAATTTACGTTTGGCCGAATTCCAAATCGAAACAAAATCAGCTACATTTTCAATAGTTTTTGTTCCGATAATTTGTTCAGAATGCGTAATTTTTGGCTGAACAGAAAGTGCTGAAACAGTTTCATATAATGGTTCTTCAAAGGGTGCATTGATATGAACCGGTCCTTTTTGAAGAATGGCCGTTTCAATAGCTTTATTGATTTTTAAATCATTTTCTTCTGAAGCATCTTCGGTTAAATTAGCATTAAAAACGGAATGATTCTGAAAAACATTTTCCTGACGAATGGTTTGTCCATCGCCAATATCTATCTTACTTTGCGGGCGATCTGCAGAAATCACAACCAAAGGAATCTGGCTGTAAAATGCTTCAGCCACCGCTGGATAATAATTTAATAAGGCAGAACCAGAAGTACAAACAATGGCTGTTGGCTTTTTAATTTGCTGTGCTATTCCTAATGCAAAAAAAGCTGCACTACGTTCATCTGCGATACTGTAACAGGTAAAATTAGGATTTTGTGCAAAACCTATTGTTAAAGGTGCATTTCTTGATCCAGGAGAAATAATAATATGGGTAATTCCTTTTGCTAAACAAATTTCGATAATGCTTTGAGCAAGCGGTATTTTGGGGTAAATCATTCGTATGGCGTATTATTTTTAAAGGAAATCTAAACTTGAAGATTTCATTTGATACCACAAAGTTACAAACTTCGCATTTGATTTACTTATAAATTGGGAAGATATTAAGGCTGTTTTTAGAAAAAGGAAATATATTTGTAAAAGCATTTTTTTGATCGAAATAAACTTCCTATGCGTTTCATTTATCTTTTTTTGCTTTGTATTTCAATACAAACCGTAAAGTCACAAAATCAATTTGTTCCTGATGACACGCCTTATAAAAAAGCTTTAGAAACTGCAAAAACAGAAGGAAAACCACTTTTCATAATGCTTTACGCCGATTGGTGTCCTCATTGTAATCAGATGAAAAAAGAAGTTTTTAGCGACCCAAATGTAATGGATTTTTTAAAGGAGAATTATGTTTGTATCTGGAAAAATATTGAGAAGGAAGAAGGATTAGCGCTAAAAAAGAAGTACAACACCAAATCATTACCTACTTTTTTATTTTTAGATTCCAATGAAACTCTTTTATACGCTTTAAAAGGCGAAATGAAAACGAATGAGTTCATGACTGAGGTCAAATATGCCTTGAATTCAAGAATGCAATTGCCTTATCTGCAAAAAGAATTCCTGGCAGATCCAAGTAATTCAACCAATTTTTTTGCTTACCTAAATACTTTGAAAAAGGGAAAAGACAGAACCGATTTATCTCCTGCAACGCATACTTATCTCAATACGCAATCTGATACACAGTTGGTTAGCGAAACCAATTGGAGAATTATTGCAAATGGGGTGACCGATATCAATTCAAGAGAATTTCAATACGTTTTAAAACATCAAAAGGAATTTGCAGCTGTAGCTTCACAAAATCGTGTAGATCGTAAAATAGAAAGTATTGTAACAGAACTGCTGCGTCCGTTAGTTGACAATTTAGACACGGTAAACTATTACAAACAAAGAGAAGTTGCAAAATCAATCCGCTTACAGAAAACAGATTCTTTAGTTTTTAAATTTGATCTGACTTTGGCTGAAAGAACAGAAAAATGGCAGTTTTATAAAAAAGTAACGCTTGCAGATACTCAGAAATTAGCTTGGAACGATGCTAGTTTTTTAAAAGATATTGGACAAACGTATCTGAAACATATTAAAGATACCGAAAGTCTTAAAAAATCTATTTTATGGGTTAAACATTCTTTAGAGCTGAATGATTCTTATGATGGGAACTTGCTCGTCGCGCGACTTTACAATAAGATTAAAGACAAAAAATTAGCTTTGCAATATGCCAACGATGCCAAAGTCATTTGTACCGAAATGACCTGGAATACCAAGGAAGTAGATACTTTGTTAGCTGAACTAAACACAAAATAATATCCTATAAAACCATGAGCCTTACTCTGAGACCTGCAACAGTAAATGATTTAGAAAAAATTCTGGACATTGTAAATTTTTCTATTTTGCACACAACAGCAAATTATAATTATGATATTCAAACGCTTGAAGTGCAAACAAAATGGTTTGAGGATAAAACTGCCAAAAATCTTCCTATTGTTGTGGCTGATTTAGATGGCGAAGTAGTTGGTTTTGGAAGTTATGGGCAATTTCGTGAAAAAATTGGTTATCAATATACGGTTGAGCATTCCGTTTATGTTGTAGATAATGTGATTGGAAAAGGGATTGGATCAAAATTATTAACTGAATTAATTCGGTTAGCAAAAGAACAAGGTTATCATGTAATGATTGGTGCCATTGACGCTGATAATTCCGGAAGTATCGCTTTTCATGAAAAATTTGGATTTGTGGTCACAGGAACAATTCGTGAAGTGGGTTACAAATTTGATCACTGGTTAGATTTGGTTTTCATGCAGCTGATTCTTATCTAACTGCTAAGAACGCAAAGGTTCTTTACCTGGATTATGCTTAAAATACGTAAAAGTTCGCAAAGCTTTCTCAATAAGTACTATGCGAATCTTGCGTCAATCTTTCAAAAATAGATTTAATCAAAAATAGTGGAGACAGATTATCAATTAGAAGCGGGCTATCTTAAAGTTAGTGAAATTCATGAAATCTATTATGAGGTTTGTGGAGCTGATGCTGGAGAACCTTATTTATTTGTTCATGTGGTCCTGGCGCGGGATTTTCAGAACAAGACAAACGTTTTTTTGATTTTAAGAAACATAAAGTTATCTTTTTTGACCAAAGAGGATCTTCAAAAAGCAAACCTTTTGGTTGTATAAAAGAAAATACAACTCGAGATCTTGTTGATGATATCAATGTCCTTTTAAAACACTTAAATATACCAAAAGTGAATGTCTTCGGAGGCTCATGGGGAACAACACTAAGTCTTGTGTTTGCAATTCAAAATTCCGAAAAAGTAAAAAGTCTTTTGCTTAGAGGAATTTTTCTTGGGGACAAGAAATCAATTGATCATTATTTGAATGGCGGCGTTGAAAATGACTTTCCAAAAGAATGGAACAGATTTAAGGGGAACGTTCCAAAAGATTCGGATTTAAGCATATCAGAATACTATTTGGATCAAATGCTGAATGGAACCGCAGAAAATAGAACTTTTTATTGCTATGAATGGGTATTTTACGAGATATCTATTTTTAAAAAAGGAATTACTGAAATGGAAATTGAAACTATTATTCAGGAATTCCCGTTTGAATCTTTAGCAATTATGGAAGCCTATTATTTAAGTAATAATTGTTTTATTGAAGAAAACTATATTTTGAATAATACAAATACTCTCGATGACATCCCAGTAACTATCATTCATGGAAAACAAGATTCAATTTGCCCTGTTGAACATGCTGAAACCTTACACAATAAACTTAAAAGATCTATTGTATACCTTGAAGATGCTGGGCATTCAGATACTGAACCTGCTATTGAAAAAAGAATTATTGAGGTTTTGAAGAAATAAATTAAATGGAAATCAGTACTTCTTTTGAAAACAAGTCCCCTAGCACTGATGGGAACAGCGTCCTTTTGTGTCTGCCGCAGCGGACACAAAAGATACAGTGGACAGCAGGAATCAGCTCCTAAAAAAAATCCACAAACCTGAATTTAAATTCAAATTTGTGGATTTTTTGGTTTAGATTATTTTGAATTAACTTTTAATCCAATTAATCACTTCTGGCTCTGTTACTAATGTTTTTGGTTTAATTACTTTAACCAATTCTCCTTTTTCATCTATTAGGTATTTTTGGAAATTCCATTCAACTTCAGAATCCTGTAAACCGTTTTTAGATTTTTGCGTTAAGAATTTATATACCTCACACATATCATCTCCTTTTACAGAAACTTTATCCATCATAGGAAAAGTTACACCGTAATTTTGTTGACAGAAGGTTTGAATTTCTTCATTGGTGCCGGGTTCCTGAGATGCAAAATTATTTGCCGGAAAACCTACAATTACAAAACCTTTATCTTTATATTCTTTGTAAACGGCTTCAAGATCTTTGTATTGAGGTGTTAATCCACATTTTGAAGCGGTATTTACAATCATGATTTTTTTTCCTTTTAAAGAAGCGAAATCAAAAGTGTTTCCTGATAAATCTTCCACTTTAAATTGATAGATGGTTTGTTTTCCCATGACTTTTTCTGTTTTAGATTTATTGATACTTGTTTGAGCCTGAAGTTGTGCCGCCATCAAAAAGACTGCACTACAAACTAAAAATGCTATTTTGTTCATCGTTTAATTTTTTATAAAATTAGTTAAAATCTATTTGACGGAAAGGTTTTGATTGCTTTATTTTCTATTAAACATAAGTTAAATAAAAAAACGAAGCCTAACGTTAATCACTCGTTAGGCTTCTCCCCATACAAACAAATCAAACCATGAATTAATATTTTCTTTAATCTTATAAATAAGAAATTGGTGCTATCCTGAATTCTTATATTATAATTACTTTATCTTCTAATTATAGTTGATGCCTCCCGGTTATAGTGAAAATTATTTAAACCTTAATTTATTTTCCCAGTTGATCTTTCTAGTGGCGTGTATAAGGAAAATTTTAAATTCGTTTAATTTGGAAAATACAGTTTGCGAATAATTTTCGGGTTGGAAGTCCGGGGACACCAACTATTATATTTTTATACTTTATGAGTAATTTGAATAAAATCGTTTTGACAAACTGTACTATTTAAAGTTGAATGATGGAGCCTGACAATTCCTTTTCGAGAGTTTTTGGAATCAAAATTGGCCAATGCCAAAACAGAAGTCAGTGCTACAATTAAAATTTTTAATTTATTCAGATTTTTCATAGTATTAAATTTTATTTGTTAGATTTTATTTTTTAATCTTTTATGCTAAAACTAAATTTTACTATCACTTAAATAATTATCATTCAAAGTGTTTTTGGCTATTTTGCTATTTTCAAAAATTATTCTTATATGTTATAATAGCATATACGAGATTAGATTGCTTTTGGTTTTAAAAAAATGAAAAAAAAGTGATATTTTTTTTCATCGCCTTGTTTTACTAGGGTTTAGACTGTTAAAAAAATTAAAATATTAACAAAAAAATGAATTATCTTTATCTCAAGGAATGAAAAAAAGTATTAAAACTTTATTTAAAAACTTAAAAACCTTAAATCTATGAGTCAAGAAGAATTATTAGTTTTGATCTACAAGAAAGACGAAAGAGCTTTTACCCACTTGTATGATATGTATTCCAAAAGTTTGTATTCGGTGATTCACGTTTTGATAAAAAACAGAGAAGAAGCTGAAGATGTTTTGCAGGAAGTTTTTGTCAAAATCTGGAAAAATATCGATTCGTATAACGAAAGTAAAGGCCGTTTTTATACCTGGATCCTTAATATTGCCCGTAATACCTCAATAGATAAATTAAGATCAAAAAATTATAATAATAGCCAAAAAAACCTTTCCTCAGATAATTTCGTAAATCTGTTAGACGACAGTAACAAACTACTTAATAAAATTGATACCATTGGAATTCAGGAATTCGTCAAAAAACTGAAACCAAAATGTATTGAAATTATCGATTTGTTATTTTTTAAAGGATATACCCAACAAGAAGCTTCAGAAGAATTGGCATTGCCGCTGGGAACAATCAAAACGCAAAACAGAAACTGTATTAATGATTTACGTAATTATTTGAAAATATAATGGAAGCACAAGAATATATAGACTCAGGAATTCTGGAATTATACGTTTATGGTTTATTGAGTGAAACTGAAAATTTAGAAATAGCCGAAATGGCTAAAAAGAGCCCCGAAGTAGAGCAGGAAATTATTTCGATAGAAAAAGCTATTGTGGCTTTATCATCAAGCTTCTCGCCTTTTCATTCGGTAGCGAATTTCGAAAAGATAAAAGCTCGTTTAGAACTGAAACATGGCAAAGTAGTCGAAATGAAACCGGCTTCGAAATGGTCTCAATATGTGGGCTGGGCCGCGGCAGTTTTATTGCTTTTAGGACTTGGTTATCAAACTTTAGAGTTGACAAAAACCAAAGATGCTATTGCAACTGTTGGCAGTGAAAAAACGAAAATTGAAAGAGAGTTTGCCTACTTAGATCAACAAAATAAAGAAACAGAGAAGAGTTTAACTATCGTTAGAGATATCAAAAATACAGGCGTGACACTTGGTGGTCAAGCTGTTTCTCCAACATCGTTTGCTAAAGTGTACTGGAACAAAGACACCAAAACTACTTATATAGATGCTGCAGGTTTACCAAAACCTCCAAAAGGAATGGTTTACCAGGTTTGGGCTTTAAAACTAAGTCCGGTGCTTACACCAACAAGCATTGGTTTATTGAGCGATTTTGAAGGAAATTCAAATAAAATATTCGCTGTAGATCGTACCAACGAAGCTGAAGCCTTTGGAATTACGCTTGAGCCAGCTGGAGGAAGCTTAACACCAACAATGACCCAATTGTATACTTTAGGAAAAGTGTAAAATATCAAGGTCGCTTAAAACTCAAAACGCATATTAATTTATTTAATGTGCGTTTTTTTATTATTTTTAATTCAACTAACAAAAACAAATCATGAACGGAACTTTACTATTACGAATTGCTGTAGCCATTATTCTTCTCACCCACTCCGTTTTCGGAATGTTTAATAACGGTATTAATGATTTTGGAAATTTATATTTAAATCAAATTGGTTTTGCCCCTTTTGGCGTTTTTCTGGCCTGGTCCATTAAATTATCACATGTGGTGGCAGCGCTACTTTTAATCCTGAATAAATATATAAAACTGGCGGGATTTGTAACAATTTTTGTTTTACTAATGGGAATTATTTTAGTTCATTTTCAAGACGGCTGGTTTGTAGTTGGCGGAGGAAGAAATGGTGTTGAATACAATTTTTTATTAATTGTAGTGCTATTAGCTATTATGTTTCCTAATGGTTTTAAAAAGAATGCAATTGAATAATTTGAAATAAAAATTATAAAGAAAATTAGAATGGAAATAATCTGCAAAAACTGTAATAAGATTTTTAAAGGCCACTACTGTAACAACTGTGGACAGACGGCCGAAACACATAAGATTAATGCTCATTTTTTATGGCATGATATCCAACATGGTCTATTGCATTTTGACGAAGGAATTCCATATTCTTTAAAACAATTATTTACAAGGCCAGGACATTCAATCAGAGAATTTATCGAAGGGAAACGGGTGAAACATTTTAAGCCTTTGTCGTTAGTTGCTGTTCTTGGGGCTTTATACGGATTTTTATGTCATTATTACGAAATCAATATATTTGCAAATTCCAATGATGATGGTATAGATTTGAGTGATTACAACGAATGGATGGCAGCACATTTTTCATGGGTAACCATTGCTACTATACCAATTTATACTATTGGAACCTTTATAGTATTCAGGAAACAAGGTTATAATTTTTTTGAATTTTTTGTTCTCAATACTTTCAAAGCTTCACAAAGACTCTTTGTACAAATTTTGACATTTCCTGTGCTATTATATTTAAGTAGTAAAAATCATGTTGAGAAGTTTTCAACGATGACTTATATAATTGGAGTCATTTTGACATTTTGGACTAACATTCAATTTTTTAATAACATGTCAAAAACAAAAGCATTCTTTTTTTGACGATACTAAGTCATATTATATTTTTAACCTGTTTCTTACTACTTGTAGCTCTAGTTCTGGTATTGTCGGGAAAAATGCCTGATTAAGCCTGGGTTAGATTCTTATAAAAAAAGAAAATAATACGTTATTTTCTTTTTTTATAAAAATATATATCGTAATATTGCAATATAAATATAAACCAATGGGAGCATCTAAATCAGATCACTTTACTGATCATCAAAACGAATTGGCTACTTTAACAAAAGCTTTAGGCCATCCGGCACGAATTGCTATTATTGAATATTTGCTTAAAGTAAATACTTGTATCTGCGGAGATATAGTCAACGAATTACCGCTTTCACAACCTACAGTTTCTCAGCATTTAAAGGAATTAAAGAATGCCGGATTAATTAAAGGAAATATTGATGGAAACGCCATTTGTTATTGTATTAATGAAGCAGGTTTTGAAAAAATAAAAGGCTTTTTTGAAACTATCGCGCTTCATATTGAGAAAAATAAAAAGGAATGTTGTTAATTGTTAAATCAAATTATTATGAAACTTTCAGAGATTAAAAAATTGCTTACTACTGTTGAAACAGTAAATTTTCAATTGCCAAACGGAAGCTTTGTTCCGGAACATTTTCACGTTACCGAAGTAGGTTTAATTACCAAAAACTTTATTGATTGCGGTGGAAGCGTTAGAAAAGAAACGGTTGTGAATTTCCAACTGTGGGATGCCAATGATTTTGAACACCGTTTAAAACCACAAAAACTAATTCATATTATTGAACTTTCTGAAAAAGTTCTTGGAATAGAAGATTTTGAAATTGAAGTGGAATATCAGGACACCACCATTGGTAAGTATGATTTGGATTTCAACGGAAAAGATTTTGAATTAATCAACAAAAAAACAGCTTGCTTAGCGCAGGAACAATGTGGAATTCCATCAGAAAAATCAAAATTTAAACTTAAAGAGTTAAATGCTGATACTGCCAATTCTTGTACACCTGGTGGCGGATGCTGCTAATTAATTCTTTAAAAAATGTCAAATTCAAATACCTTATTTCCCGAATTAAATAAAATTGTTTCTTTATTTGATTTTGAAAATATTACAGCAGATCGCAAACAAACATTACAACCTCTGATTGATTTTATACAGTCAAAAGTTAACGGAAATCTTGAGATCAGATTAAATTTTATTTGTACCCATAACTCGAGACGTAGTCACTTATCTCAGGTTTGGGCACAAACGGCGGCCTATTATTTTGATGTAAAAAATGTTTTTTGCTATTCTGGCGGAACAGAAGCAACAGCATTATTCCCAAAAGTTGCAGAAACCCTAAAAAAATCAGGGTTTCTTATTGAATTACTTTCTGAAGGAAAAAATCCTGTTTATGCAATAAAATTTGCAGCAGCACAGCCTCCTGTAATCGGATTTTCGAAAGCATATGATCATGTTTTTAATCCCGAAGATGATTTTGCAGCTATTATGACCTGCTCACAAGCTGATGAAGGCTGCCCGTTTATTACAGGAGCAGAGAAACGTATTCCGGTTACTTTTGAGGATCCAAAAGCTTTTGATAACACACCCCAACAAACTGAAAAGTATCAGGAACGAAGCTTGCAAATCGCGACCGAAATGTTTTATGTTTTTTCTGAAATAAAAAAATAATATGTCAGTAAATCATTGTGCTCCTGTTGCAGAACGAAAAAAACTTGGATTTCTTGATCGTTTCTTAACGCTCTGGATTTTCCTTGCCATGGCAACAGGTATTTCTATTGGGTATTTTATTCCATCAAGCGGGCGTATAATTAATTCTTTCTCCAGTGGAACAACAAATATTCCGCTTGCTATTGGCCTTATATTGATGATGTATCCGCCATTAGCAAAAGTGAAGTATGAACAAATGGGAAGCGTTTTTAAAAACACAAAAGTATTAGGCGCCTCTTTGTTCTTAAACTGGATTGTTGGCCCTATTTTGATGTTTGTTTTAGCGTTGTTATTTTTAAAGGAATATCCTGATTACATGATGGGGCTAATTTTAATTGGATTAGCCCGTTGTATTGCCATGGTTGTTGTTTGGAATGATCTGGCCGATGGAAACAGGGAATACGCCGCCGGGTTAATTGCTTTAAATAGTATTTTTCAGGTTTTGCTTTATAGTCTTTATGCTTATCTTTTTATTACCATATTGCCACCTTATTTTGGTTATACTGGTTTTGAGATCGACATCAGTATTAAGCAAATTGCGGAAAGTGTCGGAATCTATTTGGGGATTCCTTTCGCCCTGGGAATTGTTAGCCGTTATGTTCTTATAAAATTAAAAGGCGAAGAGTGGTTTCAACATAAATACATTCCCATCATCTCACCTGTTACTTTGATTGCGTTGCTTTTTACAATTGTACTTATGTTTAGCCTGAAAGGTGAACTGATTGTTCAGATTCCCATGGATGTTATACGTATTGCAATTCCTCTGGTACTTTACTTTGTCGTGATGTTTCTAATAAGTTTCTTTATTGGAAAATATTTTGGAGCTGATTATTCAAAAAGCACCGCAATTGCTTTTACGGCCACCGGCAATAATTTTGAACTTGCAATCGCGGTAGCCATTGGGGTATTCGGCATAAATAGCGGTCAGGCCTTTGCAGGTGTTATTGGCCCCTTAGTAGAGGTTCCTGCTTTAATAGCTTTAGTAAATGTTGCTTTTTGGTTTAGAAAAAAACATTTCTCTTAAACATTCAAAGGTTATCTTTTATCAAGCCAAAATAAGCTTAGCAAAAATTAATTCATAAAAAAAGGTTCAACATTACGTTGAACCTTTTTTTATGAATTAATAATTACCTTCGATAATTATCTATTTTTTGACTTTTTTAGTTTTATAATATTTGCTGTATTTTGGATAAGTAACAATTCCTATTAAAGTTATTGTTCCTAATGAATACCAAATCCAGCTTAATGAATGCGCTTCTCCACTTGCATAAGAGTGTAATCCAACTAAGTGAAAGTTCACTCCATAATAGGTAAACAAGATTGAAACAAAAGCATACATAGTCATTAAGTTAAAGAACCACTTTCCTCTCAAAGCAGGTACAAAACGAGCATGAATTACAAACGCATAAACCATAATAGAGATCAAAGCCCAGGTTTCTTTTGGATCCCATCCCCAGTAACGTCCCCAACTTTCGTTGGCCCATTGTCCTCCTAAGAAGTTACCAATAGTCAACATAATCAAGCCAATTGTAATTGACATTTCGTTGATATAGGTGATTTCTTTGATGTTTAGTTCCATTTTGGCTTTGTTCTTCTCATTGGTAAAGAAAATTAATACCAGGGCTACAAAACCTAAAATCATTCCAAGTGCTGTAGGTCCGTAACTTGCCACAATAACCGCAACGTGAATCATTAACCAATACGAATTCAAAACAGGTTGTAAATTTGCAATTTCAGGATCAACCCAGTTGGCGTTTGATGCCATGAAAATCATCGCCGTCACAAACGCTGCAGATGCCACTGTAAGCTTTGATTTTCTGTCAAAAGCCAATCCAAAGAACATTGTTGACCATGCCACATAAACAATTGCCTCATAAGCGTTACTCCACGGTGCGTGTCCTGAGATATACCAACGAGCGATTAGCGCTACTGTATGAAGTGTAAATATTAGCCCAATTAAAATATGGAAACCATTTACTGTAATGCGTAAAAACTTTTTATCAAAGAAAATACTAAACAAAGTAAAAATCAACATTAAGATTCCTGACAGCGAATACCAATAAAACATTTTTGGTAAAATATTGTATTTGTTATACGCGATTTCAAGATCAATTTTCTCTTCACTTGGACGAACTTTACTTCCAAATTTCTTCTGAAATCCATCGATACTTTGGACTAATTCATCCGCAGTCTTAAAATCTTTAGAGATTGAACCATTATTAAGGGCACTGAAATACAATGGTAAAATTTGCTTCACATAAGTAGCATCCATTCCTTTTAATCCAGCATTCTCAATTTCTAAATAAGAAATCCATTTGTTGTTTGGATCATTTGGAATCGGAAAAATTCTCAAAATACTACCACTTAGCGCAGATTCCATTAAATTAACTTTTTTATCGGTTTCAATAAAATCCTTCTCAAAACTATTTGGATTGGCTGCTTTGTAAGCTGCATCTAAATAAGGAGAAAGCTTATAATTACCGTTTTCATCAAAAAACTTTACAAACGGAGCTAATTTTGCTTTTCTGTCAACACCAATGATCTTACGAATACTATCATCTTTTGTATTAAGATAAATAATAGGAACTTGTATCCAAACCTGAGCATATTGTGTCATAGACAAAAATACCTGATCAGAATTCATTCCGTTATAGTTATCATCATGGCTTACTTTTCTCAATAACTCAGATGAAAAAGTATTAATAGGTTTCATTCTACCACCTGCATCCTGAATAATCAAACGCCCAAATTTGGCTGCATGCTCTTTCGGAGCTTTGTAGATTGATAATAACGAATCTAGTTGTTTCTGGCTTGGTGGCGCTGTAACATGATTGGCATGATCGTTTGGATCTGCGGTTTGATTATGGTCATGTCCTGGTGTATGAACGTGTGGTGCCTGAGCAAAACCACTTAGACCGATCATTAAAACCAAAATAGTAATTAACTTTTCTTTTTTCTCTTTTACTTTTTCAAGTTTTCTCTTTAAATCTGTAAAACGAGAACCTTTTGTAAACATAATCGCCATTAAACCGAAGAATAACATAAAATAGCCTAAATAAGTAATTGAAGTTCCCCAGAAATCATGGTTTACAGATAAAATGGTTCCTTTTTCATCCGGATCAAATCCTGATTGAAAAAAACGATATCCTTTATGATCCAAAACGTGATTCATATAAATGCGGGCGTCAAAAGTTTCAGATGAATCCTGAACGGTTACTTTACTTTCAAAAGCAGAATAACTTTTCTCTGTTCCTGGGTATTTGGTTGCAATAAAATCATTCAGCCTAATTTTGAAAGGTGTAATATAGGCTTTACTTCCGTAGAATAAAGTATAATCAATCTTACCTATTTTAACTGATTTTGGCTCTCCAATTTTACCTTTTGCACCCAAAAGTGTAATTTCTTTTTCCTGACCATCTGCTTTTAATTTTACGACTAAGGCGTCGTCATGATTTTTAGCTTTAAAATCATTATTTGATTCATAAGCAATAGTTCCTTTTACAGCAGGATCCGGAAAAACGATTCTAATATCACCAATACTATATAATGAACGCATCATTAAAGGCTGTACGTTATCTTTTGTTACAGATCCTTTCAATTTATCAGCCATTCGCATAAATTCCCCTTCGAATGGTGTCTGAATGGTATATTTTTCTCCCGTCGTGTTAATATTGATAGCTCCGTCTGTGGGTTTATTCAAAGCAAACAAAACATTGTGAATGTTTTGAACTTCTCCTTCTTTAAGAAAATGTTCCTCACGTCCGCCCTCTCCCGCTTCAACTAATTTTAAATATAATATTCCGTTTGGATCTGGTTTTACCATTTCTTTTGCTCCCAAAATATAGTTTGAATAGGAAACTTCAAAGGGAGTTTCGTCAAATTTACCTGAAAGTGAAAAATCGTTATTCGTTACAGGAGATAACAACAGGTTTTTTTCAAAAACCCTGCGTTTCATTTCTCCTTTATATTCTCCATCAGCAAAAACAGTTAAAAATGTTTTTTCAGAAAGAATCTGGTTTTCTGCCGCACCTTCGCGAATTGGCATTACACCCTCATAGCTAATATAACGTGTAATAAAAGCCCCTAAAAGAATAAAAATAAAAGCAATGTGCAGTAATAAAGTTGCCCATTTTTCCTTTTTTAATAATTGGTAACGTTTGATGTTTCCGAAGAAGTTGATCATAAAGAAGACCATTATAGCCTCGAACCACCATGTATTGTAAATTAAAATTCTGGCAGTATCTGTATTGTACTTACTTTCGATAAAAGTTCCAATACCCATTGCAATTGCAAATGTTAAAAAAAGAACGGCCATTAATCGTGTAGAAAACAAAAAAGAGAATATTTTTTTATCCATTTCTGAGGAATTATATTGTATAAAAGTGCCACAAAAGTACTTAAAAATGTTGAGTTCCTATATTTGGCTTTTGTTAATAAAAACCAAAAAGACACTAGCCCGATCTTTAACTTTCATTAACAATCAGGAATTAAATAGAATTGCATAATCTCTTTGATAGTAAATATTTTTTATTAGATTTGTGTAATCGATTACATTTTAGATTTGTTTTTTTGTAGCGATTTTTTTTTCATTATAATTAAAAAGCAGAACTGATTAATAAGAATTGTTTTTACTAACAACCAACCTTCATATAATTAAAAGCATGAACACCAAACCAACAAATTTATTCTGTATAGCACTAACTGTTTTGTTATCCCACTGGTCAGCTAATACAGTTGCCCAAAATTTAAAATCGTACGATTCTTATGAAAATATTGAATTTAAAATGGTCAAAATTCAGGAGCCAAAAATTCCCAACAACATAGTAAACATTAAAGATTTTGGTGCTGTTAACGGTGGTTTAATTTTAAACACTACGGCTTTTGCCGATGCTATAGATGCCGTTACAAAAAGAGGTGGAGGAAAAGTCATTATTCCGCCTGGAATCTGGCTTACAGGTCCTATTATCTTAAAAAGTAATATTGAATTACATGCAGAAACAGGCGCATTGATTAAATTTTCGCCGGATAAAAATTTGTATCCAATTATTCAAACTAGTTTCGAAGGATTAAACACATGGCGCTGTATCTCCCCTATTTACGGCAAAAACCTTGAAAATATTGCCTTTACAGGAAATGGTGTTTGGGATGGTTCAGGAGAAGTTTGGCGTCAGGTTAAAAAGAGTAAATTAACAGATAGTCAATGGAAACAGGTTATTGCTTCCGGCGGGGTTTTAAATGAGAAAAAAGATACCTGGTATCCATCTGTAACTTTTATGAAAGCAGCTGTTGGAGCGGACCAAAATATACGTCTTGATTTAAAAACGAAAGAAGATTTTGAAGCTATTCATGATTTTCTTCGTCCGGTATTGGTGAGTATTCAAAATAGTAAAAGAGTTCTTTTTGACGGACCTGTTTTTCAAAATTCACCAGCCTGGAATATTCATCCTTTAATGGTAGAAGATTTAATCGTTCGTAATGTTACCGTTAGAAATCCCTGGTATTCTCAGAACGGAGACGGACTTGACGTTGAATCCTGCAAAAATGTATTGGTAGAAAACTCCAGTTTTGATGTTGGCGATGATGCGATTTGCATTAAATCAGGAAAAGACAAAGATGGTCGTGAAAGAGGTATTCCATGCGAAAATATTATCGTAAAAAATAATATCGTATATCACGGTCACGGTGGCATAACTGTAGGAAGTGAAATGTCCGGAGGCGTAAAAAACCTTCATGTTTCAAACTGTACTTTTATTGGAACTGATGTCGGTCTGCGTTTTAAAAGTACTCGCGGACGCGGCGGAATCGTTGAAAATATTTTTATTTCAGATATCTATATGACCGATATTCCATCACAGGCCATTTCTTTTGATCTTTATTATGGAGGAAAATCCATTGCTGAAACGTTGGCTGAAGGCGGAACTAAAATCAATACCAAAGTTGTTCCGGTAAACGAAGAAACACCTCAGTTTAAAAACATAGTGATCAAAAACATTACGATTAAAGGTGCTCAACAGGCTGTGTTTTTACAAGGTTTACCTGAAATGAACCTTCAAAATATAGAACTTTGTAATTTGATTATTTCAGCTGAAAAGGGTTTTTCTATAATTGATGCCAGCGGAATTAAAATTACAAACGCGAAATTAGATATCCAAAGCCCGTCAATATTCGAAATTTATAATGGTAAAAATATGATTTTAAAAGATGTTGAATTCAACTCTTCTTCGCCAAAAGCAGTTACAATTGATGGTGCTGCGAGTGAAAATATTGAATTAATTTCTTCTAAAAAAACAGATTTTACTACCAAAACCACACTAAGTGAAAATGTTTCAAAAGGAGCTGTAAAACTTTAAATACACTAAAATTCAGAATAAACCCGTTACTTATAATTAGTTAAGTAACGGGTTTTTCTTTTGTATAAAAATTAAGGCAATCAGGTCGCTTTTAAACGAAAGACTAACGAGACAAAACCAATCTACTTTAAAAAATAATCTTAATTTTGCCATATGATTCAAATAACAATAATTGGTTCCGGAAATGTTGCGCAGCATTTGATAAAAGCTTTCGCTAAAAGTGAAGCTGTAGAAATTGCACAGGTATTTTCGCGAAAAAAGGAAAAATTAAGTTCCTTTATTGAATTTGACAAAATTGTTAGCGATTATCAGGATCTAAAAGAAGCTGATCTGTATATTATTGCAGTTACAGATAACGCCATTGCTGACGTTTCACAACAATTACCTTTTAACAATCAACTTGTCGTTCATACTTCAGGAACTGCTTCTATTGAAACTTTAGATGATAAAAACCGAAAAGGCGTATTTTATCCCCTTCAAACTTTTTCAAAAAATAAGGAAATTGATTTTTCTATAATCCCAATATGTTTGGAAGCCGATAATACATTTGATTTTCGTGTTTTAGAAACCGTTGCAAAAAGCATTTCAAGAGCTGTTTTTCCAATAAATTCAGAACAACGTAAGGCATTGCATGTTGCAGCTGTCTTTGTAAACAATTTCACGAATCATTTATATCAGATTGGTCAGGAAATTTGCGAAGAGAATCAGGTTTCATTCGATATTTTAAAACCGCTGATTCAGGAAACTGCCGAAAAAATAACAACTTTAGATCCAATTGATGCCCAAACCGGACCTGCAAAACGCAATGATTCGATTACAATTGAGGCTCATTTAGAGTATTTAACCAATGAAAATCAAAAAAATATTTATAAAATACTAACACAATCAATACAGCATAATGGCAAAAAGTTATAAAGAAATAATGAATGACATCACCACTTTTATTTTTGATGTTGATGGCGTACTTACAGACAGTTCGGTTTTTGTAACCAATGAAGGAGAAATTCTTCGCACAATGAATATTCGTGATGGTTACGCTATGAAAGCGGCTGTAGAAAGTGGCTATAATGTCTGCGTTATTTCTGGAGGAAGCAATGAGGGTGTTCGCGTGAGGCTTCGTAATTTAGGAATTACAGACATTCATTTAGGAACTCCGGATAAAGTACTAACCTTTAAAGAATACACTGATCTTCATAGTATTAAACCAGAACAAGTATTATACATGGGTGATGATATTCCGGATTATCATGTAATGAAATTAGTAGGATTACCTGCCTGTCCGCAAGATGCAAGTCCGGAAATTAAAAATATTTGCCGTTATATCTCGCATGTAAAAGGCGGAAGAGGCGCTGCACGTGACGTAATTGAACAAGTAATGAAAGTACAAGGGAAATGGATGGAACATTTTAGTGGAAAACACGACTAATAATGGTTAATTATGAATTGTAAATTATTAATTCAATAAAAGAACATAACCTTAGAACCTTCAAGAAATGAAATACCTCAAACTCATTCGATACCAAAACCTACTAATGCTTGCTTTTATGCAGCTTTTATTTCGTTACTCATTTTTAAAGCAAAATAATACTCCATTAGCCTTAGCCGACTGGCAATATGGCTTATTAGTTTTAAGTACTGTTTTATTGGCTGCTGCGGGATATGTAATCAATAATATTTTTGATGTTGCATCAGATACGATCAATAAACCAAATGATGTCGTTATTGGAAAAGGAATTTCTGAAACCAGCGCTTATAATATCTATTTTGGATTAAATATTACCGGCGTTGCGATTGGTTTTTATTTATCTAATGTAATCATGCGACCTGGTTTTGCCACTATTTTTATTTTGATTGCTTCTTTGCTTTATTTTTATTCAACAACCTTAAAACAGATCATGCTTTTAGGGAATTTTGTAGTTGCATTGTTATTGGCATTAAGCGTTATTATAATTGGCGTTTTTGATATTTTCCCAGCGACAAACGTGGACAATCAAGCGCAAATGGCGAGCCTGTTTTCTATTTTAATTGATTATGCTTTGTTTGCTTTTATGATTAATTTTACCCGTGAAATAGTTAAAGATATTGAAGATGTAAATGGCGATTACAATCAAGGAATGAATACGTTACCTATTGCTATTGGTATTAGTAGAGCCGCAAAAATAGCATTGGGGTTTGCGATTATTCCCTTTATACTATCGTTGCTTTATATCAATAAATATTTCATGGAAAACGATCTTTTTATTGTTACGCTGTATGCTTTTGCTTTTGTTTTGGCTCCACTTTTATATTTCATTGTAAAAATATTTGGCGCCAAATCTCAAAAGGAATTTCACCATTTGAGTACCGTTTTAAAATTGATTTTGCTTTTCGGGATTTTATCAATTCTGGTTATCACCTTAAATATTAAGTACAATGCTTAAAGAAAAATTAAAAAAATATACTATAATTCTGGCTTCGGGTTCACCACGCAGACAGCAATTTTTCAAGGATTTAAATCTGGATTTCGAAATAAGACTGAAAGATATCGAAGAAATTTATCCGCCAGAATTAAAAGGGGTTGAAATCACTGATTTTCTATCTGAATTGAAAGCAAGTGCATTTGAGGGCGAACTTAAAGACAATGAAATATTAGTAACCAGTGACACGATAGTATGGCATGAGGGAAAAGCTTTAGGAAAACCTAAAAGTGCTGAGGAAGCTTTTGAAATGATCAAATCGATGTCTAATGCTACTCACGAAGTAATTACTTCGGTTTGTTTTAAAACTAACACTACTTCTACTCTATTACATGATACGACTAAAGTAACTTTTAATGATTTATCAGATGAAGCTATTTTATATTATATAGAAAACTATAAACCTTATGATAAAGCAGGTGCTTACGGAATTCAGGAATGGTTTGGTTTTATGGCAGTTGCAAAAGTTGAAGGTTCTTATACCAATGTTATGGGCTTGCCAACAGCAAAAGTTTATGAATATTTGAGTACTTTAGTGTAAAATATTAAAGTATGTTTTCTTTTAAAGAATATAGCCAGGAACTATTAGCTACGGGAATCCTTCTTTTGGCACTGGTTGCATTACGTATTATTATAGCGAAATTAATCAGACGTTATGCAAGCACAAGTCAGTTATTAGAACATCGAACCAACCTTGTAATCAAATACATTCATTTACTAATGAATATCTTGGTGGCGATAAGTTTGATTGTTATTTGGGGAGTTGATACTAAAGATCTTTTCATCACTATTTCTTCGATTGCAACAGTAATTGGAGTTGCTATGTTTGCGCAATGGTCTATTCTGAGTAATATTACTTCCGGAATGATTTTATTCTTCTCTTTTCCTTTCAGAATTGGCGACACGATCAAAATTCACGATAAAGATTTTCCAATTGAAGCTGAAATTGAAGACATTAGTGCTTTTCATGTTAATTTAAAGACCAAAGAAGGCGAAAAAATCATTTTTCCGAATAACCTTTTACTTCAAAAAGGAATTTCAATAATGCCGGTACAATACGAAGACAAGGAGTTTTTCGATTAAGTTTGAATGGGAATTTTGTAACGTTAGTAAAGAAACTTAGAACGGTATTTGTCTAAAAAAAAAGGAACTTTGTTTAGATCTAATTCAGATTTCTAAACCTAATTTCTATAACCAAAATGATCCGTTCAATAAAATTGCCATTTTATGCCAAACTTTCCCTTATACTTGTAAGTTTAATTTGTTTTGTTGTAATATTCTGCTTCGGAAAAGACATTATTACACCTGTGTTAATGGCTTTTTTATTCGCCGTTTTACTACTTCCTGTTTTTACATTATTAAATGTTAGGTTTAAGTTTCCGAGGCATCTTGCAGCCATACTATCTGTTCTTATGTTTGCCGCATTTATTGCCGGAATTTTAGTTTTTATATCGTACCAGGTAAAAGATATTGCCAATGACTTTGAAGCTATTAAGAAAAATACCAATTATTTTATCACTGAGGTACATAAATTTGTAAAGGATAATTTTCATATAAGCATTGGAGAACAAAAAAAATACCTGGACACTGTAACAAAAGATTCCGTTAAAAATAGTGGTGCCGGTACTGTTGGTTCAGCAATATTATCTTTTACAGATCTACTATTAGATTGCACGATCATTCCTATCTACACCTTTTTATTTCTTCTCTATAAAGATCATTTTATTCTTTTTTTAGCCAAATTAGTCAACAAGGAAAACCATTTAGCCTTAAAAGATATTTTATCACAAATTAAAGTTTCAATAAACAATTACATTGTTAGTTTATTACTAGAGATGGTTGTCGTTTCTATTCTAACAGGTCTGGGTCTTTGGATTGTTGGCGTGAAGTATTTTATTCTGCTGGGCTTAATAACCGGAATTTTAAATTTGATACCTTATATCGGAATAACAATTGCTGGTGTAATAACACTGTTAGCTTCTTTAACCGGAACACCAGAAACTTCAATGATTTTAAGTATTTTGCTTGTTAATGTTGTGGTGCAATTAATTGATAATAATCTACTCGTGCCGTTAATAATTAATTCCAAAGTAGAAATCAATGCTTTTGTGTCTATTATGGGAATTATTATTGGAGGTTCTGCAGCTGGAATCTCAGGTATGTTTTTGGCAATTCCATTATTAGCGATTCTAAAAATTATTTTTGAACGAATCGAATCCTTAGAACCATGGGGCTATTTGATGGGAAACCATATGCCCAGAAAATTTACGTGGCGAATTAGAAAAGCTAAAATTGAAGCTAATCCAAATCAATAACGAGGATATTACTCTTATTTTATTTATATTCATGCAAAAATCACTTTCATACTATAGCAAAAAATACCTGAATGTCTCAAATTAAAAAAATAGTGTTTCTTATATTATTCTGCTTTTGTGTGCAAATTACTCAAGCTCAGGACACTACTAAAAAAGAAGACAGTAAAACAAAAAAAGATACAACTGAGTTGTATACAAAAATTAGAAATTACTCCAAGAAAAATAAGTTTACACAAACGCTGCATAAACTTTTATTCAGAAGTAAAAAGCCCCGAAAAAAAGACGATCTTATTATTCCACATGATTCTGCCGACTATAATGGAAAAATCATCAGAAAAATAAATATCATTACTTTAGATCCGTTTGGACATTCTCTCACTGATACAACTCAGGTGCCAAAAAATTGGGGAGAAAGAACGGGAAACAGACTGCATCTAAAAACGAAAAGAATTGCTATTACAAACCTATTATTATTCAGAAGAAATTCTGTTTACGACAGTTATAAAGTACAGGAATCTGAGCGTTTAATTCGTGCTCAGAAGTACGTAACAGCAGTTCGGGTAACACATGAACTGGTTGGTACAGCTTCTGATTCTGTTGATGTTACTATTCGTGTTTTAGATTCCTGGAGCACAATTCCGAAATTTTCAATTTCCAGTAATCAGGTTTCTGTTGGATTTAAAGAGAAAGATTTTTTCGGATCTGGTCAACAACTAGAATACCGTTTTACGAATCGTTTTGATGACGGCCGAAATGGGAATGACGTAACCTATACTGTTCCCAATATTAAAAACACTTATATTGGGGCGACATTCCATTACAATATTGATCTTGACAATAATTATTCTAAAACAATAAACGTTGAACGTCTCTTCTACTCTCCCTTAACCAAATGGGCCGGCGGAGTGTATGTTGGGCAAAACTTCAGGAAAGATTCTTTACAGGCGCCTGATAATTCATATCAATTTCAGCCTTTCAAATATAATTTTCACGATTTTTGGGCAGGAAAAGCAACTAAAGTATTTGAAACCGAGAATGCTGGTATCACTAATTTGATAGTTTCGGCACGTTTTCTAAATGTAAATTATAGCGAAAGTCCATCTGATTTATATGATCCAACGAATTTTTATTCGGATGAAAAATTAATCCTGTCCGGAATTGGGCTGAATACCAGAAAATTTATCAAAGACAGTTATATTTTTAGAAACGGACAAACAGAAGATGTTCCTATTGGCCGAATTTATGGAATTACCCTCGGTTATCAATATAAAAACACATTTTGGCGACCGTATATAGGCGGACAATTTTCCTTTGGAAACTATTACAGATGGGGATTCTTCAGTACTAATTTTGAAGCAGGTACTTTTTTCCATCAATCCAAAACCTACGAAACGGCATTTGCAATCGAAAGTAATTATTTTACAAAACTATATAGTATCGGAAAATGGAAACTAAGACAATTTGTTAATCCGAGGATTGTTATTGGCGTAAATCGTGAAGATATTGTGGGCGATCAATTAAATATAAACGAGAGAAATGGATTAGCAGGCTTTAACAGCGCCATATACGGAACGGATAAAATGGTCTTGTCTCTTCAGACTCAAACTTATTCTCCTTATGCACTTTGGGGATTCCGCATGAATCCGTTCTTTAATTATTCAATTGCAGTTTTAGGAAGTCCAAATAATGCTATGGGACGTAACAAAGCCTATCAGAAAGTGACGCTTGGCTTACTAATCAGTAATGACTATTTAGTTTTCAGTTCTTTTCAATTGTCACTGTCATACTACCCTACTATTCCTTTTGATGGAGATAATGTTTTCAAAACCAATACTTTTGAAACCACAGATTATGGTTTACAAAGTTTTGAGCTTGGAAAGCCAAGGGTTGTGGATTACAAATAGGAATAAAAATATTTTTAATTTTATTTCATTTTTTAAACTCTTCAAAACAAATTAAAAATCAATCATTTACACAATACTTAGTATGCTCACAATCGTTAAAGTGTGCATTTTATCCGGCCAAATACATTTTGTTTTTATTTTTGGCACAGTATATGAATATCCCAAACAAGAGTAACATTAAAACTTAAAAAAAAATGAAAACAATAAAAATAGCAATCGCCGGATTATTTCTTTTGGTTGCAAATGCCACACAAGCCCAAGTATCAATTAATGTTAATATAGGAACACCACCAGCTTGGGGTCCTTCAGGATATGCTGAAATGGAATATTATTATTTGCCAGACATTGAAGCGTATTATGATGTAAGAGCATCACAATTCATTTATTTTGGTGGAGGAAGATGGGTTAGAACAACTTACTTACCAAGACAATATAGAAATTACGATTTGTACGGAGGTTATAAAGTAGTTTTGAATGATTACCACGGTAGAACTCCTTATGTATACTTTGATCGTCATAGAACAAGATATTACAAAGGATATCATGGTGCACCTCAAAGACCTTATAAACCAAGACCGGTTTATGGTTACAATGATCGTCATGATAATCATAAAAACTACAAACATTACAATAAGCACGATCGTCATGATCATGATGATCACCACGATCACCACGATAAGCACGATAAACATGATAATCACGGACATGGTCGTAGATAATAAATTGCTAAATAACTAATTTTCAACACAAAAGAGTATCAAAAATTTGATGCTCTTTTTTTATGCATGCATAGTACATCGGTAAAGCGTTAATATATTAAACATTTCGCATAAATACATGAAAAACAATATGTTAAGCTAAAACATCCTTAACAATTACCCAATTACACTACAATTATGACGTATCTTTGCAAAATATTTTAAACCAAAATTGAAACTATGAAGAAGAGCGTTTATTTGTTTTCGTTTCTAGCAATGTCACTTTTTACATTTTGTGATAATAATGATGACATTTCTATTGATAACCAGGCAAAAGAAAATAATATTCAAATCAATACTGATGTTACGTCTTTAAACAAAAGACTTGACCTTACAAATTCAGGCGTTATTACAATTACAAATGTTTCCACATCCAAATTATTAAAAAGCAGCCAGACAACTACTGATTTGCCTTTAGTACAAATTGCTGAAATAAATCCTCCGACAGATAGCAACGGACGAACTTTGCAGGCTAATCATGTAGCTGTAAACGGAAACTATGCTTATGTTGCTTATACTATGAGCGGTGATGTTTACTCCGGTGCAATTGATGTAATTGACGTTTCAGATCCTTACAAACCTAAATTAATTACATCGGCATTAATTGCTAATACAGATATTACATCTCTTACCTATTCTAACGGAAATTTAATAATTGCCGGAGCAACAGATATTGATAAAGATGCTACCCTAACAAACCCGTCAATTGTAATCAATATGCAATTGAGTTCAGGTTTGCTTACAGATAAATATACAATTAATAACCTTGAAGGAAAAGTTACAACCGATGTCACAGCAAATTCATCATCTTATTTTGCTGTAACCGGAGATGCCGGAAATTTATACAAAATCAACAGCTTATCTAAAGCCATTGCTGGAAAAGTTGCAATAGCAGATTTGCGTACTGTAGCTGTAAGTGGTGACAAAATTGTTACTTTAAGCGGAACTAAAGGTGTAAATATCTACAATGAATCAACTCTTGCTTTACAAAAAAGTTTTACAACGTCTACAGACGTTAGCGGAGCAAAAAGAACAGTAGATTTTGATGGTACAAAATTATTAGTTTCTGAAGGCTACAATGGTTTAGGTGTTTATGATATTAACAGTGGTTCTAAACTGCAAACTATTGGTTTAATTACCTCTGGAGAAGACAATGTTACCAATGCGGTTTCTGTAAACGATGGCTATGCTTTTGTTGCAAACGGTGCAGCAGGTTTAAATGTTTATCAATCAGCATCTCAACTTGGTTTAGTTGGAACTGTTGGAATTACAGGTTCATCAAACTATGTAAAATCAAGTGGTAATTATATTTATGTTGCCAGCGGAAAGGGTGGTTTGAAAATCATTAAGATGGAAAAACCAAACGCAACATTTGCAAACTGTTCTCAATACGGAACTTATAATCAGGGTCAGAATTTGATTTTAAATTCAAATGAAGTAAAATCATATTCAGGATCAACAGCAATTAGTTCTGTGATTGTTAATTCTGGTGGAATATTGACACATTGCGGATCTATAAGCGTTCAAAATACTTTGATCTTAAATAGTGGAGGAACTTTTAATATGAGAGGAACTTTAGCTCAGGGTAAATATCAACAACAAAATCCAACTGAACTTATTATCAATAGTAACGCTACATTGCAAATTGAAGGTTCAGTAGTAATTTGGGGAGATTTAAGATTAAATAGCGGTGCGAAAATCAACTTCATTGGAAACGATTCTTCAATTACAATTTACGGAAAAGCAACAAAAAATAGTGGTGTAACCATTACCGGAAACTATAAAGACACGGAAAACAAATTAAAATAATTTTCTCCAAGAAAATACCATATAATTTAAATTTTAGATTAATTCTCTTAAATGCTGCTAGATAAAATCTGGCAGCATTTTTTTTTGGAATAAATTTTGTTGAAAGAAATTCAATAACTAAACATTAACATTTCATTTAAATCGTGTTCAGCAATATAATTACTATTTTTGAACCTCTTTCCAAAACACCACAATACGCTATGCGAAAAATTCAGTTACAAATTCTCTTCTTTTTTTTAACCGGGATTTCTATTTCATTTGCACAACAACCACAAAAACCAAGTTCTGTTGAGATTTATAATCAAATAAAAAAACTTAACTTTTTAGGTTCTGTTTTATATGTGGCTGCACATCCTGATGATGAAAACACACGGTTAATTTCCTATATGGCAAATGAAATAAATGCCAGGACGGGTTATTTGTCATTGACTCGTGGCGACGGAGGTCAGAATTTAATTGGTCCGCAATTGCGTGAATTACTTGGTGTAATCAGAACACAAGAATTAATAGAAGCCCGAAAGATTGATGGCGGAGAACAGTTTTTTTCACGTGCAAACGACTTTGGATTTTCTAAAAATCCAGATGAAACTTTACAAATCTGGGATAAAGATAAAGTGCTTGCTGATGTCGTTTGGACTATCAGAAAATTTCAACCAGATGTAATTATTAATAGATTCGATCATCGTTCGCCGGGGACTACTCATGGGCATCATACATCATCGGCTATGTTGAGTGTGGAAAGTTTTAAATTGACAAATGATCCTAAAATATATCCAGAACAATTAAAATATGTAAAACCCTGGCAGGTTAAACGCCAATTTTTTAATCCATCATGGTGGTTTTATGGAAGTCAGGAAAAATTTGACGCGGCCAATAAATCAAAGTTTACCAGATTAGAAACGGGAGTTTATTACACCGGAATTGGAAAATCAAATCAGGAAATTGCCGCTTTAAGCAGAAGCCGTCATCAGTCTCAAGGTTTTGGAAGTACGGGAGCGCGTGGTGAAGAAACGGAGTATCTGGAACTCATTAATGGAGAATCTCCGATAGAAAGAGATAATTTATTTGATGGCATCGATACTTCATGGAACCGTGTTAAAAACGGAAAGCCAGTTGGGGATTTAATTTCTAAAATAATTTCAAAATACGATTTCACTAATCCTTCAGCAAGTATTCCTGACTTGATAAAAGCATATACAATGATTCAGGCTTTAGATGATGATCATTGGAAACCTCTAAAAACGGCAGCAATAAAAAACATAATAGCCTCATGTTCCGGTTTATATCTTGAAGCTGTCGCCAGCGAACAGGAAGCAACACCAGGAAGTACAATCAAACTGAGCCTTGAAGCAATTAACAGATGTTCGACTGAAATGCAATTGACAAGCGTTACTTCTTTACCAGATAACAAAACAACGATACAAAACAGTGTTTTAAAGAATAATAACAATCAGAAAAGTATTCTTCAAATTCAGCTTCCTGAAAATTTAGAATACACACAGCCCTACTGGCTTAAAGAAAAAGCAAGTGTTGGAATGTACACTGTTTCAAATCAGGAAAACATTGGAATTCCGGACATTATCAGAGAAGTAAAAGTGGTCTTCAATGTAAAAATCAATGGAGTTGAAATTCCGTTTGAAAGAACTGTTGTTTACAAATACAATGACGGCGTAAAAGGAGAAATGTACAATTTCCTTGATATTGTACCAGAAGTTACCACTTCAATTTCTGAAAAAGTCCTGATATTTAAAGATACCAAAAGCAAAATGATTCCGGTAAAAGTACGCGCTGGAAAAAATGCTATTACAGGGAATTTACAACTAGACTTACCAAAAAGCTGGGTAGTTTCGCCAAAACAGATTCCATTTTCTTTAACTAAAAAAGGAAGTGAACAAACGTTTTATTTTGAAGTTACTCCTCCTGTAAATCAGGAAGAAACTGTTGCTAAAGCAGTTGCTATTGTTGACAATAAGCGTTTTGATAAAGACGAAACTATTATTGATTACAGCCATATTACCAAACAAATGGTTTTAAAACCTGGTGAATCAAAATGCATTAGAATTGATTTAAAAACTTCAGGTGATGTTATTGCTTATATTATGGGTGCCGGTGATGAAGTACCCGAAAGTTTAGCTCAAATGGGCTATAAAGTTACCATTTTGAAACCCGAGGAAATTACACCTGAAAGACTAGATTCTTTTAGTACTGTTATTACAGGAGTTCGCGCTTACAATACGGTAAATGCTCTGGCTAACAAACAAAAGGTACTATTTGATTTTGTAAAAGGTGGAAAAAACATGATTGTACAGTATAATACTTCTGGAAAAATGGTAACAGATCAGATTGCGCCATATTCTTTGAAGGTTTCGAACGATCGTGTGACCGAAGAGAATGCCAAAGTAACCTTCTTAGCACCCAATCATCCAGTTTTAAATACACCAAATAAAATCAGTGAAAACGATTTTAAAGGCTGGACACAAGAGCAAGGTTTGTATTATCCAGACCAATATGATGCCGCCTTCACTCCTATTATTTCGTCTCACGATAAAGGAGAATCTGCTAAAGATGGTGCTTTATTAGTCGCGCCATACGGAAAAGGATATTATATTTACACTGGTTTAAGCTTTTTTAGAGAATTACCGGAAGGTGTTGCCGGAGCCTATAGATTGCTTTCGAATATCATTTCATTAAAACAACCTATTGAAGCGCCTAAACAAGAACTAAAGAAATAAAAATCGCAAAAAATGGAAGCTAAAAAACAAAAAAAATGGAAGAAAAGCTACACCTATGTTTTGGTAGCCAATGCCATTTACATCCTGATTTTTTTCTTAATCATGCAATTATACTCATAACCTATGCAACTATTTGATTGGATCGTACTGATTGTTACTCTTTTATTCATTGTTGGATATGGTTCCTGGAAAACCAAAGGAAGTAAAAACGTTGAGGATTTTATTTTAGGAAACAACGAAACGCCTTGGTATACTGTTGGACTTTCAGTGATGGCAACTCAGGCCAGCGCGATTACATTTCTATCTACACCAGGACAGGCTTATCATGACGGAATGGGTTTTGTACAATTCTATTTTGGTTTACCAATTGCCATGATTGTGATTTGTGTGACTTTTATTCCGTTATATCATAAAAATAAAGTTTATACTGCATATGAGTTTTTGGAGAAACGTTTTGATGTTAAAACACGTTCTCTTGCTGCCATTCTTTTTTTAGTGCAAAGAGGTTTAGGAACCGGATTGACTATTTATGCACCGGCTATTATTCTTTCAGCGCTTTTAGGATGGAATTTAACTGCGATGAACATCATGATTGGTGTTTTAGTTATCATTTATACTTTTTCAGGAGGAACAAAAGCCGTCAACGTAACGCAGAAACAACAAATGTTTGTAATTATGTCCGGAATGTTTATCACCTTTTTCCTGATTCTGCATTACTTACCAAACGATATGACTTTTACCAGTGCGATGCATATTGCAGGTGCCAATGACAAAATGAATATTGTTGATTTCTCTTTTGATCCGGAAGAAAAATATACATTTTGGAGTGGAATTACGGGAGGTTTTTTTCTTGCCCTCGCCTATTTCGGAACAGATCAGTCTCAGGTTGGTCGCTATTTATCCGGAAAATCAGTTCGTGAAAGTCAAATGGGATTGATTATGAACGGGCTTTTAAAAGTTCCAATGCAGTTCTTTATTTTGTTAACCGGAGTTATGGTATTTGTCTTTTTTCAATTCAATCCTGTTCCATTAAATTTTAATCCAAATAATAAAATTGTAATTGAAAAATCGGCTTATAAAGAAGAATATCACGCTTTAGAGAAAAAACTGATTACGCTTTCAGAAGATAAAAAAGTTGTCAATTTATTATACATCGATCAGCTCAATCAGGATTATGACAATCCTATTTTGCGTAAAGAATTAGTAGCTTTATCCAACAAAGAAAAAGACCTTCGGGATCGTGCCAAAGAAATCATTTCGAAAGCCGACAGCAATAGTGAAACCAATGATAAAGATTATGTTTTTTTTCATTTCATTTTACATTATTTGCCAAAAGGTTTAATTGGTTTGTTGTTGGCGGTAATTTTATCGGCTGCAATGTCATCAACAGCTTCGGGATTAAATGCTTTGGCTTCAACAACAGCAATTGACATTTACAAACGAAATCTGAAAACTGAGAAATCGGAAAAGCATTATTTGAACGCAACCAAATTCTTCACTTTGTTTTGGGGAGTTATAGCGATACTTTTCGCCTGCGTAGGTACTTTGTTTGAGAATTTAATTCAGCTGGTAAATATCATTGGATCTATTTTCTATGGAACTGTTTTAGGGATCTTTTTGGTTGGGTTCTATCTTCGTCACGTTCAGGCAAAGCCAATGTTTTATAGTGCCATTATTAGCCAAATCACCATTTTTATCATCTATTATTTCATGATTTATACGCAGGAAAAACTAGGTTATTTGTGGTTGAACTTTATTGGTGCTATATTGACAATAGTGTTGGCGTTAGTGATGCAGTTTTTGTTTTTTAAAGGGAAACCAGATGTGGAGGAAGTAGTCTTGGAGTAACTATCAATATCAACATGGATAAGTTAAAAAACGCGCTGTTTTTTTGTTCTTCTTTCACTGAAAAATCAGGAAGAATTGAATACGCAATTTATTGTTCTTTATTTCTTTTATTGTCCTGCTTAGCTGTAGATTTGCAGCGTAGTGTTAATTTAGATAATGAAAAAATCCTAATATATTTTATACCTGTCTTATTATTTTAATAACATTTGTTCCAATGCAAGCCGCAACTACAAGGAGATGGAGAGATTTAAATGCCAATCCTACGTTTGTCATTTTTAATTTTATTCCGATATTGAATATTGCTTTTGCTATTTTCTTATTGTTTGCAAAGAAAAATATTAAGTAACATGTAAAATCGATAGGATTGAAAATGTTTACTGTTTAACTATAAAGATTAATTTTATTAGATTTTCCAATGAAAACAGTTAAAACAAACCAATAATTCGACAATCTCTTTTCTAAATAAACAATTCTTCTACAATTTGTAATTAAAAAGCACTATTTTAGTATGTCTCAAAATTAATCTTAAACAAAGATTTTCAAATGAAATTTTCAGAAGACATTCAAACATTACTTCCTTTAGGATATCTCTATCTCGTAGTATTAGGAATATTAAAAGAAAGTTTTTTTTATTATCAATTCGGTATTAATATTTTGAAATACTCTACTATTATGGACATCTTAATTAGTCCAATTGCTGAGTTTACTTCAAACCCTATAACTTTAATACTCATTATTGTACTTTTTTCGTTTCATTTTTATTTACCAAAGCTGCTGCTAAAACATCGTGGAAATAAAACGGTACAGAAAACATTTGAACTAAAATCTACAGCAGAATTATCACAACAGGAAGCAAAGAATTACTACAATTTGATTTCCTTCAAGATTTTTGCCATAGTACTATTGTCCTTATTTATGGGAACGGGTATTGGCTCAGGTTATTTTACTTTAAAAAATATTAAAAATAATAAAGCTAAGTATGATTATAAAGTAAGTTATAATAGCGGCGAGTCAGAGCAGATTTATCTTATTGGCTCAAACAGCATTTATTACTTTTATGCTGTAAAAGGAAGTAAAAACATGAAAATTGTACCAATAGCAGCTGTAAAAAGTATTGAAAAAAATATAAAAGGAAGCTTTTTATCACAATAAATACGAGATTACTACTCTTTTTTTTTTAGTATTACAGCTGTATTTTTTGAACATATTCCGACTAAAAATTCGCATCACTATGAAAGATCTAAAGAAATACAGCAATAAAACAAAAGCGGCTTTCATTTTACTGATTGTAATGTTGATCATCTTATTGAGTAATTTCAATACGTTACGAAACTCTAAAAATGTAAACGAAAACATTAATGCCATTTACAACGATCGTTTAATGGTGTCACATTACATTTTTCAATATGCAAAAGAACTTCATTTTATAAAAAGCGAAGCTGAAAAACTGGACTTAAGTGATAATATTAAAAAAGATGAAATCATTCACACCTTAAAAATCGTTCACAGTATCGATGATTTGTATGCCAAAACAGTTTTAACCAATAAAGAAAAAGAGCATTTTGATGCTTTTTTAGCTTCCTGCAAAGAAATTAACAATCAGGTTGAAAATAAAAACTGGAGCAAAATTGCTTATTCCAGCGGAGAAGCTCTTAAAACTCTCGAATCACTATCTCAAATTCAGATAAAAGAAGGTAAAGCTAAACTAGCCAGTGCAAATAAGATGTATAACGACAATAATAGTCTTGGACAACTCCAGATTGCATTGCTGATTATTTTAGGTGGTATTACGTTCTATCTTTTGATCGTGAAAAAAATCAAAAGAAGTATCAAAATTCCAGAACCGCCAAGTATGAATTAATTATTACAATTTTCGGTCTTCTTCTTTAATTGCAAGATCATTTATGCTGGCAAATCTTTTTTGCATTAGACCATTCGAATCAAATTCCCAATTTTCATTTCCGTAGGCCCTAAACCAGTTTCCGTTAAGATCCTGATATTCATACTCAAATCGAACTGCAATCCTGTTTTCTGTATGTGCCCAATATTCTTTTTTCAATTTATAATTAATTTCTTTTTTCCATTTTTGAGTTAAAAAGAGCACAATCTCTTCCCTTCCATTTACAAATTGATCACGATTTCTCCATTCGCTATCAACTGTGTACGCTTTCGAAACTCGTTCCGGATCCTGGCTGTTCCAGGCATCTTCTGCTAATTGAATTTTTTCATTTGCCGTTTCTAAATTGAAAGGTGGCAATGGTAATTTTTGTTCCATTTTTATAAAATTAAAGTTTGTATGATTTTTTTTGATTGTTCAATAAGCTGATTTGATTTAAATAACTGACTTTCGACTATACAACTCTCAAACAATAAGTACACATGATCTGATAACAGTTTTTCCTTGATAATATTCTGAAAATAAACTCTTAAATCATGTTTGTGATTCTGAAGTACATTTAAAATTTTAATATTATCTGAAGGAATTTCCGAAAGTATATTCAGAAAACTACAGCCTCTGAAGTTCTCTTTTTTATTCATAAAGATCAAAAAATCAAAGGAAGCCACTATTCTTGCTTTAGTTTCTTTTTCATCAACTGTAAATTCTTTCAATTGATTAAACCAGAAAGTGTGACGTGCATCTAAAAAGGCAACACATAAATCTTCTTTTGATTTAAAATGCTGATAAAAACTGGCTTTTGCCACTTTAGCCTCTTCAATAATCTGATTAATACCAGTAGCATTATAACCTTGCTGATGAAATAATACAGCTGTTTTCTCTAAAATTCGTTCTTTCGGCGACATTCCAATTAAAATTTATGATTACAAATGTATAAAACTTTCTACACATACAGACAAGTCTGTCTATGTTTTTTTTTCTAGTTTATAGATAAAAAAAAATCCAAATTCTAAAACTTCTACAAGCCTTGGAATTTGGATTTTTATCCCGAGAATTCGGGATTGGAATTTTGAAGTTTAAAGCCTTATCTGCTCCACTCCGCAATACTGTCTTTATTCATTTTTACGTAATCCTGATTGTTAGCAGTTTCAGCAGCTGCTAATGAAACTTTTGCAGTTTCAACAGCTCCTTTTTTATCACCTTGTTTTGCCTGAATCAATGATTTTAATCTTAAGATATAGTATGGTTTTTCAGTACTCATATCTAACGATTTATCAACGTACGTTCTTGCAGTTTCAATGTTTCCGTTTGATTGGAACAAATACTGCGCTGCAGCAAAGTAGTCATTTGAAGATGGTCCAGCCAAAACTTTATCGATACTTGCCGTAGCCGCTTTTGCTGTTGGAACTTCGAATTTTAATGCTACATGAGAATTTTCCCAAGCCATTTCTAAATAAGCGAAGTTCGGATCTAAACCATTGATTCCAATTGTAAAACTTTCAACCGGAGTTGGTAATGCATTTTCTTTAACTGTAGTCCTCAAGGCAACATAAGCATCGCTCCAGCTTTCAGGTAATCCCCAGTTGTCTGTAGAAAGATAAAAAATCACCTCCCAGCTTTCGATTTTAGGAATAGTATAAATTGCATATTTTCCTTTCTTTAATGTTTTACCGTCAATAATAACATCATCACTAAAATTAATGATTGTGTTTTCATTAGCTCCCGTTCTCCATAATTTACCAAACGGAACTAAATTTCCGAATACAGCTCTACCTCTTGCTCCAGGTCTTGAATAGGTAACTTCAACATCTGTTAAACCAACTGTTTGTTTAATATAAGCTTTTGGACTTGCCTGTGGTGTTTTTATTTGTGCTTCTGTAGCAAATGGGGCTAAAATAATAGCTAATGCAATAAGTATTTTTTTCATTATTAGGTTTTATTTGTTTTGTTCAAATTTACAAATTCAATTAGGGAACAAATGTTAAATTTAACTTAATTCAAGCGTCCCATTGTGATATTTTTTCAGCGTTCAATTCATTGAAATGATTGATAATTGTATCAGCATCAGACAAATCTTGTAAATTCGAATGCTGGCTATTATATCCTATACAATAAATTCCGGCTGCTTTTGCCGCTTTTACACCATTTGTACTGTCTTCAATTACAATACAATTTTCTTTTGGCGCAATAGACAAAGAAGCCGCGTGTAAAAAAATAGCAGGATTTGGTTTCGATTGTGGAAAATCTTCACCACTTACAATATGAGAGAAAAACCGATGCAGATTGAATCGTGTAAAAACCCGTTCAATTGTAACTTTTGATGCCGAAGAAGCTAAAATCAACTGGGTTCCACTAGCGTATAAATCTTTAATCAAATCTTCAACACCTTCAAGTAAATACAAATCTTCTTTAGTATCAAAAGCATCATTAAAAATATTTCTCTTTCTCTGAATTAAATCTTCAACTTCGTGATCAATAGTTGGAAAAAATCCTTTTAAACTCTGAAATGTATTTCGGGTTGATAATCCGGTAAACGAAGTATACATTTCCTCAGATACTTCAATATTTAACTCTGAAAATTGCTTGTAATAGGCATAACGGTGTACAGGTTCAGTATCTACGATGACACCATCCATATCAAAAATTACTGTTTTTATCATCTTTTTTTAAGTTGCTAAGGTTCTGAGAAACTAAGATTCTAAGTTTTTAAGCCACACACTTAGTAACTCAGAACTTTAGCATCTTAGCGTCTTTTTTCTACTCTTTTTTAAGTAAGTGACGAATCACCGTTTCTGCTGCGTGAAGACCAAATAAGCCTGGCATATAACTGTTTGTTCCGTAGAAAGATTTTTTGAAGTTTTTCCCGTCGGTTAATTTTAAGCTTTTTTCATCTTGGATTTCAGAAGAAAATACCACCTTTAATTTATTGATTTTTTCTGCTTTTAGACGTTTACGGATGGTCTTAGAAAAGTAACAGTTTATTGTTTTAGAAATATCCGTTACTTTTACTTTTGAAGCTAACATTTTTCCGCCAGCACCCATACTGCTTAATATTTTTACTCTTTTGCGTTTTGCTGCAATAATCAAATTAAGTTTTGGCGTAATACTATCTATACAGTCCAAAACGTAATCAAATTCAGGAGAAACGATTTCAAAAGCTCTTTCCGGAGATAAAAATTCCTCAACTCGCGTTAGTTTTAATTCCGGATTAATATCCATTAAACGATCTCCAACAATAGTAATTTTTGGTTGTCCAACTGTTGAATGCAAGGCTGGTAATTGACGATTAATATTAGTAATATCAACAACATCACCATCAACTATTGTCATACTCCCTACTCCCGCTCTCGCCAAAAACTCAGCGGCAAACGATCCTACTCCTCCTAGACCAACTACCAAAACATTGGAGTTTTTTAAGTTTTCTAATCCCTCTTTTGTAAATAAAAGCTCGGCTCTTTCTGTCCACTCTGCCATAAAATCTTTTGTTTATTTTGTTTTATTTTGTTTGCTTCGCCAATTAGGCTAAAGCCTCGAGTCAAGTTTCAGGTTTCACTCTAAAGTCTTGACTCTCTATTCTCTATTCTCTGAAATATTCTTTCAAAATTACTTGAAATAACCTCTTGTAACTCTTTAATTGTTATGTTTTTATATCCTGCAGCTAAATCATATACCTGCTGAATATTTTCTTCAATCGTATCAGTTTCCAATAAAAACCGATCGCTTGGAATTTGCTGAAATACTATTTTTAATTCCGGATTTCTCAGTAAATATTTTCCAAAAGAAATATAAAATCCTTCCTTAATTAATTGGTTTGCCAGTTGACTATTTTTTGAAAACCCGTGAATAATCATCGGAACGGAGATTTTCATTTTCTTCTTAATTTCAATTACTTCCTGAAAGGCAGCTACGCAATGAATAACGACAGGTTTTTTATACTTTTCGGCTAAAGCCAATTGCTTTTCAAAAATTATAATTTGTTGATCTAGCGTAATTTCAATTCTTTTATCTAAACCGCATTCTCCAATCGCAAGACAATTTTTCGTTTGCAATTTTTCTTCAATAATTTTCAGATCAGCTTCAATTCTATCCTGAACAATATACCACGGATGAATTCCGATAGAATAATATGGAATTGAAGTATCAAACTCATTTGGATACTGATTGACCAATTCCAAAATATTGGGTTGATTTGTAAATTGGTGTGTATGAAAATTAAAGAATTCCATTAGTGAAAAGTCTTTACTCCTGCTTTAATTTCAATATTCAAATCATTTTCCAAAGGAACTAACGGACAAGAATATTTATGGTTATAAGCACAATACGGATTGTAAGACTGATTGAAATCAACAGCAATAGTATTTCCTTTTGGAATCTTCAAATTAATGTATCTTCCTCCTATATAACTTTCCTTTCCTGAAGTTAAATCTGAAAAAGGGAGAAACAAATGATCTTTATATTCATCTGTTTTCGCAAGATCAATACTTCTATATACATTTAATTGCAATGCTTTACCTTCAAGAGTAAAGTATAAAGTACCGTACTTGATATATTTTGGTGTTCTTGTTCCGGTCGTTTTCATTTCGAAAACTTTTTCATTTTTGGCCTTTACAAATTTTGCATTGACATAATACTTGGCATTAATAGGATAAAAATCTAAAGTTTTAAAAACTTTTAGATCTTCTTCCATTAACGGACTCGTCTTAGGATCAGCATATTCTGAATTGATAGTCTTCTGAAATTTTTCTGTTTCTTTTTTATCAAATTTCTTTTGACTGAAGCCAAAACTAAAAGTTAATAATAAAGTAAGAAATGCGATTTTCTTCATCTTGGAAATTTTGAACAAAAATAGTTTAAAAGTAACAAAGCAGCAACCGCGATACGTGACAAAGTTTCCTAACTTTGTTGCAAATAACATATTTTTATAATGCTTAAAACTGCAGCCAACCACTACATCAATAATTTTAGGGGATTTTCAAGAGAAATTTGGATACTTACATTAGTCACTTTCATCAATCGTGCCGGTACTATGGTACTTCCTTTTTTATCAAAATACTTAAAGGAAGACCTTCATTTCTCTTATAATCAGGTTGGTTGGATTATGGTTGCATTTGGTTTAGGTTCGATGTTGGGATCTTGGCTAGGAGGAAAACTTTCGGATAAAATTGGGTTTTACAAAATCATGATTTTCAGTTTATTTACCAGCGGAGTCTCCCTTTTCTTTGTACAATATATAACAACATTTTGGGGATTGTGTATTGCGATGTTCCTTTTAATGGTCATTGCAGACATGTTCAGACCAGCAATGTTCGTATCTCTCGGAGCGTACGCTAAACCCGAAAATAGAACACGTGCTTTGACATTAGTGCGTTTAGCCGTAAATCTAGGTTTCGCTGCCGGACCAGCTTTGGGCGGATTGATTATTATGGGAATTGGTTACTCTGGATTGTTCTTGGTTGACGGTGCTTCTTGTATAATATCGATTTCTATTTTTGCTTTATTAGTAAAAGAAAAGAAAAAAGTTGACCACGGTGATAAAATGGAAAGCGCATCAAATAAAAAATCAGTTTTTTATGATCGAATCTTTTGGGTTTTCTTATTTGTGAGTTTTGTAACGGCTATGATTTTCTTTCAGCTTTTCACGACGCTTCCTTTATATCATAATGAGAAATTCGACTTAAGTGAATTTCAAACCGGTTTATTAATGACTTTAAACGGACTTTTGATTTTTGCTTTAGAAATGCCAACGGTTGGATTTATGGAGCGTAAAGGTTTCCCGAAAATTAAAATCATTATTCTGGGATCCTTTGTTATGGCTTCAAGTTTCTTTTTGCTTCTTATAAATATCTGGGCCGGAATTCTTGTTATTAGCATGATTTGTATTTCAATTGGAGAGATTTTAACCTTTCCCTTTTCTAATGCTTTCGCTTTAAGTCGTGCCCCGCGTGGTCAGGAAGGCCGTTATATGGCATTGTATACTATGAGTTTTAGTTTGGCTCATATTATTAGTTCCAAAGTTGGTTTTGAAATCATCACCCGATTAGGTTACCAAATCAACTGGTTTTTCATGGCTTCTATTGGAGTTGTGGCTACTCTTTGTTGTTTCTGGATTAAAAAAGCCTTACTTCTCGAAAAAAACATTTAAACAATTTTAACGCTTAAATTGCTCAAATTCAATTTATTACTTTTAAATTTGAATCGATTTTCTCTGTTTTTAATTCAAATCAAACTTAATTTTTAGTTAAATAACTATTTTTATAGTTGCGTAACTAGAAAAATAGTTGTATGTTTGAATTAAAATTAGAAAACATGCAAAAGTTAACCAACAAAGAAGAAGAAATCATGCACATTTTATGGAAGCTTAAAAAAGCTTTTGTAAAAGAGGTTCAGGCTGAGATAACTGAAGATCAACCGCATTACAATACACTTTCGACTATTGTTCGTAATCTTGAGGAAAAGGGTTTTGTAGCACATAATGCTTTTGGGAATACACATCAGTACTACCCGATAATTACTTTAGAAGCCTATAGCAAAAAGTACATGAAAACGGCTATTGATAATTATTTTAATAGCTCTTATAAAAATATGGTTTCATTTTTTGCCAAAGAAGAAAAAATCTCTGCAGCTGAATTACGTGAAATCCTGGCCATGATAGAAACTCCAAAAGAAGACAAGTAAAAATATTGTTTATGGAAGCACTTTTTATTTATATCGCAAAATCAGCAGGCTTAGTTATTTTATTTTATTGCGCTTACTATTTCTTGTTACGCAAAGAAACTTTTTTCAATAGTAACAGGTGGTTTTTATTGACCGGTTTAATTACTTCAGCAATACTTCCATTGGTAGTTTATACTAAAGTGATTTGGGTTGATCCAACTCCACTTTCAAATGTAAATTATGCATCGTTATATTCAGCGCAAATAGAAAAAGATGTTTCTGAAATTAACTGGAGTTTAGTACTAGTTGCTATCTATACTATTGTAGTTTTAGCTTTACTTATAAAATTTGCTTTTGATTTCTATAGTTTAAATTCAGTTATAAAAGGAAAACAAATAAAACAACAAGCTGATTTTAAATTTGTTGATATAAACGAAAACATTGCTCCATTTTCCTATTTTGAATATATAGTGTACAACTCATCAATGTACACGCCTTCTGAATTAGAAAGCATTTTGGAGCACGAAAAAGTGCACAGTGATCAAAATCATACGATGGATGTTTTGATTGCGAGAGCTTTCTCTATATTATTTTGGTTTAATCCAGTAATATGGCTATTTAAGAAAGCAATAACTCAAAATCTTGAATTTATCGCAGATGCAGTAGCAGCTCAGAAAATATCAGATAAAAAAGCCTATCAATACACGCTTTTAAAAATTACAACTCATGAAAGTTGTCTATCAATCACCAATCATTTTTATCAATCATTAATCAAAAAACGAATTGTCATGTTAAACAAAAATCAATCAAAAAAAAGGAGCTCCTGGAAACTCTATGTTGTCATTCCAGCACTCGCCGCTTTTGTACTTCTATTTCAGGTTGAAGTAATTGCAAAAGAAAAAAGAGAAATTGCAACGAAAGAACTTAGCAAAAAAGAGGGTTCTGTTGATGTTTACAAAATAAACAAAACAACAACTGATCAACAATTAAAAGAAATGGCTAAAAAAATGAAGCTAAATCATAATGTTGATGCAAAGATTTCTGACGTTGAAAGAAATTCAAAAAATGAGTTAACAGCTATTAGATTTGATCTAAAAAGAGGTTCTGAACAATCACAGTCTTACAGCGTCAAAGGAAATAAAGCAATAAAAGATTGTGAAATTGTTATTGAAACTGAAAGTGACGGTTCTAAAAAAATAGGTTTAAAAACGGACAAGCAAATTGACGAAATTAAAATCGTTGATAAAGAACGTAAAGTCGAAGTAAAAAAAGTTATAAACTCTAAAACCAACTGTGATGTTAAAACTACTGATAATACTCATACAAGCATTAGTACAAGCACTAGTGCAAATAATACAGATACTAATGTAAATACTAATGTAAATACTAAGATAAATACGAATGTTAAAGTTGGTTATAATAAAAATATAACTATTGAGCCAAAACTGCAAACAAACATAAGTGTAGTATCAAACGACAATATTAATACGCAATCAAAGCAATTAATTATTGTCAACGGAGAAGTTGTTTATGATGGAAAAATTAGAGATTTGAACTCCGACAACATTAAAACAGTACATATTTATAAAAGTTCAAAAACATCAGCTAAAGATGGTGAAGATGATAAAAATAGTGTTATTGAAATTGAAACTAAAGAATAATTTTCAATTTGAAATTAAAAACTAACCAAAACCATGTTAAAAATAACCAACAAAGAAGAAGAAATAATGCATATTTTATGGAAGCTTAAAAAAGCTTTTGTAAAAGAAATTCAGGCAGAAATCACAGAAGATCAACCGCATTATAATACGCTTTCGACTATTGTTCGAAATTTGGAAGAGAAAGGATATGTAAGTCATAATGCTTTTGGAAATACACACCAATATTTCCCAATTGTAAGTATTGAAGATTACAGAAAAGGTTTCATGAGTACTGCAATTGATAATTATTTCAACAGTTCTTATAAAAGTATGGTTTCGTTTTTCGCCAAAGAAGAAAAAATCTCAGCGGCCGAATTACGCGAAATCTTAGCTATGATTGAAAAACCAAACAAAGACAAATAAGCATTATGGAAGCATTTTTCACTTTTATTGCCAAATCAAGCGGATTATTAGTATTATTTTACTGCGCTTACTTTTTATTACTACGTAAAGAAACTTTTTTCAATAGCAACAGATGGTTCCTATTAGCCGGTCTTATCACTTCAGTAGTTTTGCCTTTTGTGGTTTACACCAAAATTGTATGGGTCGACCCTACTCCAATGCCTGTTATGAATTATGCTGCTGGATATACTCCATCTATTAATAATAGTATTGCAGAAGAGTCTTTTGAAATCAATTGGAATTATGTTGCGCTTATTATTTACGGAATTGGTTTTCTGGCGCTTATCATAAAGTTTGCAACTGATTTTTATAGTTTGAACTCCGTTTTAAAAGGTAAAAAAATACAGCAGGAAGCAGATTTTAAATTTATTGATATTGAGGAAAACATTGCGCCATTTTCTTATTTTGATTATATCGTATACAACTCATCACTGTACAGCGCTTCAGAATTAGAAAGTATTTTAGAACATGAAAAAGTTCATAGTGATCAAAATCATACAGTAGATGTGATTATTTCAAGAATTTTTTGTGTGCTATTTTGGTTCAATCCTATTATTTGGTTATACAAAAAAGCAATTCTTCAAAATCTTGAGTTCATCGCGGATAATGAAGCTGCCAAAAAAATATCAGACAAAAAAGCGTACCAATACACGCTTTTAAAAATAACAACGCATGAAACGTGTGTTGCCATCACCAATCATTTTTATCAATCATTAATCAAAAAACGAATTGTCATGTTAAACAAAAATCAATCAAAAAAAACAAATTACTGGAAGTATTGCACCATAATTCCGGCACTTGCTGCATTTGTATTTTTATTTCAAATAGAAATCATAGCGCAAGAGAAAAAAGAAACTCAGCAAGTTTCTACAGCTGCTTCAGATGATGTTTACAAAATCGAAAAAACAACAACAGATCAGGAATTAAAAGTAATCTCTGAAAAAATAAAACAAAAACACGATTTTGATGTTGCTATCTCGAATGTCAAAAGAAACACAGATAGTGAATTGACAGCCATCAAAATGAACATTAAAAAAGGGTCTCATGAGGTTCAGACCATTGAGATAAATGGAGACGAAGCAATAAAAAGCTTTGATCTTGTGGTATCAACTGACGACGATAATGTTAAAAAAATTGGCGTTGTTACAGATGGTGAAGCAAACGACTCCATGATGCTTCAGGATCGCGTTGCAGATGTTGATGAAGTAGATGGTCCTGATGTTAATGATATGCATGTTGCACCTCCTGCTCCACCGGCTCCTCCAAGAATAGATATTATTACACCTCCGGCAGCACCCGCTTTTCCTGGCGGATCAATGCCAAAGTTACCAACTATAGACATGTCGAAAATGCCTAAAGCGCCGGCACCGCCAGCAAACCCACGAGATAAAGTAGCGATGGCCAATTTCGAGAAAGATATGGCTGAGTTTGAGAGAAAAATGGAAGCTTTTGAACCAACTCTTTCTGCTTACGAAAAACAAGTTGATGAAATCATGTCTAAACATGAAGCGATGTATGGTAAGGATATGGAAAAGTATGAAATTGCCATGGAAAAATTCAGCGTTGAGATGGAAAAGTACGGAAAGTACATAGAAGAAACAGTTGGAAGAGACATGAAAGAGTATGAAAAGAGTATGAAAGCTTACGAAAAGGACATGAAAGCTTATGAAAAAGAAATGAAGAAAATGGAGAAAGAAAGTAAAAAATCTTAATTTTCAAATATTCACTTCTAAAATTCATAAATGAAAAAATCTATTTTCGTCGCTCTTCTATTCATTTTTAATCTTTCTTTTAGTCAAAATAAAGAACGTAGATCTACAGAAGAACAAATCGATCAATACATTGAAAATGTAATTGAAATAAACGAAATTCCTGGTGCGGCATTAGCCGTAATAAAAGACGGAAAAATAATTTATGAGAACTATTTTGGAAAAGCCAACTTAGAAGAAAATAAAGCAGTGGATAAAAACACTGCTTTTAAAATTTTCTCCACAACCAAATTAATTACAAGTGTTGGTGTTTTTCAACTTATAGAAACCGGTAAGTTATCTTTAGAAGATCCAATTTCTAAATACTTAGAGAATTTACCCCAAGAATGGCAGGAAACAAAAGTCAAAAATTTACTGACACATTCTTCTGGTCTTCCAGACATTGTACAATTTGAAGACATTTCGTTTTCATTGCCGTATACTGAAAAAATTTCTTTGCTGGCAAAAAAACCAATGCAATTTGAGATTGGCAATCAATACCGTTACAATCAAACCAATTATTTGTTTTTAGCCAAAATCATTGAAAAAATTACAGGTCAATCTTTTGAAGAGTATATTTTAAAAAATCAATTTCCAGACGCAAAATCTAATGCTTTCTTTTTATCCAATTTTGGACAAATCACTCCAAATGGTGCTGTTCGTTATAATTATAATATCGAAAATAAGAAATACGAGAAAAACAATTATAACAGCGGCCCTGATTCACATTCAGCAAATGGATTAAACATTACATTATCTGAATTTATTAAATGGAATAAAAATCTGGATAAAGATGTTTATCTTAAAAAAGAAACTAAATATTCGATGTGGCAACCCTTTCCTTTTGCTAATAATACAGATCGTTTTGCATATGGCTGGGAAATTGTTCCTGTAAATAAAATTCTCTCGTATGGTTTTACTGGAGGTAATGAAACTGCTTTTAGAAAGTTTACCAATAATGATGTAACGATTATCTTTTTATCTAATGGTCATAAATATTCTAGTTTATACGTTCAAAGTCAGGTTATAAATCATGTCGCTTCACTTGTAGATAAAACACTAACGGATGGTTATCTTTTAGCTGGAGAAAAAATTAATCAGGATTTTTTGAAACTCGAAATTTCAGCATCACTAAAAAATTATTTGGCGATTAAAAAAAATCATCCCGATTGGAATTTTGAGTACCGATTAAATACCATCGGCTATACCTTAATGAATAATGGCAGACTGAATGACGCCATTAAAGTTTTTGAATTGAACACCAAAGAAAACCCGAAATCAGGCGGCGCATTTGACAGTTTGGCTGAAAGTTACTTTAATGACAATCAATTCGAAATAGCTAAGCAAAACTATGAAAAATCGCTAGAGTTATCACCTGATAATTCAAATGCAAAAGAGATGCTTGAAAAAATTAAAAGACAGCTTTCTAAAAAATCATAATAACAGACTATTGTAATCCAATAAAAAAGACTTTGCACAACTGCAAAGTCTTTTTTATATCTTTGAAAAAAACAAACCTACTATGTTTAAAATTTTAGCCAAAATAAATAAAATCCTTTTACCAAGTTTTACCAAACAAGGATTAGATATTTCTAAAGCAAAAAAATGGCAGATGGCTATTATTGGTTATCGTGCCTATGTAACAAAACGTGCTTTAGAATAAAATCTTACTTTTTTAGTTGCTTCTTTATAACACATTTTTCCTATTTGAACTGGATTGAAATGTATCCTTCGAAACTTATTTCGTACTTTTGCAGTCCATTTCAATTTCGCATGAAAAATAAAGAATTCAACCTTCCTCCTGTCCCTGCAGTATTATTATCAATCATAAGTGTACAATGTGGTGCAGCTATTGCAAAAACGCTGTTTCCCGCAATTGGTGCGGCAGGAACGGCTTCTATACGAATTGGGATTTCGGCTATAATTTTACTTTTAGCGTACCAACCAAACTTAAAACAAATCACCGGTAATCAGTGGAAAATTGTGGTGCCGTATGGTTTAGCTTTGGGTGCTATGAATTTAATTTTTTATTTGGCTATTGAAAGAATTCCGATTGGACTGGCTGTCACTTTAGAATTCATAGGGCCTTTATTAGTTGCCATAATCGGATCTAAAAGATTAATTGATTATTGTTGGGTTTTGCTTGCGGCAATGGGTATTGTATTAATTGCTCCGTGGTCCAATGACAGAATCGATTTGCTTGGCGTTGTATTTGCTCTTTTAGCAGGTGCACTTTGGGCAGCCTATATTGTTTTGGGTGGAAAAATTTCCAAAATTATGAATGGTGGTCAGGCTGTTTCTACCGGAATGCTGTTTGCTGCTATTTTAATATTACCCTTCGGGCTTCTCGAAAACGGACTTGCTAATCTTACTCCAAAGTTTTTGGGTATGGGAGTCGCATTGGCTCTTTTGTCTAGTGCTATTCCGTTTACTCTAGAAATGAAAGCATTAGGTCAGCTTCCTCCACGTACTTTTAGTATTTTAATGAGCTTAGAACCAGCTGCTGCAGCAATTTGTGCTTTTATTTTTTTGCAGGAAAGTTTAAGTTTTTATGAAATTTTGGCTGTGGTTTGTGTAGTTGTTGCTTCTGCCGGATCGACTTTAACAGCTAAAAGATAAAACTATAAAATCTCAAAAATAAAATTCCAAATTCAACTTTTAAAGGTGGGATTTGGAATTTTTATTTTTTTGTAGTTTGAATAAGTATTACATTTTTGGTAATAACACAGTATCAACCACGTGAATTACACCATTAGATTGATTCACATCAGCAATTGTAACTTTAGATTTGTTACCGCTTTCGTCACTAATGTATAAAGCTGCACCATCCATCCACGCAGTTAAAGTTCCACCGCTGACAGTTTTAAGCGTTGCTTTTCCTTTACCCATTTTAATTGCTTTAGCAATATCAGAAGAGTTCATTTTTCCGGCAACAACATGATAGGTTAAGATCGTTTGCAATGTTTTGATATTCTCTGGTTTCACTAATGTTTCAACAGTTCCTGCTGGTAATTTATCGAACGCTGCATTTGTTGGGGCAAAAACGGTGAATGGTCCTTTACTTTGCAATGTTTCAACTAAACCTGCAGCTTTTACAGCAGCGACCAATGTAGTATGATCTTTGGAGTTAACGGCATTTTCGACAATATTTTTATTAGGATACATTGCAGCTCCACCAACCATTACTGTTTTTTGTGCAAAAGATGTAAATGCAAATCCAAGTGTTAAGATTGCTACGGCTAAAAGTTTTCTAGTTTTCATAAATACTATTTTAAGTTATAAGCTCATTTACGGGATAGTTTTCGATTTGGTTTTACGAAAAATTCAAAAAACATTTTAAACCATTGAAAAAACTTCAAAAACTCCTATAAACCAACATATTAATTCGTTAATTTATTTTTAAATATTTTTTAAACCGACAATCTTATTGTATTACTTTTATTACTAACTTTAATAACAAAATTGATTCATTTATGGAAAATCTACCCAAAAAAGTAAGAAGCAAAAAGTTGAATACAAGAGTTGATTTAACCGCAATGGTGAGCATTTCATTTTTGCTGATTATATTTTTTATGGTTACAATCGAATTAGCAAAACCAAAAGGTTTTGATTTAGCGCTACCAGATAAAGAGCTTGGATGTGGCGGTGAAGGTGGTTGTAGTAGGGGAAATCGTTTATATACAATTTTATTGGACGAAAATGATAAAATCATAACTTATTCAGGGATATTAGAATTTGACATGTATACAGCAAAGAAAATTGAATTTGGAAAGAATGGAATTCGTAAAGAAGTATATAGAAAAAAGAAAGAAGTAAGTGATTATATGATATCAGTTGGAAAACCAAAAAGTGGTGTGATAGTAATTATAAAACCTAGTCGAAAAAGTAACTTTAAAAATCTAGTTGATATTTTAGATGAAATGAAAATTGCAAAAATTGATACGTATGCAATTGTAGACGAATATACTCTAGAGGAATCAAAGTTATTAGCTTCTAAATAAAACATTTCAAACCATGGAAAATCTACCAAAAAAAGTAAGAAGTAAAAAATTAAGCACAAGAGTTGATTTAACGGCAATGGTCAGCGTTTCATTTTTGTTGATTATATTTTTTATGGTTACGATTGAGTTGGCTAAGCCGAAAGTGATGGATTTAAGTTTACCTGAAAAATATTACGAAGACAAATGGAGTCACGTCATACATTGTGGTTTAGGAGCTGATGATCGTTTAATAACTATTTTACTCGATGATAATGATAAAATAGTTACTTATTCTGGGCCTTTATTTTATTCGTTAGAAAATCTCAAAATTTTAAATTATGGTAAAAATGGAATCAGAAAAGAATTAGCAATTAAAAATAAAATTATTCGAGAATATTCTACAAAAATTGGAAGACCGAGAAACGGTCCAATTGTAATTATAAAACCGAGCAAAAAGTCAAATTTTAAAAATTTGGTAGATATTTTAGATGAAATGGCAATTGCAAAAATTGATACGTATGCAATTGTCAATGAATTTACTCCCGAAGAATCAAAATTATTAGCTGTAAAATAATCAAACTACTTTTGAAAATGACTGCCCTAGCCAGATAGAAGGAAAAATCCTTTTGTGCCGGTCCCGAGGCTTCGGGAGGCGCAAAAGATTGGAATGATAGCTGGAAATAGCTCCTGAAAATTATGATAATCAATTTTAAAATTTCACTTCTCAAAGTAACAATTTGAAACGTGAAACAAAGAAAACTCGAAACTAAAAAGATAAAAAAAAGTCCCACATTGCTGTGGGACTTTCTATTTAGAGGAAACTAAGAATTATTTTTTCTCAGTTTTTTCCATTTTAGCTTTTAATGCAGCTAATACATCATTGTTATCTCCTAAAGTTGCAGCTGGTGCATTAGTAGATGAAGCAGATGAAGTATTTTCAGTTGCAGCTTTCACGTTTTTCTCTTCTTCTTCACGGAAGATAGCAGTGTGAGAAGCAACTACTCTTTTGAATTCTTTGTTGAATTCGATTACTTTGAAATCAGCAGTATCACCTTTTTTCAATTTCTTTCCGTCTTCTTTTTCAAGGTGACGAGTAGGAATGAAAGCAACGATATCATCTCCGAATTCTACAGTAGCTCCTTTGTCAACAATTTCAGAAATTTCACCATTGTGGATAGTTCCTACAGCGAAAGAATCTTCGTATTGATCCCAAGGATTAGCAGTAGTTTGTTTGTGACCTAAAGATAATTTACGTCCTTCAACATCTAATTCTAATACAACTACATCAAGTTTCTCACCAACATTTACAAATTCAGATGGGTGTTTGATTTTCTTAGTCCAAGATAAGTCAGAGATATAAATTAATCCATCAATTCCTTCTTCTAATTCTACGAAAATACCAAAGTTTGTAAAGTTTCTAACGATACCTGTATGTTTAGAACCTACTGGGTATTTAGAAGTAATATCAGTCCATGGATCCTGAGTCAATTGTTTGATACCTAATGACATTTTACGATCATCTCTATCTAAAGTTAAGATAACAGCCTCAACAACATCTCCAACTTTTACGAAATCCTGAGCAGAACGTAAATGTGTAGACCATGACATTTCAGAAACGTGGATTAAACCTTCAACACCTTCAGCAACTTCGATAAATGCACCGTAATCAGCGATTACAACTACTTTACCTTTTACTTTATCACCAATAGTTAAATTAGCATCTAAAGCATCCCATGGGTGAGCGTTTAATTGTTTCAATCCTAATTGAATTCTTGTTTTCTCATCATCGAAATCAAGGATTACAACGTTTAATTTTTGGTCTAATTCAAGAACTTCACTTGGGTGGTTGATTCTACTCCAAGAAAGGTCAGTAATGTGAATTAATCCGTCAACACCACCTAAGTCAATGAACACACCATAAGAAGTAATGTTTTTAACAACACCTTCTAATACTTGTCCTTTTTGTAATTGACCGATGATTTCTTTTTTCTGTACTTCGATATCAGCTTCGATAAGCGCTTTATGAGATACAACAACGTTTTTGAATTCGTGGTTAATTTTTACCACTTTGAATTCCATCATTTTGTTTACATATACATCGTAGTCTCTAATTGGCTTAACGTCAATTTGAGAACCAGGTAAGAAAGCTTCAATTCCGAAAACATCAACGATCATACCACCTTTAGTTCTGCATTTTACAAAACCATTAACGATTTCTCCTGTTTCATTTGCAGAAATAACTCTATCCCATGATTTAATAGTACGTGCTTTTCTGTGAGATAATACTAATTGACCTGTTTTGTCCTCACGGATGTCGATTAATACTTCTACTTTGTCACCAACTTTTAAGTTCGGGTTGTAACGGAATTCGTTTAAAGAAATAACACCTTCCGATTTTGCGTTGATATCAACGATAACGTCTCTATCTGTAATTCTAACAACTACACCTTCAACTACTTCTTCTTGATCTGTAGCGATGAAAGTTTTTGAAACTAGTTCTTCGAATTCTTGTAAGTTTTTCTCATCTACTGCATCAATTCCTTCTTGGAAGTTATGCCAGTTAAAATTTGCTAAAAACTCTTCTTGTGATTTTAATTGTTCAGACATGCTGATAAAAAATTTGTATTCTGTTTTCCTCGAGTTTCATAAAGCAGTAGAAAAAACAGAAGTTGTTTTACATAAATAGTTGATACCTAAAGGAAACTCTTCTTTGCCAAAAGGTTTGCAAAATTAATACAAATATTTGTAATAGCAAAACAATTCTAAATGATTATCAGCCAATTGTTCAGGAGCAGATGATTTTGGGTTTTTCAAGACGTCCTGTCCCGCTATCCGTTCCAATCTTTTATGTCCGCCACGGCGGACATAAAAGGATTTCCACTTCTATCGGGGCTAGACAAGAACGAATAGTTGTTGTTTTTAAAACCTTTAACTTTAGATTAAAAACAAACCCGACAGGTTTTTAAAATCTGTCGGGTTTACTATGCGCAACTATCTTTATTAAAGAGTACATTTTATTCTTTCCAAAACTCTTTTTGAATTTTATCGTATTCAATTTTAGTAAATTTGTTTTTACTTTTAGAATATGGATCAAGCTGTAACAGCATATATGAGCTTACTGTTCTTTTCATTCTAATACATTGACCTGCTCCATATTCAATAAGCGCATTATCATTTTTATGCTTAAATAGGACCTGTCTGACATAAGGATAATCTTTTTCTACCAATGCTTTAAAAGCATAACAGCGAATAATTGGCTTATCACACTCTGTTAGTGATATTAAAACATCATTATTTGTTTCTCTTGCAAATTTCATAAAGCTTTCTCTTTCTTCTATTCCAGAAAACAGCCCCACATTGTCAATTCTAAATTCGGAATATGCTTTGTTTAGCTTTTCATTTTTTAAAAGTTCCTTAAGGTTTATTGTTGGAGCAAAATTATCAATTTTCTTTTCGCAACTTAAAATCACAAAAAAAAGACCTATACAAAAAGTTTTAAAGTACTTCATTATTTCTTAATTCTTTTAATCCAAAACAATCCTCCCAAAACAGAAACAGGTGCAAAAATAAAAATCGCCAGCAATTGCGTCCAGGAACTACCACCTGATTTAAGAAGCGAAAAAGTCGCAAAACCAGCCATAATCACAAAAAGCACAAAATTAACTTTCAAGTTTTTAGCCTTTGATGTTAACTGAGCCACAAGTCCGCTGATGAACGAAAAAACTATTCCGTAAAAAAAGTCCAAACCATAAATAATTTCGAAGCCTCTTCATGTGGATTCACTTCTGAGAATTTAAAAAGAAATATCGAACTAATTACAAAAATGGCGTAACCAATAATAACTCCTAAGATTTGTCTAATCATAATCGTAACAATTTTAATTACAAAATCAAATTTAAGTTTTTTAATAGAATCTTAATCTTTTACAAGTTACTTTTTAAAAACAACTAACCCGACAGGTTAAAAGCCTGTCGGGTTTACTATGTACAACTATCTTTGTCAAAGTTTCAAACTTTGACAAAGATTTACTTGAGAGATTATTTCAATTTAGAAATATGTTTGAGAAGTTTTTTCTCGTATTTGTCTCTTTCTTTAGCTCCGACTTTCCCTATAAATTTATCTTTCATTTCATAAAGAGAATAGTATTTTATTTTGTCTTTGCTATAACATTCATATGTATAATTCATTTTAACAAAAAATACCACAGTGATTTCCTTATGAAAACATTGTGGTATTTTATATTTATTATTTTTTTTCTCTTTTTTCAAAACGATAAGCTTTGAAAAAAATATTTTTAATGACTCAAATTCTCCAATTCCTTTGGATCATGTTTATGTTTAAATAAAATAGCAAAAGCAATTGCAATAACCAAAGCATAAGCCGCAAATGACAACCAGATCGTATGCCAGTCTTTCATTAAAATTGGATTGCTAAAAATTCCTTCCGGAGAAACTGAATTTCCCTGACTTTTTACAAATTCTAACATTTTAGGATTTGTAGTTTCGGTTTGCAAAAATCCAGACAACTCGATTGTATTACTAAAAGATTTTGTGAAAAATCTATCAATTGCCCAACCCGAAGTCAAACTTCCTAAAACTGCTCCTACTCCATTGGTCATCATCATAAACAATCCCTGTGCAGACGAACGTATTTTTGAATCAGTATTGCTTTCTACAAATAACGAACCTGAAATATTAAAGAAGTCAAATGCCATTCCGTAAACGATACAAGACAAAATAATCATCCACAACCCGTCTACTGGATCTCCAAAAGCAAACAATCCGAAACGTAACACCCAAGCCAACATAGAAATCAACATTACCTGTTTGATTCCGAAACGTCTTAAGAAAAACGGAATTGCCAAAATAAATAAAGTTTCAGAAACCTGAGAGATCGACATAATGATTGTCGAATATTCAATTACGAATGAATCTGCATATTTCGGAAAATGTTTGAACTCATCTAAGAAAACATCTCCGTAAGCGTTTGTCAATTGCAATGCACCACCTAAAAACATAGAGAAAACAAAAAATAAAGCCATTTTGTAATTCCCAAATAATTTAAAAGCCTCTAAACCAAAAGTTTCAATCCAAGAAGCGTTTTCTTTAGTTAAACGTTGTGGCTCGCATTTTGGCAATGTAAAAGCATAAATTCCAAGAATTAAAGCTCCAACCCCTGCAATATAAAATTGATATTCTGTCGCTTTACTTCCACTTAAATTTGTAATCCACATGGCAACAATAAAACCTATTGTTCCCCAAACACGAATGGGCGGAAAATCTTTTACAATATTTTTATTATTAAGTTTTAGAGAAGTATACGAAATAGAGTTACTCAATGCAATCGTCGGCATATAGCAACACATTGCAGCAAACATTACATATATAAAGGTATCAGGAGTAGTAACTTGTGCAATTCCAAATAGCACTAAAGCATAAAGTATGTGTAAACCACCGTAAAGTTTTTCTGCATTTACCCAACGATCCGCAATAATTCCTGTTAAGGTTGGCATGAATAAAGAAGCAATTCCCATGGTTCCGAAAACAAGACCAAATTGGGTTCCTTCCCAATTTTTAGTTCCAAACCAATAATTTCCAATAGTAATAAGCCACGCTCCCCAAACAAAAAATTGAAGAAAACTCATTACGATCAATCTGTTTTTAATTCCCATATGATGAAATTGTCTTTTAAATAAAATGAAGCGGTAAAACTACCATTAAAAATGATATCTGCAAAAAACTAAGCCGTTTTAACAACGTCATTTATCAATTCTAAAACAGCTGCAAATTGTTCTTCTCTGGTTAAATAAGAATTATCAATTTCAATAGCATCATCGGCAATGATTAGTGGAGAATCTTCGCGGTGTGTATCTATGTAATCTCTTTCCATGACATTTTTTAAAACATCTTCATAAGACACATCATCACCTTTTTGTTGTAGTTCATCAAAACGTCTTTGGGCACGAGTCTCGGCACTTGCGGTCATAAATATTTTCAACTCTGCATCCCGAAAAACAACAGTTCCTATATCTCTGCCATCCATAACGATCGCTTTGTTTTTTCCCATTTCCTGCTGCTGCTCTACTAATTTAGAACGCACTTCAGAAACTTCAGCCACTTTGCTTACATAATTAGAAACTTCAATTGTTCTGATTTGTTTCTCTACGTTTTCACCATTCAGGTACATTTCAGCAAAACCTAAATCGGCATTAAATTTAAATTCCAATTGAATTTTTGGCAACGCTTCTACAAGTGCTTTTTTATCAAAAGAATCAGCTCCAATGAAGTTATGCTGCATTGCAAACAAAGCAACTGCACGATACATTGCACCGGTATCTACATAAACATATTCCAGTTCTTTTGCTAACTGTTTTGCTAAAGTGCTTTTTCCTGTTGACGAGAACCCGTCGATTGCAATCGTTATTTTTTTCAATTTTTATTATTTTAAATTTAATTCTAACTATTTCAGTTCTTTCCTAGTAATAAATACTCATGACAATATTCGATTGAGAACCATCAATTATTTTAGCCGTTCTCTCAAAATATTTTTTATTGACCATGGGACAACCAAAACTGTTGCAAATATATCCTTTTTGCTCCTGATATGGAACATCAAAATAGTAATGAAAAACAATATCACGATAAAAAGCATTATTATTGGTTTTATCTAATCCGTATAATTTATAAGCTTTGCCAAACTTTCCGTAATAAGGATTTCCAATATAATATTTACCCAATGAAGTGCTGAGAGAATTTGGAATATTACTGAACTTCAATTTTCCTTTAACGTTAGTTTCAGAGCCAGAACCGTGGGCCACCAGACCTTTATCTATAATTTTATTTGTCTTTAAATCATAAACAAAGAAACGATTCTTGCCAGACGGTATTTTCATATCAATAAAAAATGCAATTCTTTTATTATATTTAGAATTGCCTTCTACCAGCCTTTTAACCTCATTTATATGTTTAAGCTCAATTGTTCCGGTAGCAGATGAAGAATGTTTATTGTTTTTATAAATAATTTTATACCCTATAAAAACAAAAAGTATCATAAGAAAAACGATTAAGATCTTCTTCATATGATACTTGTTATTAAATTATAAATATTAAAACTAAATGGAAGTGTCTTTTCAATAATAGATATCCAAAATAATTTTCGATTTAGAGCTATCAATTAATTTTTCGATTCTTTTAAAGAATTCCTGGTTAACCATCGGGCAGCCATGACTGTTCGAAATGTAATAATCCTGCTCATCAAGTGGTACTGCAGAATAATGATGTAGCACTATCGCTCTTTTTAAAGCATTATTATTTGATTGATCTAAACCATTTAAGCGGTAGGCTTTTCCGAATATTCCTTTGTAACATTTTTCGATTGAATATCTGCCTAATGAGGTGCAATTTGAATTTGGTGTATTGCTGAATTTAAGCTCTCCTCTAATTCCGGTTTCAGAGCCTGACCCGTGAGCTACAAGTCCCTGATCTAAAATTTTGTTATTTACCAAATCATAAACAAAGAATCTGTTTTTTCCCGATTTTATTCTCATGTCTACTAAAAAAGCAATTTTAGTATTATACTGAGGACCGGCATAAACCATTTCTCTTACTGTATTTACGTGATAGTTGATTCTTTCAATTTCAACTTCGCTAAGGGATTCATCTTTAAAATTAAGATTTGAGGTATTAAAAAGACCTGCTGTAAAAAATAGAATTAGATAAAATAGCTTCATAAAATTACCTATTGAAAATTTAAAATTAACCCAAAAAGACTCGTATTTGCTGCCAATGTATATCGTGAATATGAATAATTAAATTTTAAACGATTCATTTTCAAACCAAACCCTAAAGAAATCCCTGAGAAATTACGTTGTTCATCTATTCTCAATTCTTCTGCCCTTCTAAAATTGTAACCTAATCGCAAATTGACTGCTCTTCCTGGAAAAAGTTCAATGCCAAGCACAGCATGTCGCAAAGCATTATTTACAAAGGAAACTTTTTCCTCACTTGTTGTACCGTCAATATTGGTTTCTCCTCTAACAGGATTCGAAAAAGAGATATTCCATTGTTGCAAATTTTCTAAGGAAAAATGCCAACGAAGCGGAACATGTTCTAATTCTTGCGATACTCCGGCAATGATTTCAAATGGTAAATTCTCCTGTATTCCTGAATATGTAGTAAACTGAGTTCCAATATTACGAAATACTAGAGCCAAATTTACATTATTTTTTTGAATTTGATACATAATTCCCACATCAATTGCACCTCCAACAGAATTATAACTTTCTAAAGTCGAAGTTATTAACTTTGCATTGGCACCAATATGAACATCTGTAAAGGGAATATTATAAGCATAACCCAGAGAAAGTGCGCCTTCGCTTCCTGAAAAATCCGAAGTAGCCTGACCATTTTCGTCATAACCTTCAAAGGTTCCATAATTAACATAACTTACACCTGCATAAAAAGTTTGAACGTGTTGATCATAGGTATAAGCGTATGAAGCAGTTCCATAAGAAGCTTCTCCATAATAATTCCCATAATTCATTGCTAAATGATTGTCCATATCTCCATTTAAAGCTGCAGGGTTTGCCATCGCCTGATTCACGTCTTCATCATAAATTGTTATGTTCTCTCCTCCTAACGCTGCCTGCCTTGGTGACGAGGTTAGATTAAGAAACTGATAGGTGTAACGCCCTCCAATTTGCCCGTAGGAAATCGAACAAACCAAGATAAAAAAAAGTAAAACAAATCGTTTTAACATGCTTTTGGGGCGATTCCTATATGGGAATAACGCAAATACAAATATAAAATTATATAACAGCAAAAATAAAATTAAACCTTAAATAAATTCCAATAAAAAAAAATCCAAATTCTAATTGAAAATTCCAAAATTAAAACCCAATTCCAATTGAATCAAAATCTAAAAAAAATCCTGACTCCTAAAAAAATACAATAAAAAAATTCCAAATTCCAAGCTGTTTGACTTACAGTTTGAAATTTGGAATTAGGAATATTTAGAATTTTAAATTGAAATTTATTTCAATGTTTTGGCATTCTTTACATTTTGATCCGTCAACGCTAAAGCTAAAACTTCGCTCATCTCTTTTACGTAATGAAATGTAAGTCCCTCTAGATATTCAGCTTTAATTTCATCAATATCGCTTTTGTTTTCGTGACATAAAATGATTTCTTTAATCCCAGCTCTTTTGGCAGCAAGGATTTTCTCTTTAATTCCTCCAACAGGTAAAACTTTTCCACGAAGTGTGATTTCACCTGTCATTGCAAGATTTTTCTTTACTTTTTTCTGAGTCAATAAAGAAACTAATGATGTCAGCATTGCAATACCAGCACTTGGTCCGTCTTTTGGTGTTGCTCCTTCAGGAACGTGTAAGTGAATATTATATTTTTGGAATAACTCTGTATTTAAACCTAACTTTTTGGCATTGGCTTTAATATATTCCAGAGCAATAGTAGCTGATTCTTTCATTACAGTTCCTAAATTCCCTGTAATACTCAACGCCCCTTTTCCTTCAGAAATTAATGATTCAATAAATAAAATATCTCCCCCAACACTTGTCCAGGCTAAACCAGTAACCACTCCGGCAACATCATTATTCTCATATTTATCGCGCTCTAATCTCGGTACACCTAAAACAGTTAAAATATCTTCATCTGTAACTTTTTTATTGTATTCCTCTTCCATCGCAACAGCTTTCGCTGCATTTCGGATTACCTGAGCGATTTTAGTTTCTAGATTACGAACACCAGATTCACGAGTATAACCTTCAACAATTTTCTCTAATTGTTTTTTACCAATCGTTAAATCTTTAGAAGTTAATCCGTGTGCTTCTAATTGCTTTGGAAAAAGGTGTCTTTTGGCAATCTCTACTTTTTCTTCAATAGTATAACCTGACATTTTGATTACTTCCATTCTGTCACGCAACGCTGGCTGAATTGCTGCCATATTGTTTGACGTAGCGATAAACATCACCTTAGATAAGTCATATCCCATTTCAAGGAAGTTATCATAAAAAGCATTGTTTTGCTCCGGATCTAAAACTTCTAATAAAGCTGAAGATGGATCACCGCTATTTCCGCTTGACAATTTATCAATTTCATCCAAAATAAAAACAGGATTTGAAGTTCCGGCTTTCTTTAAACTTTGAATAATTCGGCCTGGCATTGCACCAATATAAGTTTTTCTGTGTCCGCGAATTTCTGCTTCGTCACGTAATCCACCTAAAGAGATACGTACGTATTCACGACCAAGAGCTTCTGCAACTGAACGCCCAATAGATGTTTTACCAACTCCCGGAGGTCCTGTTAAACAAATAATTGGCGATTTCATATCGTTACGAAGCTTCAATACAGCCAAATGTTCAATCATTCTTTTCTTAACTTCCTCAAGTCCAAAATGATCTTTATCTAATATTTTTTGTGCATGCTTTAAATCAAATTTGTCTTTAGAATATTCACCCCAAGGCAATTCTAAAAACAACTCTAAATAGTTACGCTGAATTCCAAAATCTGGTGATTGCGGATTCATTCTGCGCATTTTAGATAATTCTTTTTCGAAATGTTTCTGCGTTTTTTCGTCCCATTTTTTGGTTTTCGCTTTCTGCCCCATTTCGTCCATTTCTTCTTCCTGCGAAACGCCACCCAGTTCTTCCTGAATGGTTTTCATTTGTTGGTGCAAGAAATATTCACGCTGTTGCTGATCTAAATCAAAACGAACTTTTGACTGAATGTCATTCTTCAATTCTAATTTTTGAAGTTCAACATTCATGTAACGTAAGGTTTCTAAAGCACGCTCTTTTAATCCATTTATTGATAATAAGCCTTGTTTTTCTTTTACAGATAAATTCATATTAGAAGAAACAAAATTGATCAAAAACGACTGGCTTTCAATGTTTTTAATCGCAAAAGTAGCTTCTGAAGGAATATTTGGGCTCTCTTTAATAATCTGAATGGCTAATTCTTTTACAGAATCTAAGATTGCAGTAAACTCGCTATCGTTCTCTTCAGGACGCTTCTCTTCTACTTCTTTAATAGTGGCAGTAATATAAGGTTCTTCTGAAACTACTTCATCAATTTCAAAACGTTTTTTTCCTTGTAAAATAACCGTCACATTTCCGTCAGGCATTTTAAGAACGCGAAGAATTCTGGCAACAGTCCCAATTTTATGAATATCATCTTTAGACGGATCTTCATCTTCTTCATTTATTTGAGAAACTACACCAATGATTTTTCCGCCGGCATTGGCATCATTTATTAGTTTAATAGATTTATCTCGTCCGGCAGAAATTGGAATAACCACTCCTGGGAATAAAACAGTGTTACGTAAAGGTAAAATAGGTAACGAAAGCGGAAGCTCTTCGTTGTTCATTTCCTCTTCGTCTTCTGGAGTTAATAATGGAATTAATTCTGCTTCTGAATCGAATTCTTGAAGTGACAGATTGTCAATAGTAAGTATTTTATGATTTGACATAATAGTATATAAGTCGTTTTGTCATTAAAAGTTGAATCCCGGTTGTAAATTTAGTTTCAAATACGCTCGTTTTTAATAAAACTATAATAAGTGTTTCATCTACAACATAGGCGGTAAAAATAGACAATCATTATGCCAAATGCAAAAGAGTCAGTTTTGAAATTCAATTTTAAGTGAAAAATCTAACTATTTCAAAAAAAATAAAATTAATTTTATGAAAAGTGTAACATATCAAAAAAAACTAAGTCCTTATAAAAAACTAGCAACCATTACTTGAGTATAACCAATCAAAATATCGAAGAATTAATCGCGCTTTGTAAAACCAACAATCAAAAAGCACAATTCGAAATTTACAATCGTTACAGTAAAGCCATGTACAACGTAGCTTACAGGATTGTGACAGACGAACATTTTGCACAAGACGTCATGCAGGAAGGTTTCTTGAAAGCTTTTACAAAAATAAACGATTACAAGCAAGAAGTAGCTTTTGGTGCCTGGCTTAAAAAAATTATTATCAACTACAGTATTGATTTTTACAAAAAGAATAATGCTTTTCAGGTCGAAGATCTAAGCAAGACACTTTATAAAATCGAAGAAAATGACAGTTTTTTTTCTGAGCATATTGATTTGAATTCACTTAAAGTAAAACAGGTTTTAGATACCATTTTAGGCCTAAAAGATAATTATCGAATGGTATTGACGCTCTTTTATATTGAAGGTTACGATCAGGAAGAGATATGCGAAATTTTGAATATTAGTTATGCCAATTGCCGAACAACATTGAGCAGAGCAAAAGAAAGTTTACGAAAAAAATTAGAGGAATTATGAAATCGCCACTTAAAAACAATTTTGTGGCAACAAAAAACAAATAAAAAGGCAATACCCTATATCACCTCTAAAAAATAAAAATTTGGATATATGAAAAAGGAAAATGACAGTTTAGATCAATTATTTGAAAAATTTGAAAATCAATGGGATGTGCAGGAACTAAATCCTGATCATCAGGCAGATTTTTTGAATAAGTTAAATAATAAAAAACAGCCAGTAAGAAAAAATTATTGGTTCGTAACCGCTATTGCCGCATCGATCGTATTAATGTTGGGAGTATCATTGTTCTACAAGAATGAAAAGCCAAAAGAATTCAAATTTGCTTCTAAAGAAACACAACGAACAGATTCAATTTTTAGCATTTTAATCGAAAATGAACTTGTAAAACTAAAAGAAAAGAGTTCTCCGGAAAACGAACAAATTATAAATGACGCATTAAAACAAATGAAAGTTTTTGATGCAGATTATCAAAAAATCATTAATGAATTACAAAAGAATGGCGAAAACAAACAAATAATTTACGCCATGATAAGCAATCTGCAAACCAGGATATCATTTTTGCAGACTGTATTAAAAAGAATTGAAGAAAACGAAAACCTAAAAAACACCACAGATGAAAAAACATTATAAAATACTTATTCTATTCATTTTAATTCCTTTCTTGGGATTCTCAAATGATGACACTTTTATTTCAAAGCAAAAAAGCATTAAAAAAACTTATATCGTCAATTCAAATGCAGGGATTGATATTGACAATAAATATGGAAGTATCTCAGTCTCAACCTGGGATGAAGATAAAATCGATTTTGATATTACCATAAAAGTTACCGGTCCTAATGAAAATTGGGTAAATGAAAGGCTAAATAGTATTGATGTCGATATTACAGCATTAAAGTCTATGGTCACGGCTATTACAAAACTTGGAAATTCTTCACTAAAAAGCAAAGGAAGCAACAATAGTTTTGAGATAAATTATGTGATAAAAATTCCGAAAAACGGAACTGTAAAGCTGATGAACAAATACGGAAATATTTCAATTCTTAGCTTAGAAGGTGCTTCGGATATTACTTGTAAATATGGCAAAGTTACAGTAGGAAAACTGAACAATACCAATAATAGATTCGTCATAGAATATTGTCAAAATTCTACAATTGATTATATCAAAAACGGAACTGTTGAAGCACGTTATTCTGGATTAAAAATAAATGATTCAGGAAATTTAAACCTTGATACGAATTATACTGATTTAATTGTTGCTGATGGTCAAAACATAAAGTATGACTGTAACTATGGAACTTTAAAATTTCAGAAATTAAACTCTTTTTCAGGATCTGGAAACTACCTTACTATATCCATTGCTGAAATTTCAAACAGTGTTAATGTTGATGCAAATTATAGCAAAATAAATATTTCTACAATTACAAGTAAAGCTAATAATGTGAATATCACCTCAGGATATACAGATGTTTCATTAGGATACGACACAAATTATGCTTTTGATTTTGATATTAATACCAGATACGGAAACATAAAAAGTGACAACTCTTTAGATATATCTGTTACTGAAACCAAAAATACAAGCAAAAGAATCAGTGGATTCAATAAGAAAAAAGGTCAAAATAGAATATCAATAAATTCTAATTACGGAAACGTATCACTAATTAAAAAACTATAAACTTAAAAAACCAAAAAAATGAAAAAAACAGTTCAATTATTAGTTTGCAGTGCATTTTTAGCAAGCTTTATGACAAATGCCCAATCTTCAAGCAACAGAGTTGATGGAAATGGTAAAGTAGTAACCCAAACAAGAAATACATCTGACTACGATGCTATTAAAGTTTCTGGTTCTTTTGATGTTGATTTAGTTGCAGGAAAAGAAGGCAAAATTACAATAAAAGGTGAAGAAAACATATTGAATGTTATTGTGGTTGAAGTAGAAGATAACACACTTAAAATTCAGGTAAAGAAAAATACTAATATCCGTTCTAGTATGGGCAAAAAGGTTCAGGTAACAGTACCGTTTGAGAAAATTTCTGAACTAAGTTTATCTGGCTCTGGTGATATTCAATCAAAAGACGCGATCAAAAACGATAAATTCTTAGCAAGACTTTCTGGTTCAGGAAACTTTAACCTAGCCGTTGATTCCAATACTTTAGAACTAAATTTAAGTGGTTCCGGAAATGTACATTTGAAAGGTTCGGCTGATAGTTTTACAACCAAACTTTCTGGTTCTGGCGATATAGATGCTGCCGAACTAAAATCAAAAAGAGTTGATGTAAATGTTTCCGGATCAGGGGACAGTAAAGTAAACTGTAGCGAAAGTTTAACAGCGAGAGTTTCAGGATCAGGCGATATTAAATACACAGGAAATCCTGAAAAACGAGATGTAAAAGTTTCCGGTTCCGGAAATATTTCAAAAGCATAAATTTAGATAGAAGCTCAATAATAAAAGAATTTCAAAAAAAAATCATCTCATCAAAATCAAAAAATGAACAGACTTACCCTTCTTCTATTATTGAGCTTTACTATTTCAATCTTTAGCCAGCAAAAGCAAAATACATTATCGGAAAATGAAATTTTGTCGATAATGGATAGAAATGCGAATCTCTTGCTAAAGGATTCGAAAGCTTATTCTGTTTCTATAGCCATTATTAGTAATGGAGAATCCCATACCAGGCATTATGGCGAAATTGACAAAGGAAAAGGTAATAAAGCGAATGATAATACTTTATTTGAAATCGCTTCTGTCACAAAAGTGTTTACCGGAACTTTGGTAGCTAATGCCGTCTTGGAAGGAAAAATCAAACTTGATGACGATATTAGAAAATACCTAAAAGAACCTTTTTCTAATTTAGAATACAATGGAAATCCAATACGAATTAAAGACTTGCTGACACATCGTAGCGGTATTCTAACTCCTTTTCCTGACACTAAAGAAATTCGTCGAAAATATAGCCCGGATAGCTTTTTAGTTCATAAAAACAGACTTGATAAAACGTATACTAAAAGTGATTTTTTTAATGCGCTAAGAAAAGTAAAAGTTGACACATTGCCTGGAACGGCCTTTAAATACGGAGCTTTGGGTCCTGAATTATGTGCTCATATATTAGAAAATGTTTATAAAAAGGATTACGAAGACCAATTGCAGCAGGTAATTTTTGATAAACTGAAAATGAATTCAACAAAAATCAAACGGAACAAAAATGATATAGTTGCAAATGGTTATAATGAAAGTGGATTACTAATGACTCCCTTATCAAGTAATCTTTGGGGTGCATCAAAAATGCTTAAATCTACCATTAGTGATCTCACAAAATTTATCAAATTTGAATTAGATCGAAATAACAAAATAGTTTTAGAGTCGCATCAAAAAATTGCCTCAAATCCTGACATGGGCTATTTTTGGGAAATTCAGACCGATACTGGGGGAAATGTAAACTACACAAAAGATGGCGGCTCAAATGGTACTCAAAATATATTAAAAATATTCCCCGAATCTAATTTTGGTTTTGTTATTCTTATGAATCAAAGTGATAAAAATTCTGGAACCTATCTGGAATCGGCAGTAAACAATTTATTGAAAGATTTTAAGTCTGCCCGCTTTATAATAAAGTAAATAAGCCTTATTTATAAAATCAACTTTTTAAAATTGAAAACATGAGACGGATAAATCTAATTTTCCTTCTGGCTTTTTCTTGTGCCTTTTCGTTTGCTCAAGAAACAAATAGTTCGGAGAAATTACTAGCTTTAAATAGCTTGAAAACCAACACTAAAGAAATGATGTCTCAATATAATTTAAAAGGATTGAGCGTTGCTGTATTTGAAAATTACAAAATAATATGGACAAATCAATGGGGAATAAAAGCAGCCGATTCTGAAGAAAAAATTGATAAAAATACCGTGTATTCTACTGCATCAATTTCAAAACCAATAACTGCAATTGTTTGCGCTATTTTAGAAGAAAAAGGTTTGATTAATTTAGAGGATCCAATAGAAAATTATCTTAAAAGATGGAAACTTCCTAAAAGCAATTTTACAAAAGATATTAATGTGACGTGGAACCAACTTTTGTCACATACAGCTGGTACAAGCCAAGGCGGTTTTGAAGATTATTATGAAGGAGATTCCATCCCTACAATTGTACAAAGTTTACAAGGAAAATTACTTCCCCGCACTAAAAAGCCAATTGAATTTCTCTTTAAACCCGGAACAAATTGGGAATACAGCGGCGGCGGTTATGTCATTATTCAATGTGCACTCGAGGATCATTTTAAAAAGCCATTGGCACAAATTGTAAAAGAAAATTTGCTTGATCCTTTACAATTGCAAAATTCTACAATGATCCAACCTAATGAAAAAGGATTTTTGACCAATATTGCAAAAGTACATAACAGCAAAAGTGAAATTATTAAAACCGGAATTCCAATTACGCCACAGGTTGCACCATCTGGTTTATGGTCTACTCCTACCGATCTGGCTTTGATTGCCATCGAAATGCAAAAAGCATTATTAGGAAAGGACAACAAAGTAATTTCAAATGCAGTTGCTAAAAAGGTAACTGATATTGTTACGATGAATGGTCCACGAGGCTGGAGTTATGGCTGGCAAAGAAGTATTGGACTGGGAAATCTGGAATGGTTTTCGCACGACGGCTCTAATACAGGAACTGGTGGCGATTTATTGGCTTCAATGAAAAAAGGAAACGGAATCGCAATTTTGGCAAATGGTGACAAACCAAACCGATTGCCTGTAATGAGTTACGTCGAGAATCAAATAATCAATAAACTAGGTTGGAATAAGGCAATTGATGAAAAATATACACAACAAATTCCGCCAATTTTAAAACAAAAAATTATCGGATATTATACTGAAATTCTCTACGGTTATGATAGATTAGGTCCTAGTAAAATTTTTGAAGAAAATGGCACTTTATATCTTATTTCATCATATTTAAAAGACATTACAAGTTCTGAAAAAAGTAAAATGTATTACTTTGGAAATAACACTTTCAAGGTTGACAATTATCCCAATCTTATTCAATTTAACTTGAACAAAAAAAATGAACTTGAGGGAATAACTATTTCCCGACCAAATTATACTTCTAAAAAACTCGAACTAAGCTTAAATCAGATTAGGACACCACAAACAGAATTAATCGAAATTTTTTCCGAAAATAACTTTGAAACAGCTGTAATACAATTTAAAAAATTGAAGTTAAAGCATATAGATTACAATTTTGAAGAAGACCTGAATAATTTAGGCTATCATTTTTACAATAAAAAACAATTAGATCTTTCTGTTCAGATTTTCACTCTGAATTGTTCTGAGTATCCAAAATCAGCAAATACTTATGACAGTTTGGGAGAAATTTACGAAGCCATTGGAAAATTAGACTTGGCAAAACAAAATTATCAAAAGTCACTAGATTTAAATCCTAAAAATGAAAATGCCAGACAAATGATTTCAAAAATCAATGCCCGGCTTAACATAAAATAAATTATATAGATTATCCTAAAGATATCTTACTAACTAACAATCTCTTTTTTATGTACTCTTCTTAAAAGAAAAATGGCCGTAACAAAGAAAACTCCTAAAATTACAATCGCTGCACGCGGACTTCCGGTTATTTGATCTATTATTCCGTAAACACACATTCCTATTACAATTCCGATTTTCTCTGCAACATCATAAAAACTGAAAAAAGAAGCGGTGTCTTCCGTTTCTGGTAATAATTTTGAATACGTAGATCGTGAGAGAGCCTGAATTCCTCCCATAACAAATCCCGCTACAGTTGCCATTACATAAAAATGTATTGGTAATGTTATGAAAAAGGCAAGAGCACAAAATACAGCCCAAATAATGTTAATGACAATCAAACTTGGAATATTACCAAATTTAGCAGAAGCTCTTGAAGTCAAAACGGCACCAACTACTGCCACTAATTGTATAATTAAAATACAAATGATCAAACCAATTGTACCTTCTTCTTTTGATGACCATTGAATCTCCTGAGCTCCAAAGTAAGTTGCCACAAGCATCACAGTTTGTACAGCCATACTAGAGACAAAAAAACCTCCTAAATATCTTTTTAAGGGAATATTTTCCTGTAGTAAAGCCCAAACTTTTTTCAATTCTTTGAAACCATTAAAGATCACATCATTAGTCAATTTCTGACCATTCTCTTTACTCCCTTTTGGTAAATAATAGTATGTATATTGACTGAACAATACCCACCAGACTCCTACCATTATAAAGGAATAACGCATAGCCTTCATTGCAGCTTCACCATCTGTTCCTGTAATTCCAAAAAACTTTGGCTTCATGATCATGGCTAAGTTAATAATCAACAAAATCACACTTCCGATATATCCTAACGAATATCCTTTGGCACTAATTTTATCTTGTTGCTCTTCAAAAGCAATATCTGGCAGATAAGAATTATAGAAAACTAAACTTCCCCAATATCCAATCAATCCTAAGAAATAAAAGGCCAATCCGATATAAATAGTATCAAGATCAAACCAATATAATCCCATACAAGACAGAGCTCCTAAATAACAGAAAAATTTCATGAATACCTTTTTATTCCCAACATAATCGGCAATACCAGATAATAATGGCGAAATAAACGAAACTACCAAAAAGGCAAAAGCAGTTGTAAAACTGATTAAGGCAGAATTTTTTAGATGCATCCCAAAAACAGCAATGTAATGGTTATCCTTAGAAAATAAAGCTTCATAAAATATTGGAAATACTGCAGAAGCAATAGTTAGTGTATAAACTGAATTGGCCCAATCATAAAATGCCCAGGCATTTAATAATTTTTTATCTCCTTTTTGTAGGTTTTTCATAGAAATGGTTTTGTTAATGCGCTACGAATTTATCTATTTTTTATCATAATCAAATGAATTTTCTTCAAATCCTGTATTAATAAATCAACAACTTTAAAAAAATAAAAGGTATAAAAAAAGCTACTCTGAAAGAATAGCTTTAGTAATTTATTAAAGTAATATATTATCTGATAGTTCCAACTTTAAGGGCGATTTCTTTTGCCTGTGGAATAAGTGATTTTAAATTAGCAATTCTTGTTGCGTCAGACGGGTGAGTGCTCATAAATTCAGGAGTTCCTCCAGCGCCTGATTTAGCAGACATTCTACTCCAAAAAGCAATGGCATCATCAGGATTGTAACCGGCAATTGCCATCAATGTTAAACCAATTTTATCCGCTTCACTTTCGTTACTTCTGCTAAAAGGAAGCATTACTCCTACTTCAGAACCAATTCCGTAAGCTTGGGAAAATATTGATCTGGTAGATTCAGACTTATTGCTTGTTGCAGCATCTAAAGCTACACCTCCGATTTGTTGTAATTGTGCAGCAGACATTCTTTGTGCTCCATGATTGGCCAATGCGTGAGAAACTTCATGTCCGATAACCGTTGCTAATCCCGATTCATTTTGTGTAACGGGTAAAATTCCGGAATAAACGACAATTTTACCTCCAGGCAAACACCACGCATTAACCTCTTTATTATCAACAAGTTTATACTCCCAACGATAATCTTTCAAATATTGAGTCTGACCTAAATAGGTTAAATATCTTTCGGCTGCTGCTTTTATTTTACTACCAAGAAGGTCAACTCTCTTAGCGTCAGCCGTACCTGTTATAACTTTATTTTCAGCTATAAAAGCGTTATACTGCTGAAACGAAGTCGGAAACAATTCACTATTCGAAACAAAATTTAAATTTTGTTTTCCTGTAATTGGATTTGTGGCACATGCGCAAACTAATAGTGCTGCGAAAATCCCTAAGGGTAAATACTTTTTCATTATTCTTAATTTTAAAATACTAAGTAAAAATACAAATATTATATTCTGAAATTTTTACATAATTAAATTAAAACATATCATAATTTTATCATTCGCCAATTATATGTAGTTCATTGAAGCCTTTATCAACAAGTAAGACATGAGTTGATTCAAAAATAACTGTATCAAATTCAACCTTTTCATTATCGATTTCGATTTCCGTAACTGTGAACGGCAATCCAATTAAATTGATTCTATATTTGCTGTAAGGTGTGTCGTATTTACCTTCTTTATGCAATTGAATAATCAGTTCTTTTTCTTTTCCTATTGTTCGAAATGATAAATAGCTGTAGCGCCCTTTTTTATAATCATAACCATCTTGTGCATCTTCATATACAAAAGATTGCTCCTTACCAATTTTAAAGTATAAATCAAGTGTCAATTCATCAAATTCAAGTTCACCAACATACTGCTGAACGGGGTATTTTGGAATAATCGCTCCCGCTTTTACAAACACCGGAATTTCATCAAATTTAGTGTCAACCCAAACTTCTCTTCCTCCAATTGAGAATTCATTGGACCAATAGTTATACCACTCTCCTCGTGGAATATACATACGTCTACCTACAGCATTAGGTTCTAGAATCGGACAAACTAAAATTTGATTTCCGAAGATAAATTCGTCATTACGATAATGCGTTTGAATATCTTCCTGATCATAATAAACCAAAGGCTTTAACATAGGAATACCTTCTTCAATATATTGCCAAAACATGGTATATAAATAAGGCAGTAATTGATAACGGAGGCTCACAAATTTTCTTGTAATATCAATGACTTCTTCATCAAAAGCCCAAGGTTCCTGATTTCCATGATCGCCTGAAGAATGTGTTCTGCAGAAAGGGTGGAAAACTCCTAACTGAATCCAACGTGCATATAATTCTCCTGTTGGCTGTTCTGCAAAACCTCCAATATCCGAACCTGTGAAACCCATTCCTGAAATACACATTCTCTGAACCTGAATATTAGCAATCCATAAATGTTCCCAGGTGGCGACATTATCACCTGTCCATGAGGATGTATAACGCTGTGCACCCGAATAAGCAGATCGTGTAATTACAAAAGGTCGTTTAGGATAGGCAAAGCGCTTTACACCATGATAAGTGGCTCTGGCCATCTGCGTACCATAAATATTATGCGCTTTTCTATGACTACAAGGATTTCCATCATAAACGTGACGAACATCCATTGGGAAAGTCTTATTCGGAACCTCCATTACGGCCGGTTCGTTCATATCATTCCAAACTCCTTTTACGCCAATATCTGAAATTAATTCTTTAAATAATCCAGCCCACCATTCTCTGACTACGGGATTTGTGTAATCTGGAAAATTACACTCTCCTGGCCAGACTTTTCCTTTCATATACGGTCCGTCGGCCCTTTTACAGAAGTAATCTTTTTCTAAAGCTTCCTTATAAACCCAGTAATCTTTATCAATTTTAATTCCGGGATCGATAATAACAACCGTTTTAAAACCATCTTCGGCTAATTCGGCTACCATTTGTTTTGGATCTGGAAAATATTCTTTATTCCAGATAAAACATCGAAAGCCTTCCATATAATCGATATCCAAATAAATAGCATCACATGGAATTTTAAGTTCTCTAAATTTCGAAGTGATTTCTTTTACTTTACTTTCCGGATAATAACTCCATTTACATTGATGATATCCCAAAACCCATAAAGGCGGTAATTCTGGTTTACCGGTTAGATCAGTATAAGTAGTGACAACATCCTGCATTTGTGGGCCGTAAATGAAATAATAATTCATTTCTCCACCTTCAGCCCAAAAGCTGGCAACATTTCTTCTTTCCTGACAGAAGTCAAAAAAGGTTCTAAAGGTATTGTCAAAAAATATTCCGTACGATTGTTTATTATGTAGACCAATATAAAAAGGAACTACTTTATATAATGGATCTTGTTCTTTTTGAAAAGCATATTGATCTGTAGCAAAATTTTCAAGTCTTTTACCTTTTAAATTCATTTGAGTGGCTTTATCACCAAGACCGTAAAAACATTCTCCATCTTTAGAAGATTTACTCATTTTTACAATATTCCCGCCATACTCATAGCTTTCCTCCCAATGAAAACCAAGTTCATCTTCCAGAATTAAAAGATCACTTAAATCATAGATGGATAAACGAAGATCTGCTTTTTGTATTTTGCACTTTACTTTACTGGTTCTTATCAAAAAATAAGTTTCTTCTTCTGTAAGTTCTAGAAAATTATAACCATGAAGCTGAGTTTTATCAATTGCATACGAAAAGTCATTACTGAAATAACCTTTTGTGGTAAAACGAAATCGAATTAAACTGTCTCTAAGAATAGTGACTTTTAAGATTACTTTATTATCTGTATGAAAAAAAATAGAATCGCCTTCATGTTCGTACGAGACAATTTTTGATGGATATAAATCGCCTTTATATTCTAATGATGTATTTGTAATCATATCGCTAATGAATTAATTATTCTAACTATATCGCTATTTCAAACATACAAAAAAACTACATAAAGCCCTATGAATATGAGGTTTATTCACGAAAACGTTTTTTCTGTCTGAGTAACAAATTACATCTCAAAAAATCAACAATTCGGTAATATTAGAATCGAAAAATGACAAAATGATATTCAAAAAATTAATACAGAAATTTTATGCAAACGAATAAACGGTCACACTCAAGGGAGGCAACGTTAATTCTACAGAATAATCCCTGCCATCATAAGGTGAAGATTCAATTTTTAAATTGCCTGAATTTCCAATGCCACTTCCTCCATAAATAGTAGCATCTGTATTGAAAATCTCAATTAATTTACCTTTCTGTGAAATCCCAATTCTATACTTTTCACGAATAACTGGTGTAAAATTCCCCACAATGACTAAATTTTCTCTTGTATTATTTCCTTTTCGGATGTAAGATAAAACGGCATTTTGATGATCAGAGTAATTAATCCATTCAAAACCTTCGCCTGTAAATTGCTTTTCATACAATGCAGGTTGAGACTTGTAGAGTTGATTCAAATCCGTAATTATTCTTTTCACACCTGAATGATAATCATACTGAAGTAAGTGCCAATCTAAACTTTTTTCAAAGTTCCATTCATCGCTTTGACCGAATTCAGATCCCATAAATAGTAATTTGGTTCCGGGATGTGTAAACATATAACCGTATAGAAGTCTTAAATTGGCAAATTTCTGCCACTCATCTCCAGGCATTTTATTGGCGATAGCTTTTTTACCATATACAACTTCGTCATGCGAAAACGGGAGCATAAAATTTTCCGTAAAAGCATATGTCATCGAAAAAGTTAAATCATTTTGATGGTATTTTCTATAAACTGTTTCTTTTTGAAAATATTTCAAAGTATCGTGCATCCATCCCATCATCCATTTCATTCCAAAACCCAAACCGCCTGTAAAAGTTGGTCTCGAAACCATTGGAAAAGAAGTGCTTTCTTCAGCAATAGTTTGAACTCCATCGAAATTAGCATAGATTACTTCATTGAATTCTTTAAGAAAACTTATAGTATCCAAATTCTCTCTTCCTCCATAAATATTCGGTTCCCACTCACCTTCTTCTCTCGAATAATCAAGGTAAAGCATTGAAGCAACGGCATCAACTCTTAATCCGTCTGCATGATAATGGTGTAGCCAAAAAACCGCGTTACTAATTAAGAATGCACGAACTTCATTTCGGCCATAATTAAAAACCAAACTTTTCCAATCTGGGTGATACCCTTTTCGGCGATCAGGATGTTCGTATAAATGTGAGCCGTCAAAGAAACCAAGACCATGTGCATCATCTGGAAAATGAGATGGAACCCAATCGAGTATAACTCCAATTCCTGCCTGATGAAGTTTATCAACCAAAACCATAAAATCCTGCGGTTTTCCAAAACGAGAAGTTGGTGCAAAATATCCTGTCAGCTGATATCCCCAAGAGGGATCATAAGGATACTCCATTATTGGCATAAATTCTACGTGTGTGAATCCTGTTTCTTTAACATAATCCACTAAATCATCAGCTAATTCTAAGTAAGTCAAAAATCTATTATGCTCACCACGTTTCCAGGAACCCAAATGCACTTCATAAACAGAATAAGGTTTATCTAAACCATTATGGTTTTGGCGCGATTGCATCCAGTTTTCATCTTTCCATTTATAATCTAAATCCCACACAACAGAAGCAGTATGGGGTGGTTTTTCACAAAATAAAGCAAATGGATCTGCCTTTTCAGTTACAATTCCATTAATATTTGATTGAATTTTGTACTTATATAAAGCACCTCTTGTAATCTCAGGAATAAAGCCTTCCCAAATTCCAGAAGAATCCCAGCGCACTTGTAATTGATATTCATTTCCTGTCCAATAATTAAAATCACCAACAACAGAAACGGAATGAGCCGTTGGAGCCCATACGGCAAAATAAACACCTTTTACTCCATTAACTTCAACTAAATGCGCTCCTAACTTTTCATATAATTTGAAGTGTTTCCCTGCTTTGAATAAATCAATATCAAAATCAGTAAATAGAGAATACGTGATTACTTTAGACATATTTGTTTTTTAAGGCAATAATTAATTTTAAGTCTTTTATTCAATTCTGAAATTATCTGATAAAATGGCGCCTTTTTTAATAACAACGATACCATCTTTTATACTATATAATTCATTAGTAAAATTATCTAAATGCTTGCCACCGCTAATATGAACATTGTTTCCAATACGTACATTTTTATCAACAAGAGCATTTTGTATAAAACAGTTTTCACCTATTCCCACGTGAATCTTATTGACACTTGCTTCATGATTTAGTTCATCTAAGTCCTGATAAAAATCGTTACCCATTACATAACAATTTTCAAGTACAGTTCCTGCTCCAATTCTGGAACGAATTCCAATAACAGAACTTTTGATTTCTTTAGCATTGATAATACATCCTTCAGAAATTAGAGATTGGTTGATAATCGAATTTCTAAATTTAGATGGAGGAAGTAATCTTGGTCTGGTAAAAATTTTATTGTCATTATCAAACAGATTAAACTCCGGAATATCAGCTGTTAGCCCAATATTAGCTTCGAAAAACGATTCGATATTTCCAATATCTGTCCAATAACCTTCGTACTGATAACTAAGAATTTTATGTTTCCCAACAGCCTGCGGAATGATTTCTTTTCCAAAATCTTTCGTATGCGGATCGGCCATTAAATCTTCCAATAATTGTCGGTTAAAAATATAAATACCCATTGAAGCCAAATATTTCTTTCCTTTTTCCTGCATTTGCTCACTTACATCAGATTCCCATTGAGGCAATAAAGAAGCGTCAGGTTTCTCAATAAAAGCTTCGATACAGCTTTCGTGATTCGTTTTAAGAATTCCAAATTCGGGAGCATCTTTAGCATTTACCGGTAAAGTAGCTATTGAGATTTCTGCATCTGCAGCAATATGCGCTTCTAACATTTCGTTAAAATCCATTTGATACAATTGATCTCCCGATAATATTAAAGCGTGATCAAATTCATGTTTTAAAAAATGTGACATACATTGTCTAACAGCATCCGCCGTTCCCTGAAACCACGTTGGATTATCCGGAGTTTGCTCTGCTGCCAAAATATCAACAAATGATTGACTGAAAATACTGAAATTGAAAGTGTTTTTGATATGTGCGTTTAATGATGCCGAATTAAACTGTGTCAAAACGAATATTTTAAAAATATCAGAATTAATACAATTTGAAATAGGAATATCAACTAATCGGTATTTTCCACCAATTGGCACTGCTGGTTTAGATCTTGTTTCTGTTAATGGAAACAAACGTGATCCTTGTCCTCCTCCTAAAATAATAGCAACTACATTTTTCTTTTTAAATTTCATTTTTCTCAATTATTAGGTTGTATATCTCAATATATTCTTGGCAAACTCTTTCCCAGGAATGATCTGTTGTCATTCCCTTTTTTATAATTTCATTGAAATTTATTTTGTCATCATATAATTTTAGCGCACGATTTATAGAATAACAAATATCTCCAACCGAGGCCTGATCGTGGCAAATTCCATTTCCATTATCTCCAAAATCAATCACGGTATCTCGTAAGCCACCAGTTCTTCTCACAATTGGAACCGTTCCATATCGCAACGCATACATTTGATTTAATCCACAAGGTTCAACACGGGAAGGCATTAAAATGTAATCCGAACCAGCGTATATTAAATGAGCTAATTCTTCATTATAACCTATAAAAACATTGTAATTTCCTTTATAATCATTTCCTAGTTGCACCAACTGTTTTTCAATTATAGCATTTCCCGATCCCAAAATCAAAATATTGATATTCTCAAAATTTTCAGATAAGGCCAAAGCCGATGCCTGAGGTAATAAATCGCCGCCTTTCTCCTCAAATAAACGTCCTATAAAACTAAACAATGGTTTTGTTGGATCTAATTCAAACTGCTCGCACAGCTTTTCTTTATTTGCCTGCTTTCCGGATTCAAAATTTTCGATTGAATAATTTCCGGCAATCATTCTATCTTTTGAAGGGTCCCAAACCTCAAAATCAATACCGTTTAAAATTCCTTTTGATTTACTCCTAACCGATTTAAACAAATCCTCTAAACCATTTGCGGCAATATTTATTTCATTCAAATAACTAGGTGAAACAGTTGTAACGGCGTTTGCACACTTTACTCCAACCGCTAAAGAATTAATAGAATGGTTCCACTCTAAAAATCCAACATGACTCAAATCAAACACTGGTAAATAATGCAGCTTATCAAACCCAAACCAGCCTTGATATAAACCATTATGAATAGTGATAACAGTCTTTATACTTCGTAAACTTTCATATTTATAAGCATATTTCAACAAAAACGGAATTACTCCTGTATGATGATCATGACAATTAATCACATTGGGAACGGTTTTACGAGCGGTAATCCAATCTAAAGTTGCAATTTGAAAAGATAAAAATCTTTCGATATCATCTTCATATCCGTACACATTTGGTCTGTCAAATAATTCTTTTATTTCGATCAGATATAGTTCATACCCTAATTTATTCGTAGTTTCTTTTAAAACGCTAAACGGAAAATCGAAATTCCCCAGCTTGACATTTCCCCAATGAACGCATTCAAAGTCATTTTCCTTTTTAAACTTTGTATCATAACAAGGAACAACAACTCGAACCTGATGACCAGCATTTGTCTGGTATTTTGGCAATGCTCCAACAACATCGGCCAAACCGCCAACTTTTGCCATTGGATAACACTCTGCACTGATATGAAATATTTCCATTTTAGAAATTTATAAACATCTATTTATTGTACTACATTTATGTTTCCTAAATTTAGGAAAAAATAAGCAACATTTAGCCCTTATAAAAAATTTATTAATATGGCAAAAAAGGAAACTAATCCTACTAAATCATTAAAAATTCCACAGCTTATAATTTTATCTGCTAAATTATCTGCTTTTATATCTACTAAATTAGCGACAAACTATGCTGCAAAACTATTTACAACGCCAATAAAACATAAAGTTCCCAAACGAGAGCTTGAAATGGATTCTAAAAGTGTGAAAAAGACAATCAATGTTCCGACAATTGATAAAAATATAATCACTTACGAATATGGAACAAGTAATCGTAAAATCTTATTGGTCCATGGTTGGTCAGGCAGAGGTACGCAATTATTCAAAATAGCAGATGCATTGGTAAAGACTGGATATTCAACAGTTAGTTTTGATGCACCAGCACACGGGAAGTCGCAAGGAAAAACAACTATAATGTCTGAATTTATTCACTCGATATTAGAAATTGAAAAACAATTTGGTCCTTTTGAAATTGCAATTGGTCATTCTTTGGGAGGAATGTCGGTTTTGAATGCTATTAAAGATGGGCTAAAAGTGGACAAAGCAATTATAATAGGAAGTGGTGATATTGTCCAGGATATTCTGGATGAATTTACTTCAAAATTAGGTTTAAAACCTGAAATGAGTATACAGCTACGTAATCATTTTGAAGATAAATACGGGGTGAAAATGGATGATTTTTCAGCATATAAAGCAGCTCAGAAAGTACAAATTCCAGTTTTAGTAATGCATGATAATGATGATCCCGAAGTTCCTGTAAAAGCAGGAATTCACATTCATGAAAATTTAGAAAACGGATTACTATTTTTAACCGACGGTTTGGGACATAGAAAAATTCTGGGGAATCAAAATGTCATTAATAAAATCATCACTTTCATTAAAAGTAGCTAATTTTGTGACAGTTATATACTTTTTATTTAAATCTAAAGAAATAGAAAATGAATTTATTTGGAGAAACATCAGATTGGGAAGTGAAACTACAACCCATTCTGGAAAAATATAAAGGAAAGAAACATCCTCTTGAATATCAAAATACATATCAATTGATGGTAATGGTCATTTTATCTGCTCAGGATTCAGATGCCAATATAAATAAAATTGCCCCATCTTTATTTGAAAAATTCCCCACCCTGAAAAGTTTATCCCAAACAGATTCCGAAACTTTAATACCTTATATCAGTAAAGTTCGAAATTATCCAACTAAAACGCAATGGATTTTAGAAATTGCAAAAACTCTTAAAGAAGACAAAAATATTCCTTTAAACATGAAGGAGTTAACGAATCTAAAAGGAATTGGCAGAAAATCAGCCAATGTTATTTTAAGAGAAACTCACAAGCCATCAGAAGGTATCATAGCTGATCTTCATGTGATTAGAGTAGCTCCTAGAATTGGAATAATAAAAGAAAGTAAAGATGGAACTAAAGTCGAAAAAGAACTCATGCAAGCGCTTCCAAAATCAATTTGGTCCGAAATTGGAATGGCAATTTCCTTTTTAGGAAGGGAAACCTGCAGACCAAAACCAAAATGTGAAGAATGTGTCTTGGCGGATATCTGTCTATATTATGCAACTAATGTAGCATAAATTAAAGATTACTTTCTCCTGGTATCAATCAGATAAATAATTTTCCAGGAATCTTTTTCTTTAAATAAGGTAAAAGTATTCACACCTGAATGACTTAATTTATCATTTAGATAAAATTCATATGGTGCCCACACATGCGCCATCGTTCCATCAATTTGAATAGTATAACTTAAAATTTTTTCTTGAAATTTCATAGTCGACGGAATTGAAGCAATCGATTTGTAAAATTCTTTTGCAGTTTCATCAGATAACTTATTACCCTTAGTTACACTTTCACTTATTGATTGAAGAATCATATTATCAACACAAACGGACTTTAATTTAATCGTGTCTTTTTGATGAAATCCTTCAAAAAAGTATACTATCGTTTTCTGAACTTCTTGTTTCTGTGCGTTCGAAGATAATCCTAATAATAGGGAAAACACTAAAATAATATTCTTCATAATCAATCATTTAAAATTAAAAAAATTAGACACCAAATTGATTTAAATGATGATCCAGATGTTTAGCAAACATATTATTCCATTCTACCGCGCTTAATTTACCGAAAGAAAGAGATTCCTTTCCTTCAAAATTACTTTCACCCAATTCATGCGTTTTATTAAGATAAGCAATTAATCTAGCTCTTTCAATATCAAAATCACGTTCCTCCTTAATGATAAATTGAGGTGCGGTATGGTTGTTTTTAGGATATGGCTTTTCCCCTACTACCGAGTTTTTTACCAATAATTTTAAAATCGTCCTAACAAATGCGTTCGGTTTAGGATGAATATCTTCATAAGCCATTTCGTAAGCAACATTACAGTGGGTCAGCATTTGTGCCACGTTCATTTTACCCCAAAGTGCTTTTGATTCCGATGTAAGCTGATTAATTCTGTTTTCGAATTCATGACAATCCTCTGTACGAAAAATATTTTTCATCTTTTGCATTTATTGAAGTTTTGGACAATAGTAATAACAGAACAAATATATAAAATTTAAGATCAGAATAAGTCAGGCAAGTTAATTAGAGAATATGGGCGTTCCCTCCGGGCCAGGCTGTGCGCTATATTCCCAATTAACAAAGAGCCTTGTTTTTCTAAATCCAGAGATACCGCTCCCCTCCCTAACGCAGCCTACGATAAACTCGAAGAGCTTTTTTCAAAAGAAACTTTGATACGGTACTGCTAATTTAACCGCAAGGAACACAAAGAGATACGTAAAGTTCGTCACAAAAAGCTTGCGATCTTAATAAAGGCAACAGTAAACACACAGTAAAAAAACCTTTGCGTATTGCGGTTAAAAAACATAAAGTAATGTAAAACAAAAAACCCCGTTTCGTTAGAAACAGGGTTTTAAAAAGAAAGGCGACGACATACTCTCCCACATAACTGCAGTACCATCTGCGCAGGCGGGCTTAACTACTCTGTTCGGGATGGGAAGAGGTGAGCCCCGCCGCAATAACCACCTTAAGGTCGTTTTGCAATGGGTAATTAGCTTTAGCTAGTCAACATTACACAATATCTTAACATACTGAGATAAAGAAAAGTATTTTATATTTAGAAAGTT
>NZ_JAUTYT010000039.1:0-744 GCF_041946075.1 Flavobacterium sp. LAR06 | reverse complement strand
AGCAGTTGCACGCCTTCGTCGGTGCGACCCTCGGTGAAGCCGCGCAGCAACACTACGAGATCATCATCGACGACCCGGTTGAAGTGGCGCGGCAGATGACTCAGGGCCTCAAAGAGGTCAAACAGTTCCGTCGCGAGCGCAACGACGCGTTCCATTTCAACTGGCTGCTGAAGATCGACGAAGGCTTCCAGCGCCCGTTCGACCCGACCCACGCCAACATGGCCAACCTGCAATTGAGCCGCAACCTGCCCTCCCACGAACTGGCCGCCAACCTGCGCCGCGCGTTCTCCGGCATCGTCGCCGGCAACGTCAAGGACAAGGGCATCCGCCTGATCGAAGAACACGGGCCGTACCAGATCCGTGGCGATGCTGCGGTCATGCAGCCGCTGGACCGTTTGCTCAAAGCCTTCGTCGCCCAGCACCGGATGAAACTGCCGGGTGGCGCGGCGTATGTGCCGTGCTACCAAGTGGTGGCGTGATACATGATCGTTCCCACGCTCTGCGTGGGAATGCCTCAACGGACGCTCCGCGTTCGGCTCTGGATGGGACGCGGAGCGTTCCGGGCTGCATTCCCACGCGGAGCGTGGGAACGATCAACAGGACTAAAGGCTGCCTTCACTCAACAACCGATACCCCACCCCCGCCTCGGTAACTATGAATCGTGGCTGAGTCGGATCGTCCGCCAGTTTCTGCCGCAGGTGCCCGACCACGATCCGCAGATAATGACTGTCCTCGGTGTGGGTC
>NZ_JAUTYT010000038.1:0-791 GCF_041946075.1 Flavobacterium sp. LAR06 | reverse complement strand
GTTCGCTGGCGATTGATCGCTTCCTGCGCCCGGTGTGCTACCAGAACTACCCCGACGCCCTGCTTCCTGCAGCGTTGCAAAACAGCAACCCGCTGGGCTTGCAGCGCTTGGTCATGGGCGAGTGGAGTGCGCGGGTGATCTATTAAAAGATCACTCTGTAGGAGCGAGCTTGCCTCGCGATCTTTTGACCTTGATCCAAGAGCACCCCTCACCCTAGCCCTCTCCCGAAGGAGAGGGACCCAATTGGGGGGATGCTGAAGATATTCGGTGGCCTGTTTGATGCGCGACAGCGCGGCGTCGAAGACGGGGCGGCCCCTCTTATCAAACATAAAATAAGTGATTGATTCTAAAGACCTTGTAGGAGCGAGCTTGCTCGCGATCTTTTGATCTTGATCTGGCTTTTGATCTGAGAGGCCCCGTTAAACCACGCTGGCCGAACGCAGGTTTTGCGCAGTGGGTAACCCGGCAGGACGCCGGGTTAGCCGCGACACGGCCATGGATGGCCGATCGCGGCGGGCCCACGGAGCAATGCCTGACTGCGGGCATGCCGAGCCTAGGCGAGGCACCGAGTGGTGGGGCAAGAGCGCTTTGGTTACTTTCGCGCTCTTCGAAAGTGACCCGCCGTAAGGGCGGAACCCTAAGCTGCCGTGACCGCAGCAACGGATATGTACACACCCAAAAGCGCGAGTTGCCTAAAGACTCCTGCCCATCGCAAGCAAGCCCCACCGTTTGCTCCACATACATCCACGACTAATGTCTGCCGCCGAGTCGTTCGAAAGTAGCATTCGCCC
>NZ_JAUTYT010000036.1:0-1116 GCF_041946075.1 Flavobacterium sp. LAR06 | reverse complement strand
ACTGCCCTTAATGTAACTTTGGAATGTAGTGATACTCAAGGATTGGCCAATGCACAAGCTGCACTACCGATTGCAGCCGATTTATGTGATACCGATGTAACCAATATCATCAAAGTAAGCGGTTCGTTTGTACCTTCACAATGTATAAACTCTGGAACCTATACCAATACATGGACAGTAACAGACGCCTGTGGAAACAACTCTCAAACTTTTACTCAGGTAATTACTATCCAGGATACTACGGCTCCAACATGGACAACCACAGCTGACGCACTAAACGTTACCTTACAATGTAGTGATGATGCAGGTTTTAATGCTGCGCAAAATCAGGCACCAGTTGCTACAGATAATTGTGGAGGAACAGTAACTTATACCAAAACAAGCGGCACCTTACAAAAAGGAAGTTGCGGAAGTACCGGAACATATACTAATACATGGGTAGCAAAAGATGTTTGCAATAATTCATCAAGCACCTTTACTCAAGTAATTACAATTCAGGATAGTGCCGCACCATCATGGGTTACAGTAGCGGGGACGTTAAATGTAACTTTAGAATGTAGTGATACAGCAGGGTTGACAGCTACACAAGAGCAGGCACCAGTTGCAAATGCAAAATGCACCATTGTTACTTATACAAAAACAAGTGGCCCGTTTATACCAACGCAAGGATGTTCTAACGCCGGTACTTACACTAATACATGGATCGCAAAAGATGATTGTGGAAATGCTACCGATATTTTCACACAGGTAATCATTATCCAAGATACTACTGCACCAACATGGGCAACAGAAACAGCTTCTTTAAATAAAACTATTCAATGCAGTGATGCTGCCGGATTAGAAGCTGCTCAGGCCTTATTCCCTGCTGCAACTGATTTATGTGATACAAATGTGAATAACATTGAAAAAACAGCTGGTCAGTTTGTAGCTTCTGAAGGATGTTCTAATGCTGGTACATATACGAATACCTGGATTGTAAAAGACGATTGCGGAAATACTTCTGAAACCTTCACTCAGGTAATTACCATCGAAGATACTTCTGCACCAACATGGACTACCGTTACTGCATCTCTTAATGTAACTTTAGAATGTAATGATACAACCGGATTGGCATCA
>NZ_JAUTYT010000035.1:0-1325 GCF_041946075.1 Flavobacterium sp. LAR06 | reverse complement strand
CCCGCCGTGTGTCTCCCATGCTCGGCACTTGTAGGTATTCGGAGTTTGCATCGGTTTGGTAAGTCGGGATGACCCCCTAGCCGAAACAGTGCTCTACCCCCTACAGTGATACATGAGGCGCTACCTAAATAGCTTTCGAGGAGAACCAGCTATCTCCGAGCTTGATTAGCCTTTCACTCCGATCCACAGGTCATCCGCTAACTTTTCAACGGTAGTCGGTTCGGTCCTCCAGTTAGTGTTACCCAACCCTCAACCTGCCCATGGATAGATCGCCCGGTTTCGGGTCTATTCCCAGCGACTAGACGCCCTATTAAGACTCGCTTTCGCTACGCCTCCCCTATTCGGTTAAGCTCGCCACTGAAAATAAGTCGCTGACCCATTATACAAAAGGTACGCAGTCACAGAACAAAGTCTGCTCCCACTGCTTGTACGCATACGGTTTCAGGATCTATTTCACTCCCCTCTCCGGGGTTCTTTTCGCCTTTCCCTCACGGTACTAGTTCACTATCGGTCAGTCAGTAGTATTTAGCCTTGGAGGATGGTCCCCCCATATTCAGACAAAGTTTCTCGTGCTCCGTCCTACTCGATTTCATGACTAAGAGATTTTCGCGTACAGGGCTATCACCCACTATGGCCGCACTTTCCAGAGCGTTCCGCTAATCTCAAAGCCACTTAAGGGCTAGTCCCCGTTCGCTCGCCACTACTAAGGGAATCTCGGTTGATTTCTTTTCCTCAGGGTACTTAGATGTTTCAGTTCCCCTGGTTCGCCTCTTGCACCTATGTATTCAGTACAAGATAACCATCTTATGATGGCTGGGTTCCCCCATTCAGACATCTCCGGATCAAAGTCTGTTTGCCGACTCCCCGAAGCTTTTCGCAGGCTACCACGTCTTTCATCGCCTCTGACTGCCAAGGCATCCACCGTATGCGCTTCTTCACTTGACCATATAACCCCAAGCAATCTGGTTATACTATGAAGACAACATTCGCCGAAAATTCGCACACTCAATTAAGAGACTCACAAATTTTACCTTAGCCTGATCCGTTACCAGTGAAAGTAACGTTCAGTCTATCTTTCTATCACATACCCAAATTTTTAAAGAACGATCTAGCCAAAGACTAGAAATCAACATTCACCATCACCAGGATGGAATGCTCATTTCTAAGCTTTCAACTTTCAGAAGCAGTAGTGGTGGAGCCAAACGGGATCGAACCGTTGACCTCCTGCGTGCAAGGCAGGCGCTCTCCCAGCTGAGCTATGGCCCCGTATTTCTACAGGCGTTTCCCACACAAAATTGGTGGGTCTGGGCAGATTCGAACTGCCG
>NZ_JAUTYT010000034.1:0-1745 GCF_041946075.1 Flavobacterium sp. LAR06 | reverse complement strand
GAGGACACTGAAAAAGTCTTTTCGCGAATAAATTGTTAATTAAAAGGAGCAGAAGCTAAAAGTTTTCTGCTCCTTTTTTTGTATCTTTTGCGTGTAATCATAAGGCTTTTTAGATGTTAATTCAACAGCAACAAATTCAGTTTAGTCCCTACTCCTCATTATATGATTTAATTGTTCCTCAGGATAATCTCCTTAGAAAAATCAACGAACTCATAGACTTTTCATTCATCTACGATGAGTTGCTAAATAAATATTGTACCACTAATGGTCGCACAGCAGAAAGCCCAGTGCGTATGTTTAAGTATTTGCTTCTAAAAACAATTTATGATGTCTCGGATGTTGATGTAGTAGAACGTTCACGTTTTGATATGTCTTTTAAGTATTTCTTGGAAATGACGCCAGAAGAGAGCGTTATTAATCCAAGTTCATTGACGAAATTTCGTAAACTTCGTCTTAAAGATACAGACTTATTAAATCTACTCATTGGTAAAACAGTGACTATAGCTGTTGAAAAGGGAATCATCAGATCCAAGTCTATTATAGTGGATGCTACACATACTTTATCGAGATCTAATCCATTTTCAGCAATTGAAGTATTAAGAGAGCGTTCTAAACTACTTCGAAAAACGGTATATCTATTTGATGATCAATTCAAAGAACATATACCAAAGAAGAACACTACCAATGAATTAGAAAAAGAACTAGCCTATTGTAAAGAACTTGAGCAGCGTATAGAAAAAGAAGAATCTTTGAGTTCTATACCTGCTGTAAAAGAAAAGCTTAACCTGCTTAAAGAAACTATAGAAGATACGCAGGAAAATTTTACTTTATCAAAAGACACAGATGCTAAAATAGGTCATAAATCCGCTGATAGCTCCTTCTTTGGATACAAGACTCATTTAGCGATGACCGAAGAGCGTATCATTACAGCAGCTGTAGTAACCTCAGGAGAGAAAGGAGACGGACCCGAATTACCTAAACTTTTGGAGATTAGTCAAGAAAATGGAATTGATGTAGATACTATCATTGGTGATGCAGCTTATGCAGGAAAAGAAAATCTAAAGCTCACAAATGAGCAAAACATTAAAATAGTAGCCAAACTAAATACTACAATAACACAAGGTATTAGAAAAGACGAAGACAGATTTGACTACAATAAAGATGCCGACAGGTTTGTTTGTCCTGCAGGCCATATGGCTATAAAAAAATCAAAACAGGGCAAAAAAAATGTCGGAACAAATCAAGTAGAGACCCATTATTTTGATGTCGAAAAATGTAAGTCTTGTCCTTTAAAAGAAGGATGTTACAAAGAAGGATCAAAGACAAAAACATATTCGGTATCGATAAAATCAGAATTACATCAAGAACAAATTTCTTTTCAAGAAACGGATTATTTCAAAGAAAAGGTAAAACATCGATACAAAATAGAAGCTAAAAATAGTGAGTTAAAAAATGTACATGGATACGATAGAGCACTATCGTATGGCATCACCAATATGCAAATGCAAGGAGCAATGGCTATTTTTACAGTCAACTTAAAAAGAATACTAAAATTAATGTAAGAAATTACAAAATAAGTATGCATTATTCCTCTACAAATAAAAAATAGACTCCTATAGCTGAAAACAAAAAAACAGTTATCAAACGAAAAACGCTTACAACGGATATTTTAAATCCTGTTATAAGCGTTTTTTTTGTCTAAAAAATAAACCTGATCAAAATAAGGGATGTTTTTCAGTGCCCTC
>NZ_JAUTYT010000033.1:0-3519 GCF_041946075.1 Flavobacterium sp. LAR06 | reverse complement strand
GATAGAAAATCAGAAGAAGTAAATTATCACAAGCTGTTTTTTAGAATCTTTGATAATCAATTAATTACAGAGATACTCTAAAAAACAGCTTTTCATAATAATATACTAAGCCAGTCCCCTTAAGAACGATTTCAGTTCTTTGTCGTCATTCCAAGAAGCTTCTTTTATATCCATATTAAAAAAGTTTTCTGAAGCTTTTTCTAAAGCCTCCCTTTTAAATCTTGAATCTGCCTTTGCATATATTTCCGTTGTTTGGATGGAAACATGTCCCAATAAATCACGTATATAAACTAAGTTTACACCCGCTTGAAGTAGATGCATGGCTCTTGAATGTCGAAGACAGTGTGGACTAATTTTCTCACGTATCAGCTCGGGTTCTGTTGTACGCGCCATTACGACATAGGTTCTTAATATATATGTGATACCCGATCCTGTGAGTTTGTGCCCACTACTGTTGAAGAACAAGGGATGTTCTTTCTTTGAAGCAAGAAGCAAGTGGTTTTCTTCAATGTAAGTTCTGAGAATTTCAACCATCTGATCTCTTAGTGGTACAATTCGAGATTTGTTCCCTTTACCATGTAACCGAACTATTGCCGGTTTTTCAAGTCTCATGCTGGCAGGTGTAAGATCAATTAGTTCCTGAACTCTGGCTCCTGTTTCGTAAAGTAACGTAAGGATTGTTAGATTGCGACGTCCATGTCTATTCTTTAGTGACACCTGATCCAATATGCATCTTATCGCCTCAACAGTTAAATAATTTACTGAAGGTTTCTTTTTCTTTTTTATCCTGATGGAGCGCATTGATTGCCAGGTTGCCAATCTTGTAGGGTCTTTTCTTTCCAGGAATTGACAAAACGAACGTATCGCAGCATAGCGTTGATTTCGAGTGGCAATGCTATTGTTCCTTTTTTCTTCCAGCCAATTCAAAAAGGCTAATATAATGTCACGATCAAAGTCCTTCATCATAAGCTTGTTGACTGATATTCCTCGCACAACGTCCATAAAATCGATCAAATGGACAAAAGTATCTCTATAGGAGCGAATAGTATGTTTGCTTACATTTATTTCTGCTCCCAGATATTCAATAAAGAATGCCTCCAAATATTCAGCAAAATCAGTTATCCTCTTTCTCATAGTTCTTTTTAAGTTTTAGGTTAAGGTCTGCGAAAATTTGGTCCGTAGTGTGCATATCCAATTTAAGGACTTCGGGATACATTTCCTGAGTCAGTCTGACATAGGATTCTGTACCGAGAACACTCTTGTGTCCCAAAAAGACAGAAAGTAAAGGCAGGGAGCAATATAGGTCCTTTCCTGCACCTGTTAACTTAACAAGCGAATGTACCGCTGTTGTATGTCGGATTGAATGAAGCGAAGGGTTGTTAGTTCCAAAACTGCCATAAATTTCACATTTTTCAAGAATCCTGACAAAATATTTATATACAGGAATATGACTGCATAGCTTTCCCAAGGTTGAAACAAACAGATAAGAATCAGGATGTCCAATGTCATATATAGGAATCCTGTCCCTATATTCAATATATTGTCTTAAAACTTTTCCCAGAGACTCGTTAATTGGTGCAATTCTGCACCTGTTGTTCTTGGTGTCATTAATTACAAGAACGCTCCGTTTAAAATCAATATCCTTATTTTTTATAGCAAGGGCTTCACCTATTCTTATTCCGGTACTGTACAGCGTTCGGATTAGAGCAGGTATGACAAAAAGCATACTCTTTGGGCAATGGGTTTTTGTGACCATATTATCACACGCATCGAAAATATTCTGTATTTGACTGTGAGTAAACACTGTAGTGATTGTACTTTCAAAAGATCTTTTGGGGTGAACAGGAATATAACATTCATGACCAAGACTGTTCATATACCGACAGAAATTCGATATGATACAGAATCTCGCATAAAGTGTTGTCTTTTTATCATTTATACGTGTATCTACCCATCTCTTTATATCTTCAGAATTAATGAGAAGATTATTTTTCGTAGTTTGTGACAAAAATCTATCAAAATCCAATAAGAAACTTCTATATCTTTCCAGTTTTAAATCTTGGAGTTCTTTCTCTTTGATATAGCTCCTAATATAAGGAGCAAATATGCTGCTAAATTTATCTGAACTATTCATAAAACCCTCCTTCTTTTTGAGTATAAAATTTTTCCTGAACCAAGGGAACCTCAAGTGAACAAGTCAATAATCCTTTAACATCTATGCCCAGATAGAACATTGTTGATTCACTACTGCTATGTCCGAGAGAATCCGATATTACTGTAAGTGGCGTACCTTGCTCCAATAATTGAGAGGCTAAACTATGCCGTAAACTATGCGATCCGTGATGCCTGCTGTTTATTTCCACTTTGGACTTGCTTATTATTTCATCGATTATGGCAAATATATTGGCTGCTGATATCGGTACGAAGGGAGCAATACCACTAAGAAAGATAGTTTTGGTTTGTGATTTTGGACGGCCATAACGTATGTAATCAATAATCGCTTCGCCTACCACGGGAAGCAATGGCAACTCAATATTTTGCCGTGTTTTGTACTGTTCAAAATAAATGATGTTGCGATTCCAATCCAAATTACCAAATTCTAAAGAACAGATATCACTTGCCCGTAATCCTAGACGGGAAGCGAGGAGGAATATTGCATAATTTCTTTTGCCAATGGTCTTTGATCTATTAATAACAGCATCCATTTGACGAATTTCTTCCAAACTATATACCGAAGGGAGTTTTTCTATTGATGGTTTTCGTTTTATTTGATTAAGAGGAATACTTAAATTTGTATCTGTTAGTTTTATTTCATGCAGATAATTTAAAAAATGTCGTAAAGACACACATACATAAAGTTTAGAGTTTTTTAGGGACGAAGTAAATTCTTTAATCGCGATACCATTCAAATTATGCAGATCGATCTGATCGTGGTACATTCTAACAGCAAAATAGCTTAGATTCCGGCTGTGTTTGAAGAAGGTCTTATCTGCAATACGTTCCTTTTCCTTAAATACTTTTAAGAATGAAAGGATTTGTTCTCCTATTTCACCTGGGAATTGATGTACTTTCCGATTAATACGCTTCCTTCTCATTGGAATATTATTGAGAACATCGTTTAATAAGTTTACAGAAGATTTAATACTCTTAAACTTATAACCGGATAAAGAATTTGTTTCAAGAAAGGACAACTTGAAACTTTCTCCAATGACCTCTGAATAAAGGTCCTTTGAGTGTATAACCATGAAGCTTTTAAGCAAGGTAAAACGCCTTTTATGCGCCATGGTAACTTCTCTGTTGTAACTAGTCTCATTTAAAGACTGCAAGCATGATTGGATCAGCTCATCGATTGGTTTTGAATTCATATCTAATTGATTTAGTGGCTACAGAATTGTAACCACTAATCAATATATGAAGATTATCAAAACAAGATTATCAACAGTTATCCTGTATAGTCAGGATGTTTTGAAATAAAATGTTTATCTACTTGTGATAATTTACTTCTTCTGATTTTCAATT
>NZ_JAUTYT010000032.1:0-5031 GCF_041946075.1 Flavobacterium sp. LAR06 | reverse complement strand
ATTAGCTTTAGCTAGTCAACATTACACAATATCTTAACATACTGAGATAAAGAAAAGTATTTTATATTTAGAAAGTTTCTCCCCGAGCCTTGCGGCTCGGGAAAAGGGTGTACATAAGCTTACGGATTATTAGTACTACTCGACTATGACATTACTGCCTTTACATCTATAGCCTATCAACGTGGTCATCTTCCACGATCCTTAAAAGAAATCTCATCTTGTGGTGGGTTTCGCGCTTATATGCTTTCAGCGCTTATCCCTTCCAAACGTAGCTACTCTGCGGTGCCCCTGGCGGGACAACAGATACACTAGAGGTTTGTCCAATTCGGTCCTCTCGTACTAGAATCAGATCCACTCAAATTTCTAACGCCCACAGTAGATAGAGACCGAACTGTCTCACGACGTTCTGAACCCAGCTCGCGTGCCACTTTAATGGGCGAACAGCCCAACCCTTGGGACCTTCTCCAGCCCCAGGATGTGACGAGCCGACATCGAGGTGCCAAACCCCCCCGTCGATATGAGCTCTTGGGGGAGATCAGCCTGTTATCCCCGGCGTACCTTTTATCCTTTGAGCGATGGCCCTTCCATGCGGAACCACCGGATCACTATGCTCTACTTTCGTACCTGATCGACCTGTATGTCTCTCAGTCAAGCTCCCTTATGCCATTGCACTCTACGCACGGTTACCAAGCGTACTGAGGGAACCTTTAGAAGCCTCCGTTACTCTTTTGGAGGCGACCACCCCAGTCAAACTACCCACCAAGCAATGTCCCCCACAATATGGGGTTAGGCCTCAGATAAACAAAGGGTTGTATTTCAACAATGACTCCACAACGCCTGGCGACGCCACTTCACAGTCTCCAACCTATCCTACACATCATTTATCCAAGGTCAATACTAAGCTATAGTAAAGGTGCACAGGGTCTTTTCGTCCCACTGCGGGTAAACGGCATCTTCACCGTTACTACAATTTCACCGAGCTCATGGCTGAGACAGTGTCCAGATCGTTACACCATTCGTGCAGGTCGGAACTTACCCGACAAGGAATTTCGCTACCTTAGGACCGTTATAGTTACGGCCGCCGTTTACTGGGGCTTCAATTCAATGCTTCTCCGAAGATAACATCTCCTCTTAACCTTCCAGCACCGGGCAGGTGTCAGGCCCTATACTTCATCTTACGATTTTGCAGAGCCCTGTGTTTTTGATAAACAGTCGCCTGGACCTCTTCACTGCGGCCAGCTTGCGCTGGCGACCTTTCTCCCGAAGTTACAGGTCTATTTTGCCTAATTCCTTAGCCATGAATCTCTCGAGCACCTTAGGATTCTCTCCTCAACTACCTGTGTCGGTTTACGGTACTGGTACTAATTACCTGAAGTTTAGAGGTTTTTCTTGGAAGCCCTTAGGCGCACTATCTCTTTGTCCGAAGACTCCGAGTACTATCGTATTTCCCCAAGCCGCGTGGATTTGCCTGCGCAGCTTATAGGTAGGTACTTCAACGAACTATTCCGTCAGTTCGCGGCGCTTTCATCACTCCGTCACCCCATCACAGTAATTAGTAGTACGGGAATATTAACCCGTTAGCCATCGACTGTCCCTTTCGGGTTCGCCTTAGGACCAGACTAACCCACAGCTGATTAGCATAGCTGTGGAAACCTTAGTTTTTCGGTGTGCGGGTTTCTCGCCCGCATTATCGTTACTTATGCCTACATTTTCTTTTCCAGCCAGTCCAGCATACCTTACGATACACCTTCAACCCTGCTGGAATGCTCCCCTACCACTTACAGTAAACTGTAAATCCATAGCTTCGGTAATACGCTTATGCCCGATTATTATCCATGCTCGTCCGCTCGACTAGTGAGCTGTTACGCACTCTTTAAATGAATGGCTGCTTCCAAGCCAACATCCTAGCTGTCTGGGCAGACAAACCTCGTTCTTTCAACTTAGCGTATATTTGGGGACCTTAGCTGATGGTCTGGGTTCTTTCCCTCTCGGACTTGGACCTTAGCACCCAAGCCCTCACTGCTGAGAAACATTATATAGCATTCGGAGTTTGTCAGGAATTGGTAGGCGGTGAAGCCCCCGCATCCAATCAGTAGCTCTACCTCTATATAACTTAAATTCAGCGCTGCACCTAAATGCATTTCGGGGAGTACGAGCTATTTCCGAGTTTGATTGGCCTTTCACCCCTACCCACAGGTCATCCGAAGACTTTTCAACGTCAACCGGTTCGGACCTCCACTGTGTGTTACCACAGCTTCATCCTGCCCATGGGTAGATCACACGGTTTCGCGTCTAACACTACTGACTAAAGCGCCCTATTCAGACTCGCTTTCGCTACGGATCCGTGGCTTAACCACTTAACCTTGCCAGCAACGTTAACTCGTAGGCTCATTATGCAAAAGGCACGCCGTCACCCCACGAAAGGGCTCCGACCGCTTGTAAGCGTATGGTTTCAGGATCTATTTCACTCCGTTATTCACGGTTCTTTTCACCTTTCCCTCACGGTACTGGTTCACTATCGGTCTCTCAGGAGTATTTAGCCTTAGCGGATGGTCCCGCCAAATTCAGACAGGGTTTCACGTGCCCCGCCCTACTCAGGATACCACTATCTATTATACTCGTTACCCATACGGGGCTATCACCCTCTATGGCGTCACTTTCCAGTAACTTCCGGTTCCTTGTACATAAAATGTCGTGGTCCTACAACCCCAACAATGCCGTAACATCATTGGTTTGGGCTAATCCGCGTTCGCTCGCCACTACTTACGGAATCACTTTTGTTTTCTTCTCCTCCGCCTACTTAGATGTTTCAGTTCAGCGGGTTTGCCCACCTATCGGTGTACTATGTCTTCAACATAGTGGGTTGCCCCATTCAGGTATTTACGGATCAAGTCGTGTGTGCCGATCCCCGTAACTTTTCGCAGCTTATCACGCCTTTCATCGCCTCTGAGAGCCAAGGCATCCCCCATACGCCCTTATTTTGCTTATTGTACCAATCATAAAATCAATTATGACCGTTTTTTTTTGTTTTCTACAATAAATTGTAAAAAACGCTTTCTACTTTTTATTATTTTCTTATCTCAATATGTCAATGAACTTTTATTTACTATATTTATAGTAAATCAGTGGAGAATAACGGAGTCGAACCGTTGACCTCCTGCGTGCAAGGCAGGCGCTCTAGCCAGCTGAGCTAATCCCCCATTTTTCAATCTTAGATTGTAGAATTCAGATTTTAGATTTCTAATTCTTCTCTAATTTCTTTTGGCGAATCCCAACTTCCAGAATTTCCTTTTTTTTAAGTTAAATAGTAGTCCCGGGCAGACTCGAACTGCCGACCCCTACATTATCAGTGTAGTACTCTAACCAGCTGAGCTACGAGACTCTGTTTTACTTAAAATTTATTATTTGAACTAACAGCAAGAGTAAAATAGTCTTAAAATTATAATCCTATAAAGCTTCTTCTTTTTTCCCCATCGTGTAATTACTACTAACAATTGGGGCTCTAGAAAGGAGGTGTTCCAGCCGCACCTTCCGGTACGGCTACCTTGTTACGACTTAGCCCTAGTTACCAGTTTTACCCTAGGCAGCTCCTTGCGGTCACCGACTTCAGGCACCCCCAGCTTCCATGGCTTGACGGGCGGTGTGTACAAGGCCCGGGAACGTATTCACCGGATCATGGCTGATATCCGATTACTAGCGATTCCAGCTTCACGGAGTCGAGTTGCAGACTCCGATCCGAACTGTGACCGGTTTTATAGATTCGCTCCTGGTCGCCCAGTGGCTGCTCTCTGTACCGGCCATTGTAGCACGTGTGTAGCCCAAGGCGTAAGGGCCGTGATGATTTGACGTCATCCCCACCTTCCTCACAGTTTGCACTGGCAGTCTTGTTAGAGTTCCCGACATGACTCGCTGGCAACTAACAACAGGGGTTGCGCTCGTTATAGGACTTAACCTGACACCTCACGGCACGAGCTGACGACAACCATGCAGCACCTTGTAAATTGTCTTGCGAAAGATCTGTTTCCAAACCGGTCAATCTACATTTAAGCCTTGGTAAGGTTCCTCGCGTATCATCGAATTAAACCACATGCTCCACCGCTTGTGCGGGCCCCCGTCAATTCCTTTGAGTTTCATTCTTGCGAACGTACTCCCCAGGTGGGATACTTATCACTTTCGCTTAGCCACTGAAATTGCTTCCAACAGCTAGTATCCATCGTTTACGGCGTGGACTACCAGGGTATCTAATCCTGTTCGCTACCCACGCTTTCGTCCATCAGCGTCAATCCATTAGTAGTAACCTGCCTTCGCAATTGGTATTCCATGTAATCTCTAAGCATTTCACCGCTACACTACATATTCTAGTTACTTCCTAATAATTCAAGTTTAACAGTATCAATGGCCGTTCCACCGTTGAGCGATGGGCTTTCACCACTGACTTATTAAACCGCCTACGGACCCTTTAAACCCAATGATTCCGGATAACGCTTGGATCCTCCGTATTACCGCGGCTGCTGGCACGGAGTTAGCCGATCCTTATTCTTACGATACCGTCAAGCTCCGACACGTCGGAGTGTTTCTTCTCGTATAAAAGCAGTTTACAATCCATAGGACCGTCATCCTGCACGCGGCATGGCTGGATCAGGCTTGCGCCCATTGTCCAATATTCCTCACTGCTGCCTCCCGTAGGAGTCTGGTCCGTGTCTCAGTACCAGTGTGGGGGATCTCCCTCTCAGGACCCCTACCCATCGTAGCCTTGGTAAGCCGTTACCTTACCAACTAGCTAATGGGACGCATGCTCATCTTTTACCGTTGTGACTTTAATTACAAAATGATGCCATTTCGTAATACTATGAGGTATTAATCCAAATTTCTCTGGGCTATCCCTCTGTAAAAGGTAGATTGCATACGCGTTACGCACCCGTGCGCCGGTCTCTAGTTCCGAAGAACTATACCCCTCGACTTGCATGTGTTAAGCCTGCCGCTAGCGTTCATCCTGAGCCAGGATCAAACTCTTCATCGTATATTGTTTGC
>NZ_JAUTYT010000031.1:0-19544 GCF_041946075.1 Flavobacterium sp. LAR06 | reverse complement strand
AAAAGGAGCAGAAAACTTTTAGCTTCTGCTCCTTTTAATTAACAATTTATTCGCGAAAAGACTTTTTCAGTGTCCTCGTATAAAACTGAAGCTTTTTTTTTATAAATAATTATTTGGGTTATTTGCTGATAGAATAAAGTCTTGAAATGTATTTGCCTACAACATCGAATTCTAAATTTATTTTAGTTCCTACTGAGAAATTTTTGAAATTTGTATTTTCAAAAGTGTAAGGTATTATGGAAACGCTAAATTCATTTGTTTTAGAATTTACAACGGTTAAACTAACACCGTTCACTGTAATTGAGCCTTTCTCTATAGTGATGTTGTTAAGGTTTTTGTCGTATTCAAAAGTGTAATTCCAGCTTCCGTTTGCTTCTTCGATTTTAATACAGGTCCCTGTTTGATCTACATGGCCTTGTACGATATGTCCGTCAAGACGATCGCCTAGCTTCATTCCTCTTTCCAGATTAACAATATCGCCGGTTTTCCAATCTCCAATATTTGTTTTTAAGATTGTTTCGTCAATAGCGGTTACGGTATAAAGTGAATCTTTTACAGCGACAACTGTTAAGCAGATTCCGTTATGAGAAACGCTTTGGTCAATCTTTAGTTCATTTGTAATAGAGGAGTCAACTGTGATGTGAAGATTATTTTGGTCTTTTTGTATTTCGTGAATCCTTCCAAGGGTTTCTATAATTCCTGTAAACATTGTTGTTTTATTTTACTAAATTTGCACATCAAAATTAGTAATAAATAATCTGAGCTCATGAATAAAAAAGCAGAAAATATAATTGTTGGAATTTCAGTTGGAGATTTAAACGGTATTGGAAGCGAAGTTATACTTAAAACATTCGAAGATTCTCGCATGTTAGAAATGTGCACGCCGGTTATTTTTGCAAACGCCAAAATACTTTCTTTCGTTAAAAAAAGTATGACTTCTACGATTCAGTTTCATGGAGTTGATAAATTAGATCAGGTTTTACCTGGTAAAGTGAATGTCTTTAATCTTTGGAAAGAAGGAGTTGATATTAGTTTAGGGACTAACGATGAGAAAATTGGAGAATATGCTATAAAATCTTTCGTGGCTGCCACTAAAGCTTTGAAAGAAGGAACAATTGATGTTTTGGTTACGGCTCCCATTAATAAATATAATATTCAGTCGGAAGAATTTAAATTTCCGGGACATACAGATTATTTAGATCAGGAATTGGAAGGTAATGCCTTGATGATGATGGTTCAGGATAATTTGAGAGTGGGTTTATTGACAGATCATGTTCCATTAAATGAGGTTTCTTCTCATTTGACAGAAGAGTTAATTACAAGAAAAATCGAAACAGTAAGAAAATCTTTGACTCAGGATTTTAGTATTGTAAAGCCAAAAATTGCTGTTTTAGGATTAAATCCGCATGCTGGTGATGGTGGAGTGATTGGAAAAGAAGATGATTTAGTTTTAAAGCCTGCCTTAAAGAAAATATTTGAAGCCGGAACGATGGTTTTTGGTCCTTTTCCTGCTGATGGCTTTTTTGGAAGCGGTCAATATGAAAAATACGATGCTATTGTAGCGACATATCATGATCAGGGATTGATTCCGTTTAAAACATTGTCTTTTGGAAAAGGAGTAAATTATACAGCGGGATTGAATAGAGTAAGAACATCGCCAGATCACGGTACAGCGTACGATATTGCTGGAAAAGACATGGCAGATTATAATTCATTCAAGGAGGCAGTTTATCTCGCGATTGATATTTTTCGTTCGCGTAATCAGTATGAGGAGATTAGCCAAAAACCTCTTAAAATAAAAGAAAAACAGTTATAAACAAAAAAAGGTGAATAAGATTATTAGTTTTATAATAATTTTATATCTTTGCACCCCAATTCAGGTATCTGAGTTTTAGATACGAATTGGTCAAATTGATGTTAAGATGAGCAAATCAAAAGAATTTTTAATTCCTTTCATAGGATTAAAGCTGGGAAAACACCATTTTGAGTATCAAATAAGTAACGCGTTCTTTGAGAACTTTGATTACGACGAATTTCAAAGTTCGGATATCAAAGTGAGTTTAGTTTTAGATAAGAAAAGCAACATGTTAGAGTTGGAATTCAAACACAAAGGAACAGTAAATGTGCCTTGTGATCTAACTGGCGAAGATTTTGATCTTCCTATAAAAGGGAAAATGAAATTAATTGTCCGTTTTGGAGATGAATTCAATAATGATAATGAAGAGTTGTTAATCTTGCCGCACGGAGAGCATGAAATAGATGTCGCACAATACATTTATGAAATGATTGCCCTTTCGGTACCGCTAAAACGAGTTCATCCAGGAGTTAAAGACGGGAGTTTACAAACGGAAGCTTTAAAAAAACTGAATGAACTGACTGTGAAAGAAGTCAAAGAAGAGAAAAAAGAGAGTAAAAAAGAAGAAGATATTGACCCGCGTTGGGACAAATTAAAGCAACTATTAACGGATAAATAATATAGTAAAATGGCACATCCTAAGAGAAAAATCTCGAAAACAAGAAGAGATAAGAGAAGAACACATTATAAAGCTACTGTAGCTCAAATCGCTACATGTCCTATTACTGGAGAAGCACATTTATACCACAGAGCTTACTGGCATGAAGGTAAAATGTATTACAGAGGGCAAGTTGTTATCGATAAATCTGTAGCGGTTGCTTAATACGTTTTTGTAAATTATACTAGAACTCTCACATAGTGAGAGTTTTTTTTGTTGGTTATAATTTTCTTTTTTTAAGAAATTATCTACAAATTAATTTCGTTTTTTTTTGTAATTTTCAAGTCTTTTAAAAATTTTTCAAATATGCTGTATTTGAAAAGAAATAATAAAATATAATGAATACAATCACAGCCGCAATTACCGCTGTTGGAGCCTATGTTCCGGACTTTGTTCTTTCAAACAAAGTGTTGGAAACTATGGTCGATACTAATGACGAATGGATCACTACTCGTACCGGAATTAAAGAAAGAAGAATTCTTAAAGATGCTGATAAAGGAACATCGTTTCTTGCTATAAAAGCAGCACAGGATTTAATAGCAAAAGCTAAGATCGATCCTTCAGAGATTGATATGGTTATAATGGCGACAGCTACTGCAGATATGCCGGTGGCCTCTACTGGAGTTTATGTTGCAACTGAAATTGGAGCTACTAATGCATTTGCATACGATTTGCAGGCGGCATGTTCAAGTTTCTTATACGGAATGTCAACTGCTGCAGCTTATATACAGTCAGGACGTTACAAAAAAGTTTTATTAATTGGTGCCGATAAAATGTCATCAATTGTAGATTACACAGACAGATCTACTTGTATTATTTTTGGAGATGGAGCAGGTGCTGTTTTATTCGAACCAAATTATGAAGGCTTAGGTTTACAAGATGAGTACTTAAGAAGTGATGGTGTAGGACGCGATTTTCTTAAAATTTCTGCAGGAGGTTCTTTAATCCCAACTACAGCAGAAACTGTTCAAAACAGACAACACAATATTATTCAGGACGGAAAAACCGTTTTTAAATATGCTGTAACTAATATGGCTGATGCTAGTGAATTAATTGTTAAAAGAAACAATTTGACTAATGAAGATGTTGACTGGTTAGTACCACATCAGGCAAATAAGCGTATTATTGATGCTACTGCAAGCAGAATGAATCTTGAAGAGTCTAAAGTATTAATGAATATTGAAAAATATGGTAATACAACTTCAGCAACTTTGCCATTAGTATTAAGTGATTTTGAACACAAATTCAAAAAAGGAGATAATATTATTTTAGCCGCTTTTGGTGGTGGATTCACTTGGGGATCTATTTACCTGAAATGGGCTTACGATACAAAATAAATTAAAACTAAAAACGAATCATTATGGATTTAAAAGAAATTCAAAACCTAATCAAATTTGTAGCAAATTCGGGAGTTGCAGAAGTAAAGTTGGAAATGGATGATGTAAAAATCACAATCAGAACAACTTTAGAAGGAAACGTAACGGAAACTACTTATGTACAGCAACTGCCAGCTCAGGCTGCATTGCCACAAGCTGTTGTTCCTCAACAAGCAGCTCCAGCTGTTGTTAATATAACGAGTGAGGCATCTGTTCCGGCTGAAGATTCTAAATTTATTACTATTAAATCTCCAATTATTGGAACTTTCTACAGAAAACCGTCTCCAGACAAACCAGTTTTCACTGAAGTAGGAAGCACTATCGCAAAAGGAGATGTTCTTTGTGTAATTGAAGCAATGAAATTATTCAACGAAATCGAATCAGAAGTTTCAGGTAAAATTGTAAAAATTCTTGTTGACGATATGTCTCCTGTAGAATTTGATCAACCTTTATTCTTAGTAGATCCATCATAAAAAATTTAGATTTTAGATTTTAGATTTTAGATTGATTTGCAATTTGTTAATCATCTAAAATTATCTAATGATCAAACTTGTCTAATTATCTAATTAAAATAAGATGTTTAAAAAAATATTAATTGCGAATAGAGGAGAAATTGCACTTCGTGTAATTCGTACATGTAAGGAAATGGGAATTAAGACTGTAGCGGTTTACTCTACAGCTGATGCAGAAAGTCTACATGTAAAGTTTGCTGACGAAGCGGTTTGTATCGGACCTCCTCCGAGTAACTTATCGTATTTGAAAATGTCAAATATTATTGCTGCTGCAGAAATTACAAATGCAGACGCAATTCATCCAGGATATGGATTTCTTTCAGAGAATGCTAAATTCTCTAAAATTTGTCAAGAGCATGGAATCAAATTTATTGGTGCCGCTCCTGAAATGATTGATAGAATGGGAGACAAAGCTTCTGCAAAAGCTACAATGAAAGCTGCAGGAGTTCCATGTGTACCAGGTTCTGACGGATTATTAGAATCTTTCGAACAAACACAAAAATTGGCTAAAGAATTTGGTTACCCGGTTATGCTTAAAGCTACTGCTGGTGGTGGTGGAAAAGGAATGCGTGCCGTTTGGAAAGAAGAGGAATTATTGAAAGCATGGGAAAGTGCACGTCAGGAAGCTGCTGCTGCATTTGGAAATGACGGAATGTACATGGAGAAACTTATTGAAGAACCACGTCATATCGAAATTCAGGTTGTTGGAGATTCATACGGAAAAGCATGTCACCTTTCTGAAAGAGACTGTTCAGTACAACGTCGTCACCAAAAATTAACTGAAGAAACACCTTCGCCTTTCATGACAGACGAATTGCGTACTGCAATGGGAGAAGCTGCTGTAAAAGCGGCTGAATTCATTAAGTACGAAGGAGCCGGAACGGTAGAATTTCTTGTAGATAAACACAGAAATTTCTATTTCATGGAAATGAACACTCGTATTCAGGTTGAGCACCCAATCACAGAACAAGTTATTGATTATGATTTGATTCGTGAGCAAATTATGGTAGCTGCCGGAATTCCAATTTCAGGAAAAAACTATTTACCACAATTACACGCTATTGAATGTCGTATTAATGCTGAAGATCCTTATAATGATTTTCGCCCTTCACCAGGAAAAATTACTACACTTCATATGCCAGGAGGACACGGAGTTCGTTTAGATACTCACGTTTACTCAGGTTACAGTATTCCGCCAAACTACGATTCAATGATTGCTAAGTTAATTACAACGGCACAATCTCGTGAAGAAGCGATTAGCAAAATGCGAAGAGCTTTAGATGAATTCGTAATTGAAGGTGTGAAAACTACAATACCTTTTCATAGACAATTAATGGATGATCCAAGATATATTGCAGGAGATTATACAACTGCATTTATGGATACTTTTAAAATGAATCCAATCGAATAATTATAAAGGCTGTCAATTTTGGCAGCCTTTTTTATTTTACATCATACTTTAAATCCGATAGATTTTTAAAATTTGTCGGATTTTCTTGTTTTAAATACTTTAGTAAACACTAAAAGTGTATACTTTTTACACACTCTTTTTTGAAATTACACACTTTTTTGAATTTATAAATTGTGGCACAAATAGCGTAAGGCCTTTAAAAATAAGGATTTATGCAGTTTGGGTCTTTATGTTTGGCTTACGGCATAATAATTTCATTATCTAAAGCGTAAACAACTATTAAACTAAATATACATTATGAAAAATTTATTCTTATCAGCCGCTATTGTTTTGGGAAGTTTATCTTCATTCGCTGCTACAGCTCCAATGACAAATTCTATTATAAAAACGATTTCAATTCAGGATGATTATACTGAAATTAAATTAGAAGAAGTACCAGCTCCAATAACGGAAGCTTTGAAAAAATCATTTCCGGATGCAGTACTTTCTAAAGCCTATAAAAATGCTAAATCTGAATACAAACTAGATGTGACTGTAGGAGAAAAAGTAGGTTCTCTTTACGCTAATGCTGACGGAACCTGGATTAAAAAATAATTAAAATAAGATGCTATGTTTATTCAGATAGCAAACACTAAAATTAAAATACGAATACTAAAATACAACTATTATGAAAAATCTATTTTTATCAGCCGCAATCGTTTTGGGAGGTTTAACATCATTTGCTTCAACTTCACCCATTTCAAATACAATCGTAAAAACAGTTTCTATTCAGGACGAATATACAGAAATTAAAGTGGTAGAATTACCAACTGCTGTTACTGATGCGCTTAAAAAAGCATACCCGGATGCAGTACTTACTAAAGCATATAAAAATGCAAAATCAGAATATAAATTAGACGTTACTGTAGGAGACAAGGTAGGTTCTCTTTATGCCAACGCAGATGGATCTTGGATTAAAAAATAATCCATAGCGATTCCGTTTAAATTTTAAATATTATACACACCATTAAATTAAATATCATGAAAAATTTATTTTTATCAGCCGCAATCGTTTTGGGAGGTTTAACATCATTTGCTTCAACTTCACCCATTTCAAACACAATCGTAAAAACAATTTCAATTCAGGACGAGTATACTGAAGTTAAGTTAGAAGAAGTTCCAGCCGCAGTAACAGGTGCGCTTAAAAAAGCATATCCCGATGCAATTCTTTCTAAAGCCTATAAAAATGCTGCTTCTCAATATAAATTAGAAGTTACAGTAGGAGACAAAGTTGGAGCACTTTATGCTAACGCAGACGGATCTTGGGTTAAAAAATAATCATTAACTACTAAAAAACTATCAGTATGAAAAAGTTAATCTTATCGGCAGCAATCCTGTTGGGAGGGCTGTCAATGCAGGCAGGAGTTATTGATATGAAAAATACAATAACAGAATCAGTAAAATTTCAGGACGAGTATAAAGAAGTTGATGCTGTTCCGGCAGCTATTAAAACAGCTTTAGACAATGCTTATCCAGGCGTTAAACTTGATAAAGCATATGTAAACGAGAAAAAAGAGTACAAAATCGAGATTACTGTAAGAGGTGAAAAATCGACTGTTTACACTGATGCAACAGGAAACATCATTAAAAAGTAACCATAAAAACCCCATAATATGAAAAAGTTAATTTTATCGACAGCTATCCTTTTAGGAGGTTTGTCAATGACTGCAGCAACTCCGGTTGTTACGAATTCAATTATTTCAGTAAATATTCAGGATGAGTATACTGAGATTAAAGAAGATGCTGTTCCAGCCGCAGTAAAATCAACAATTGAAAAATCGTTTGTAGGTTCAAAACTGGAAAAAGCATGGAAAAATGCTAAGGACGAATACAAACTTGAAATTTCTAAAGAAGGTAAGAAATATACTTTTTTTACTGATGCTTCAGGAAACATCATTAAAAAATAATTAAAAAGAACATTATGAAAAAGTTAATCTTATCAGCAGCAATAATTTTGGGAAGTTTATCAATACATGCAACAACTACAGAAGCTGAAGCTGTGAAGATTGCTGTCAATGTTCAGGATGAATACAAAGAAGTTGCTATAGATGCAGTTCCGGCTGTAATAAAAACAGCTTTAGAAACAGCTTATCCTGGCGCAAAGCTAGTGAAAGCTTATACAAATGAAAAAAAAGAGTATAAACTCGAAATATCAGTTGGTGACCAAAAGGCTACTGTTTATTCAGATGTCAATGGCAATTGGTTGAAAATATAATTAGGTGAATTAGATTTATGTTTTTGGTAAAAAAGAGGTTGCGACGTGCAATCTCTTTTTTTTTGCATAATTTTATGAAAATACAACTTTAATAGTATTATTTTAGCAAAAAAGACCCTAAAAACAGATGTCAAAGATATTACTGATAGAAGATGATATTTCGTTTTGCAAATTATTAGAGAAATTTCTAGTAAAAAAAGCATACGATGTAACCGTTGCTTTCTCGGCAGAAGAAGCCCGATTGGCAATGAAAAAAGAATCTTTCGATTTGATTCTGACAGATCTGCGTTTGCCAGATTCTGATGGCATTGGACTTATGTCTGAATTTAAAACAGCTTATCCTGAAATTCCTGTTATCCTTATGACTGGTTATTCAGATGTCAATACTGCGGTTAAGGCCATTAAAAATGGTGCAGCCGATTATATCTCGAAACCTTTTAATCCTGATGAGGTTTTATTGGTCATTACAAATGCTTTGAAAAATTCTGAAGCAGAAGAAATACCAGCAAAAGAAAAAAAAGCCCCAAAAAAGAAAGAAACAACTTCTTCTGAAAATGAATTTGTCAGAGGTATTTCTGTCGCCTCCAAAAAATTATTAGATCACATTCATTTGGTTAGTCCAACAGATATGTCTGTATTAATTATTGGCGAAAGCGGAACAGGAAAAGAAATCATTGCTAAAAGTATTCATCAGCAAAGTACGCGTAAAAATAATAATTTTATTGCCGTTGATTGTGGTGCTATTCCGAAGGAGTTGGCAGCAAGCGAATTTTTCGGACATTTAAAAGGATCTTTCACAGGAGCCATTAGCGACAAGATGGGTTATTTTGAAGCTGCAAATGACGGAACTTTATTTTTAGATGAAATAGGAAATCTTTCTTATGAAAATCAAATTCAGCTGTTGAGAGCACTGCAGGAACGAAAAATAAAGCCTGTTGGAAGCAATAAGGAAATTAACGTCGATATCCGCATCATAACAGCTACAAATGAAGATTTACGCGAGGCAGTAAAAAACGGCGATTTTAGAGAAGATTTATACCATAGAATCAATGAATTCTCTATTCTGTCTCCTTCATTAAAAGACAGGGAAGAAGATTTAATGGTTTTTGCTGATTACTTTCTTGAAAAAGCCAATCAACAATTAAATAAAGAAATTATCGGTTTTTCTCCGGAAGTGGTTGCGATCTTTCAAAACTACAATTGGCCAGGGAATTTGCGTGAATTGCAAAACTGTGTTAAACGCGCCACACTTTTATCTCGTGGAGATTATATTGAGAGTGATGTTTTACCTGCTGAGTTTTTTCAGGTTCAAAAAACGAATCAGCAAAACTCAAATGAGACTTTTTCATTGTCTGAAAATGAAAAAGAAACTATTATTCACGCTCTTTCAAGAACTCAAAATAACAAATCGGAAGCCGCAAAATTGTTGAAAATTACCAGAAAGACACTTTATAATAAGCTAAAGCAATATAACATAGACTAAACAATGTCTTTTTGAAGTGCTTTAAAAAGTGAGTCAGTTTTAGCCTTTAAAGCTTTGAAAATGTCTTTCAAATCAGAAATTTCAAAATCATTTTTATCCAAAACTTTTAAAATGCCACCAATTTCATATGCTTCAATTTGATTGAACATTGGAGCAATTCGATGTGCAATAGCATTTATTTCTGAGACATTTTCTTCTGTAACAGCACTTTCTAAATGAGTCAAATTTTCATTGGTACTTTCAATAAATGATTTTAAAACTTCTTTTAAAGCCTCATCATCGTTACCTAAAAAATCTTTCAAAGTTTCTAACGAATAAGATTTTGTAGCGATTTTTTGTTCACTGTCGTTAATTTCAACTGTTGGCAAAGTGTCGTTTTCTAAAATAAGATGTATGGTTTCCAGCAATATTTTTGGCGAATATGGTTTTTTTACCACAGTTGTAAAACCAGCTTTTGCATAAACCGAAGCATCCAAGTCAGTTCTTCCGGTTAAGGCAATTACCGGTTGATTTTTGTAAATAGCGGTATTTTTAAGTTTTTGAAGAAACATAAAACCATCCATTTCCGGCATTTGGATATCGGTAATGATAAAATCAAAATTGGTTTTCTGAATCGCTTCCAAAGCTTTACTCGCATTATTGAAAGATAATACCTGATGGTTTTCCTGTCTTAAAACGCCACTCGTTAAATTTAGAAGGTTAATATCGTCATCAATCACAAGAAAAGTTTGTTTTTGAGTGTTACGAACAATGGGTTTTTTAGTTTCAGGAAGTGAATTTATACTTGTGTCAAATAACAACGGAAGTTGTATTTCAAAAGTACTTCCTTTTCCAAAAGTACTTTCAAGTGCTAAAGTTCCACCCAAAATCGATATTATTTTCTGACAGATTGATAATCCCAAACCAGTACCACCGTATTTCTTTTCGATGCCTTCATTAGCCTGAGCAAATTCTTCAAAAACCAATTTCTGGTTTCCTTTTTCAATTCCAATTCCGCTATCTTCAATTGTAATGGTGAAAAATTGATCATTTTCACTTAAGAAAGCGCTGATTCGAATGAAACCTTCTTCAGTAAATTTATAAGCATTGCCTATAATATTACTTAGGATTTGTTTCAGACGAAACGGATCACCAACAATTTTGGTGTGCAGTTTTTCATCAACATTAATAATAAGCTCAATGTTTTTTTGCTTGTAAACGGTTTGAATACTTTTGGCAACTTCATCAATAATTTCAGGTAAAGAAAATGGAACTTTTTCAATTGTGATTTTTCCAGCTTCAATCTTCGAAAAATCCAGTAAATCCTGAACCAGTTGCGTAATATATTCAGATGAATTTTTAATGTTTTTAATGAAATAAGATTGTTTTGTATTCACATCAGAATTGCCCAATAGTTCTGAATAGCCGACAATGGTACTCAAAGGTGTTTTTAAATCGTGACTTACTGTCGAAATTAATTGTTCACGGCTTTTAAGCAGGTTTTTTGTTTTGAAGTTCGCAATCTCAAGCTGTCGTTTATAGACTTGCGACTTCGAATAATCGCTGACAATTAAAATCGAGAAAAACAGCGTCAACACCAAACCAATAATCGCTGATGCTGTAACAATTTCATTGACTTTTTTAAGGGATTTTTCCTTTAGGGAATTGTTTTTTATGGAGTTGATGATAATCTCCCGCTCAATAATACGAAGTACTTTTCGGAGTTGTTCTGAAATCGCGATTTCATTTTTCAGTAATTTGTTTTCCTGAAAATTCAATGATTCTTTTTTCTTTTCAGCTCTTTGTTTTACAGAACTCAAAAGCTTTTTTGAATTGGCCAAAATAGAATCAGAAGCTTGTTTGCTCAAAGTATTGGTACTGTCATCGGGAATATTCTGATTGAGATAGTCAACATATTGCTGAAGTACATTTTTTTGATAACTCCCTAACTGATTTGGGTTTTTGGTGAAATCCTGAAGCTCTAATTTTCGGAGTTTAAACTCCATTTTGGTAATTTCATCAATGGCAGAATTTACCGAAACTTCGTCATCGGCTTTATTTTTTATTGTTTTTAATTGCTGAATATTTTTGGTCTTTTCAGACAAATAATAATTGACACTATCCAGCAGTGTTTTCTGATATTGTGTAGTAACAATTTGTTTTAAAGTATCAATTCTCGAACGTAAAGAATCGGTTTCAATAAGATAACTTTTAAAGTCACTCTCAGAGTTGGTCTGAATTGTTTTTCGGGCTAAACTTTCTGTTTTGTAGACATTCGAAAATAATTTGCTGACTCTTAAAATCTTGGTTTTTTCGAAGGCAATTTTATCTTCCAGCTTGTTATAAACCACATTTTCAGAATATAAAAACCATCCCACTGTCACAACCAAAGCGAGTAATGCAACATAGCTGAAAAGCACTTTGATAGCTGTGTAACTTCTTTTACTCTCCATAGATTGTTATTGTTGGGATTGGGGTATTTTTCAATCCGAATTCCCCGCAATTTATTCAAAAAAAACTGTTTAAAAAAGGGAAACAAAGTGAATCTGTTACATAATTCAAAGGTCTGAAAAATAAAATAGCCGCAAATTATATAACAATTTGCGGCTATTAAATATTTATGTGGGTTTAACTTATAGTGTTTCGCTCAGCCATTTAAAAAATTCACCTTGCCAAACCTGAGCATTTTGTGGTTTTAGAACCCAGTGATTCTCATCAGGGAAATAAACAAATCTACTTTTAAGACCTCTTAATTGAGCGGCCTGAAAAGCTTCTTGTCCCTGTCCGATTGGCACACGGTAATCTTTTCCTCCCTGAAAGATTAAGATTGGTTTGTTCCAGTTTTGAACTAAAGTTGCAGGATTAAATGTTGTGTAAGCTTTTTGAGCAACAGCATTGTCTTTTTCCCAATAAGCTCCGCCAAAATCCCAGTTGTTAAAGAAAACTTCTTCTGTAGTTCCTAACATACTTACAGTATTGAAAACACCATCGTGAGCGATAAATGTTTTGAAACGGTTGTTGTGAATTCCAGCTAAATAAAATACGGAGTATCCACCATAACTTGCACCAACGCAACCTAAACGGCTTTTATCAACATAGCTTTCTTTGGCAACATCATCAATAGCAGAAAGGTAATCGTCCATAACTTGTCCGCCCCAGTCTTTACTAATTTTCTCGTTCCATTCAACTCCATGTCCTGGCATACCGCGACGGTTTGGAGCTACAACTACATAACCTTTGGCGGCCATTAAAGAGAAATTCCAACGGAAAGAATACGATTGTGTCAACGCAGATTGTGGTCCACCTTGGCAGAATAACAAGGTTGGGTATTTTTTTGTTGCATCAAAATTGGGAGGTAAAATTACCCAAACCAACATTTTTTTACCGTCAGTTGTCGTAACATAACGTTTCTCCGTTTTGCTTAACACTAATGTTTTGTATGTATCTGTATTTACATTTGAAAGTTGTTTCCAGGTATTTTTCTTCAAATTAAAAGAATAAATCTCCGGAGCATGATTCATGTCATTTTTTGTTACGATGATATCATCGCCAGCGAAACCTACTAAATCATTTACGTCAAAATCACCTTTGGTAATTTGGCGAACCTGAATGGCAATTCTTGTCAATCCCGGAAAGTTTACTACAAAAAGTTGTTTTGTACCGTCAACTGGTGCTACAAAATAAACGTTTTTACCATCTTTACTCCATATAAAATTATCTACAGTTCCGTCCCAATTTGCAGTTAAGTTGGTTTTGATTCCTTTAAACTCAACAATAATATCATTTTTGTCCGCTTCGTAACCATCACGTTTCATTTGCAACCACGTTAAATTTCCTGTTGGAGAAAATTGCGGTGCTGTATCGTAACCTAAATTATCTTCGGTTCTGTTGATTGTTTTTTGAGTCTCTAAATTGTATTCGTAAATATTCGTGTTTGTAGAAATTGCATAATCAGTTCCTGCTTTTTTCTTGCAAACATATAAGATGCTTTTTCCGTCAGGAGACCAGATATAATCTTCGTCGCCACCAAAAGGTTTTTGCGGAGAATCAAAGTTCTCTCCTTTTAAGATGTCAATTCCTGCAGCACCTTCTTTGTTTTCTTTATAAAAAACGTGATTGAATTTCCCTTCGTTCCAGGTATCCCAATGACGGTAATCCAAACCATCATAAATTTGAGCATCTGATTTGTCAAGGCTCGGATAGAAATCTTTTCCTAAAACCTTTTCCAATTTAACTTCTTCATTGTACACTAAAAATTTTCCGTCTGGCGAAACATTTTTATCCGCCAAAACATCTTTAGTATCTTTAATTTCAGTTGCAGTTCCCCCATTTACAGGCAGGATGTAAAATTTTGAAGAGGATTTGTTTTCTTCTACTGAAGGAGTAGAAACTTTAAAAACAACATTTTTTTCATCTTTTGAAAGTCCAAGTGCTGTCACTCTTCCTAATTTCCATAACAATTCTGGTGACATCACATTCTGTCCGATAGCGTTTAAACTCATCATTATTAAGGTTGTAAATAATACTTTTTTCATAATAAAATTCTAATATTCGTGGGGCTAAAAATACAACTTTTAAATTCCAAATAGTTAAATTCCAAATCCCAAAAAATGTTAAAAATCCCAAAGCTTATACTAAATTTTTTCCGCCACGAATTCACGAATTATTTTTTCACGCAGATATTTAAAAAGATTTGAGCAGATTCACACAGATTTTTTTATTAAATCAAATAAAATCTGCAAAATCTGTGGGAGACAAGTTTTAAAAGTTATTCACGAATTACCCGAATTTTCATTAATTAAATTTGTGCTAAAAAACAAAGCCACTAATTCACGATTTTTTTTGATAATCTTTGAAAATGAAAATTCGTGAATTCGTGGGGATTGAAAGTAAAGTTTTAAATTTATTTCCTAAATTGGAATTTGGAATTTAATAGATTGGAATTTAATTTAAGACAAAGATGGAATTAAGTTATTGGGAACTTAAAAATTGGTTCGCGAATGTTGATTATACTATTGTAGGAAGCGGTATTGTAGGTTTACACGCTGCATTGCGCTTGCGCGAAAGATTTCCAACGGCTAAAATTCTGGTTTTAGAAAAAGGAATGCTGCCACAAGGCGCGAGTACAAAGAATGCTGGTTTTGCCTGTTTCGGGAGTATTTCTGAAATTATGGAAGATCTTAAAACACATACAGAAGAAGATGTGATTGCATTGATTGAAAAACGTTGGCAGGGTTTGCAGTTACTCCGAAAAAGATTGGGAGATGCTGCAATAGATTTTAAACCTCATGGGGGATACGAACTTTTTTTGAAAGAGGATGAAAGAGGATTTAATGAATGTGTCGCGCGATTGCCTTTTATCAATGAAATTTTAAAACCACTTTTTAAGGCCGATGTTTTTACCAAAGAAGTGGACCGATTTGGTTTTGAAAACATTCAGGAATATTTAATTTTTAATCCGTTTGAGGCGCAGATTGATACTGGCAATATGATGCAGGAATTGTTGAAACAAGCCGTTGCTGCTGATATTTTAATTTTGAATCAGCAAATCGTAACGGGATATGCAGATTTAGGAAGCCAGGTTGAAATTGCATTGAATGACTTTAGTTTTACTTCAAAAAAGATATTGTTTGCAACAAATGGATTTGCCAATACGTTAACAAAAGGAGCGGTACAACCGGCGAGAGCACAGGTTTTAATTACAGAACCAATCCCAAATTTAGATATTCGGGGCACTTTTCATCTGGATCGCGGATATTATTATTTCAGAAATATAGGTGATAGAATCCTGTTGGGTGGTGGTCGAAACTTAGATTTTGAAACAGAAAATACCACCGAATTTGGTCAAACCAAAATTGTGCAAAATAAGTTGGAAGATTTGCTGAAAAATGTAATTTTACCAAATCAGGAATTCCAGATTGCGCACCGTTGGAGTGGCATTATGGGAGTAGGAAATAGTAAAAAACCTGTTGTATCTCAACTGTCTGAAAACGTGTTTTGTGGAGTGCGTTTAGGCGGAATGGGCGTCGCAATAGGAAGTTTAATAGGAACAGAATTAGCAGATTTAATATAATGGCAGCAACCAAGAAACCAGCACCAAAAAAAACAGCCGCAAGCAAAACAAAACCAGTCGCGAAAAAGAAAACCAATCGCACGTTTGGCGAGAAGGTAAAATGGTTTTTTATAAAATTGTTTTTATGGTTTTTCGGACTTTCGATCGGATCCGTTATATTTTTTAAATATGTGCCGGTACCGTTTACACCTTTAATGCTGATTCGTGCTATTGAAAATAAAATGGCAGGTAAAGAAGTATATTTTGATCATGATTGGGAACCAATTGATAAAATTTCGATGAATCTTCAAAAAGCGGTGATTGCCAGTGAAGACGGAACTTTTTTATATCACAATGGTTTCGATTTCAAGGCCCTTCAAAAAGCCTATAAAAGCAACGAACGTGGACGCCGAATTCGTGGCGGAAGTACGATTTCGCAACAAACCGCCAAAAATGTATTTTTATGGCAGGGGAAAAGTTATTTCCGTAAAGGTTTGGAAGCTTATTTTACCGTTTTAATCGAGATTATTTGGGGCAAGGAACGCATCATGGAAGTTTATCTAAATAGTATCGAAATGGGGGATGGTGTTTATGGCGCTTATGCTGCTACAGAACATTGGTACCGCCGTGATGCTTCGAGTTTAACACAAATGCAGGCTGCAGGAATTGCCGCAATACTGCCTAACCCAAGAAAATTTAAAGCAACGGGATCTTCAAGTTATATCAATCGACGTAAAGAGCGAATTGTTCGTGAAATGCGTGCGGTTGGAAAAATAAATTATAATGCGAAGTAAAAAAGCCTTATTTACGCTCTTTCTATTAACCACAGCTTTGGGTTTTGGTCAGTCAAAAACAAAAGAATTTGGTTTTATTACAGACAATGATTTATATACCTCGTCTAAAAACGATATGTATTATACGAATGGATTAGAGTTTTTTTTTCGATATCTGTCGAAGAACGAAAACGAAAAAATCAATAAAAAGATTACCGAATTTCGTGTTGGACAATACATTTACAATCCAAGATTTATTAATGAAACGGCTGTTGATATTAACGATCGTCCTTTTACCGGTTATCTTTTTGCCGAAGCCGGACGTAGTTTTTTCTACAACAGCGAATCGGTTTTGAAGACCGATTTTCAAGTGGGTTATATGGGGCCGAATGCTTTTGGCCGCGAAACACAGGAAAGTTTTCATCATATCATTGGGTATAAAAAGGTGTATGGCTGGGAAAACCAACTTCATAATGCACTTGCTGTCCAGGCACATGTGATGTATTCGAAGAAATTATTTCCAGGCAAGCACAACGATTTTGTAGATCTTCATTTTCAGTCTGAAGCTAATTTGGGGACTGTTTTTGACGGTGTTGCTACAGGATTTTTAGCCCGATTTGGTTTTAAAAAATTGCTTCCTGTATACGATTCTAATTTGCACGACGCTTCTGTGAGCTCTCAACCGCAGTTTAATGTCAGAGAATTTTACTTTTATGCCATGCCAAGCATCAATTACCAATTTTACGACGCCACTATCGAAGGCACTATGTTCAGTGACACCAGTCCGGTAACTTTTGAGTTGGAACCGCTTCGTTTCAACGCCGAGGCCGGTTTAAAATACCGCCACAATAATTTCAATATTTCTTATTCTTTTCTGTACCGTGGCCGTGAATTGAGAGATCCTGAAACGAATACCAATTCTGGTTATTTTTATGGGTCGATTCGATTGGGGTTTTTGATTAAGTAGGTTTTTATTGCGAACGTTTTTTTAACCGCAAAGTACACAATGAGGTTACACAAAGAGCGCTAAGGTTTGTTTTTGATGAGAGGTCGGAAAGTTGTCGGAAAGTTTGTCATCGTGACGAAGGAAGGACCACACAAGAAGCTCGACAAAGTGACGTCTAAGTTCAATATTATGAAAAAGAATTATTCTTTTGCTCTCATTGCATTCACTCAAGCTTCAGCCACGCACAAACACAAAGTTATCTCCCATTTTAAATCGAGGGTTAGCTATTGAAAAAATAATAGTTGCAATAGCTTTGTTATTTGTTTAATTTATGCCAACGATTATTGCATAGAATAAAAAAACTCAAAGATTTGAACATTTAACTACGAACTCAATCCACAATCCAACTCAAACATCTTATTAAAACAAAAACGGCTAATCTGAGCCCGATTGGATCCGCTATATCTTTTTCTTCCGCCTATAGCGGAAGAAAAAGATATAGCGGACAGCGGGACAGATCGTCTTTTGAAAATAAATCTTTTGCTCCTCAATAAAATTATAAATCGGATACTTTTTGTCTGAAATAAAAATGAGTTTCCTGATGAAACATTTGTTTTGTTGGAGTAAACTTTTTTAGAAAATAACCACAAACCAAAGCAATTTCGGTGTAATATTTTTTTTTCAAACTATTACGTGAAGCCGTAATCAAAGTGTTGCTTTTAATAATACATTTACTCCATTAACTAAAAAACTATATATGAAAAAAACAATTTTGGGGTTAGTCCTATTTTTAAGTCTTGTAGGTTGTTCAAGTGACGATTCAGATTCAACAGGAAATGCAGAAGCTAAAGAAGCGAATATAAAAATTGGCTTTGTAAATCCTAAAACAAAAATTACAGGAAAAGATGTTTTGAGAAATACTCTGCCTGTTGAAATACAAAGTGTAATTGTTACTTCTGTTAACGAAGGAGTTTCTTATACTAATGTGTTTAATTTAGTTGAAAATGGTACACAGGGAGCAGAGAGCGATTTTATTTTAAGAAATTTAAAAACTGGAGCTTCTGATTTTACGGTTATGACCACAACAAGTATAGAATACAAAAACTGGCGTTTTAGCATACCAGTTATTGAAGATGAAAATGAATCTTTAAATTCTATATCTCAAAGACTTATGAATACCACACCTTCTGTTATTTATAAATCTAAGCAGACCGTTAGTAGAAATGTTGTAGCTGGTGATAATGACGCTATTCAATTTGAATTAGAGGCAGTAAATGGAAGAGTGATTTCATTATTTCAGTTTGCCGAAGACTTAAAAGGAAAAGGATATACTGCGAAGTTATCAACCGGACAATTAATTATTAACGAGAATACGCAATTAAATTCAATAATTCCTCCAACTGTTTTCACAAGTGAACAAGTTGTGAGCGATTATGTATGTTCAGGCAATACAGATGGTAATGGTTACTATTGGACGACTACTGCCGGAAATGCAAGAACTTATAGAGTAGAGGTTTATGCTGCTGATGGTGAATTGGTAAAAATCACAGAATTTCAGGTACCATATGTTAATGGTGTTTCACTTAATAACCTTTACACTATAACTTCTGACGGAATGTTAGATCAATCGAGTACACAATCTACTTTTGTGATCACAGAGTTGAGTAATCTTCCATTTGTTCCAGTGGAAAAATAGTTTTTAATTCAAGATTATAAAAAAACCGTATTACAATTGAGTAATACGGTTTTTTATTTTTCAGGAGCAGAAGTTTTGTTTTTAAAAGACGACTGGTCCCGCTATCCTTCCAATCTTTTATGCTGAACCCAGCACAAAAGGATTTCCAGTCCTATCGGGGCTTAGATTAGAAGGGTTTGTTTTCGTGAGATTCAGTATTTTCGATAAAAAAACCGTATTACAATTAGGTAATACGGTTTTTTGTGGAGAATATTGTCCCAATGCATCGGGAGAACCGGTCACCGTCCCGATGTATCGGGATACTCTAGCTCTTTGTTTCGATTAAGTTCTCGATGTATTTTCGGCTTTTCATTTTTTTGATTTGTAATTCTCTTTGAGAGGCTTCGCTTCTAGTTTGAAAAGTTTCAAAATATTTAATTCCCAGTCCTTAGCTACTTTTGTGTATTTGCTTCTACTATTTAAGTGGTCTTGTAATGGATCAAGCACAAAACCTGGGGAGGAAATGTCAAAATAAAATAAGAAATTTGCAATCTAAGAATTTGAGATGAC
>NZ_JAUTYT010000030.1:0-20458 GCF_041946075.1 Flavobacterium sp. LAR06 | reverse complement strand
GCAGAGCGGTCGAATGCGGCAGTCTTGAAAACTGTTGACTGTAACAGGTCCGGGGGTTCGAATCCCTCTTTCTCCGCCAGTAGAAGTTTCAAAAGAAACTTTAAAAGTCAAAAGCCTTTAAATACTAGTGTTTAAAGGCTTTTTCGATTTTGGCAACATTTCAAAAAACACATGTTTTCGCAAAGAACAGGGATCAACACGAAAACCTGAGGAGCAGTAAAAATTAAGCATAAATATTAGTGAGTCTAAAAAGGAAGTATTCTATATTTCTAACACCTCTAAATTTTGATCTGAACGCTTTTATTTTAGCATTGAATGATTCTGCAGAGGCATTAGAACAGTGCACCTATCGATCAAGACGTAAATCTGAGGAGCAGTAAAATTTATGCATCCTAAAAATATCACAGACACTATTAAACTTTTGAAATTCATTCTTCCTGATTTTTTTTAGCAGATCACTTTGAGATGGTTTTTACTAATAATTCTGAGAAAACTTTATATCTGTATTTTGAGGAGAAAAGTCAGTCTTAGGAAGAGTTCACAAAAAAAGGAACAGAAAATTGATTCCTACTCCTTTTCATTAACAGTTAAGTCCAGAAAGACTTTTTATTTTCAGGCGTTTTTTTCATATAAGCTGTAATCACTACAGTTTTACTGTTAATCCAATTCCAGGAGAGAATCCATATCGAAAGAATATCCAACATTAGCACCGCCATATACATCCAAGGCATCATCGGTAATACCAAATACATTATCAAAATAATATTCCCCTTTACTCCTACATTCAGCCAATCAAGATCCAGGTTAGTTCCAACTCTTGGGGCAATAGTAATATCCCTATGAACGGGAATCTCATAATTAATACCAACAAGACCAAAATTTAATTCTTTTCTGGCTTGTCCAAAAACATTTGTCAAACAAAATATTGCAAAAACGGATATCTCCTTTTTCTTTTGTAACATGTTCCCTTTATTTAAAAATTTCAGGTTTCTTTAGTCCTTAAGATATTGGTTTATTACCAAATCATTTCAGTTTTTAAGGGTTTTAAAAAAATTCCTCCACTGAATTATCTCAACAATTTCCTTTAACAAATCAACAATAACCGATATTCTCCTTCATTTTCTAATGGCGCTCTATGAATGCAAGGTAATACTTGTTGTTTTGGGTGATCGACAGCCAGCCTCCAAAGATGTCCTACCCCTAAATTAGTAGGTTCTACATTTGCATGTACCTGATAATGCAAATCAAAATAATTCTCTTTCAAAAAGATTTCAAATTCTTCCGATGGTCCATTATGCAGCTCTTTTAGCTTTGCCCGGATTTCTGGAATTAATATTTTTTGCTCAGCCTCCGAATTAGAAATAATATCACTTGCCGATCCGTGATAGGTACATAAAAAAGTGTCTGTTGCAATAGGCGAACGATCAACATGAAACGAGTACACATCAGTGGATATGAAATCAAATTCATCATCACGCTCATAACACTTTAGTAAATTAAGAGAGGGCGAAGCACCAAAATCAGTTAATAATTCTAAATCATTTAAAATTATATTCCTTGCTATATTCCCTTTATCTGATAGTTGAAGTGCGATTAGATCTTCAGGATAAACTTCCGTTATATTTTCCTTTATACGTAGTTGACCTACAATTTCGTTAAAATCGCCATCCAAATTTCTGTACCAGCATAACGCATTTATTTCTCCCTTGAAATCGGTATTCACAAGGTCAGAAAAAGTAGATGCCAAACCAATTTGGCTGCTGGCAGAAAATATATTATTCATAGTATAATATTAAGAGACTAGTTACTTCATGTATTACAAAAATATATAATAGTATGCAGTTACGGCATTTTTATGGCTTTAAACTTTTGGAGTTGCTACCTTTTTCTGTCATAAAAAGCTAAGGTGTTTCTAGTATTTATAGCAAAATTTTATGGTATAATCGCAGAACCAATAGGGAACATAAAAAAACCTTATTCTTTTTTGAATAAGGTTTTTTTAGTTTAATTATTTACATTTTTTAAGCGATGAAATTATTAGGTTTTAGAAAAAGAAATACCCCACAGATAATTGAAGTACCCCGTTTTTATTTTTAGCCGAATAGCCGTCTACATTATTAATGTCCGTTAATCCCAGATTATATCTTACACCAAAATTAAGACCGTTTTCAAGTTTATAGCCTAAGCCAAAATTAACACCAAAATCAACAGTATTAAACGAATCTTTTACATCTGTCTTCTCATTTTTAGCAGCAAGTAGAAAACCTATTTGCGGTCCGGCTTCAACACTCAATCCTTTTGTTACATAATATTTTCCCATTAAAGGAACATTCAGATAACTTAAGGCAATTGTATTATCATTGAAACTATACCCCTGCCCGGAATACATTAATTCAGGTTGAAAAGAAAATTTATCTGAAATGGGAATTTCTGACAAAACACCAAAATTAAATGAGGTTACTTCATCACTACCTTCGGTATTATCTCCGCTGATAGACGCAAAGTTTAAACCTCCTTTAGCACCAAATTTAATTTCCTGGGCAGTAACATTTGCAAATCCTAAAACTGTAACAACAGCTAGTAATAAAATTTTTTTCATAAAAAGTAATTTGAATTATTTGAATCCAAAATTCGTTTAAGAAAAACTACAAAAGGTCTCAAAAGCTTAAAATTGTATAAATCGGTACTTATTTGCTGGTATTTCTATATTCATTTGGTGTTTGACCAGTACCTTTTTTAAATGTTTTATAAAAAGTTGTTTTTGAAGTAAACCTGAATTCTAATCCAGGGGGATGGTGAGATGTCGCGCTTGTAAACACAAACCTGTTTCATGGGAGTTATCCAAAATAAAAAAGCTCCAGATTTCTCTGAAACTTTGTCTTAGTAACGGGAAGCATTAAAATAGCTAACCAATTTACGTTTTGTTAAAATCGATATCCAGCACTCAGTCCAAATTTTGCAACAATAGTATGGTCTGTTTTATCTGCATTGAATAATATACCGCCATAACCAATATTTGCTTCAAAAAGAAATCCGCTTTTACTGACCCATTTCCAGCCTCCGCCGGCACCGAGAGCAAAATTAATAACGTCGGGGTTTTCGGTATATATTGAATGATCTTCTGAAGCGTATATTTTTTTGCCATCTGTTGAAGCCAGCATTCCAAATCCTTCAACAAACCAGCCTGATGCGTATTTTTTACCAAAATATCTTCTGTAATACGGAGATATTGAATAATTTAAATCTTTTTCATTCTTTGTATTGTCAAACACATAATAAAAAGAAAGCCCTAATGACGAATTATGATTTAAATGCCTTTCGTAACCAACCTGAAAAGATTGCCATAAAGGAGCAATTGCATTTAACTTAATTTCATTATTTTTCTGATAAGGATCAGTTTCATTTTGAGCATTGACAGAATAAAAGGCAAACAAAATGATCAGTAGTAAAAAGTTTTTTTTCATAAAAAGTGATTTGAATTATTTAAATCCAAAATTCATGTAAGAAAAATTAAAAAAGGTTTCAAAAGCTTAAAAATGTACAAATTGGCACCTATTTACTGGTGTTTTTATATTCATTTGGCGTCTGGCCCGTAACTTTTTTAAAGGCTTTATAAAAAGTCGTTTTTGAAGTAAACCCAGATTCTAATCCCATTGTCAACAAATTATAGTTTTCATATTCCGAATTTGAGATCATTTCCTTGACAGCTTCAACCCGGTATTGATTAATGTAATTGGCAAAATTGTCTCCTGTTATAGTGTTTATAATTTGTGAAACATAGCCCGCGCTTATACCTAGTTTTTCAGCAACTTTTTCTCTGTTTAAGGTACTGTCAGTATAAATGTGCTGCTCTTTACAGAGAAGTTCTAGTTTTTGAAAATAAAGATTGTCTGCCGTGATAGATTCCCGACATTCCTGTAACGTACTATTGTCTACAATTTGAAGATTGCTATATGAAAGAGTTAAATCTGTATTTAGAAAATTATAAACAGCATCTTTGTTTTTGGCCAGTTTGTATTTGTAAATACCTATATAGGCTGTCCAGTGAATTATGAATGTTGCAGATAAAGCCAAAATACTCATAGCAGAAGAAATGTCATATTGAAGAAATAAGCCAGCTAGAGCGGTAATAAGAAAAGCGAATACCAATGAAGAAACAATTGTCAATAAGGTAATTATCCTTTTTTTTTCCTGTGAATCTTTTAAATGTCTTATCATAAAATAAGAGTAAAGAAGCAGGAATGGAATGAAGGTAACGGCTAAAGTTAGATGGATCAAACCAAGTATTTCAATGAGATCAATGCCTGACTCAGAAATAGTATAAATTCCCGCAACATGATCAAGATCTTGTGCAATATTAAGAACAGCGGAATAGGCAAATGGAATAAAATACAAATACAATCTTTGTTTGTTTTTTACCGTATCATCAATACGGTTTATGATAAACAGGAATATAAAAGCAGGGATTAGAAATACCCACTCGATGTGGTCAATAAACCGTAGAAAAGGATACGGAGTAAAGGCGTTTTCCATCTCAAAAACATGATTCAGTAAAATTATTGAAAGTGTAAATAGTAAGTATGCCAGATATTTATTTGAATTACTATTGAATAAGGAAGACTTTAAAATAATTAAGCCTAAGACTATTCCCTGAAAAATCGCAATATTTAAAAGTGTTGTATATATCAATTTTATAATATAAAAAGTTGTTTTTAAGATTTAATTTGGGATATAAGGGTAATTAGTTGTTTTTTAAAACATAGCTTATTTCATACGAATTTATAAGGCGAATTTATATTAATGCTGATGATTTTCTTAAGGGATTAAGAAATGATTAACTAAAATGATAAAGTAATTTATATAAGAAAATAATGGAGTAGATCGCTTTAGCTACAAAAGTTAACAGATCTATTCTTCAATTTTTAAAAAAAATACCCCCAAATAGTCTTTAGCTTTTTGGGGGTAATTCATTATATGAATCTCTTTAGAGATTCTATGCTATAATTTCAAATAAGAAGAAAACAATTGCTTTAATTATTTTCGCTTTTTTCCTTTTCTTCTATAGGATCTGCAACTTTTTCATCGATATTAAAAGATAGTGAAAATCGCATTACATTATCTAATGGACCATTTTGCTTAGATGCAGAACTTAAATATGAAAGGTCGAAATTGGCTTTCTTGTATTTAAACCCAGCGCCAAGAGTAAGGTATTTACGATTTCCTTTTTCGCTATTTTCATTAAAATATCCTGTTCTCAATGCAAACTTTTTTTGATACGAATATTCCATTCCGAGTGCCCAGGTAACTTCTTTAAATTCTTCACTTAAGCCATCTTGCGCATCAGTAAAAGAAGTAAAAATCCCCTTTACAAAACCTGCCTCCTGATATTGCACATTTGTTTGGTTATCCTGCGGTGATGGAACCAGCAACTTATTAAACTCTATCGAAGTTGCCAGTGTATTATCCTGATCAAAGATAAAATCAAATCCTCCACCCCATTTCAAATTGGCAGGCAAAAAACTTTCCGTTGATGCATCTCCATTGTATTTTAATTTCGGGCCAAGATTTGAAACATTAAATCCACCTCTCCAAATACCATTAAATTTTTTAAAAGCTATTTCTGATGATTGGTAAAACCCTGAAATGTCTACAGCAAATGAACCTGCTGCACGGGCATCCGGATCGGCTTCCTGAATTTCTAAATTAGAATGAATATATCTTCCGGCAACAGACATTGCGAAGGTTTCACTTAATTTTAAGGAATAAGATCCATCAAGCGAAAATTCATTTGGTTTTACAATTTGACCTGGGTCATCTTCATTTTGTTTGAACACGGTTTCTCCTAATCCAAAATATCTTAAACTGAATGCGTAGGCACTTCTTTCGTTGATTTTATTAAAGAAATTTAAATTTAATAAACCAATATCGTTCGACAAAGAAGTCATATAGGGAGTATAACTCATTCCTATACCTAATTTACTTTCGGAAAAAGGATATTTCGCGGCATTCCATTGCTGGGAGTAAACATCAGCTGATGTTGCCACTCCCATATCTCCCATACCAGAGGCTCTGGCATCTGCAGAGATTTGCAAAAAAGGGACTCCGGTAACGATAGGCCTATTTTGCTCTTGTGCGAGTAAATTTCCAACTCCAAAGAGAAGTGAAAATAAAAGAAATATTTTTTTCATGTGTATCTGTTAATTATTTTTTAATTGAAATTAGAATACGCCTTGCGATACAATAATTACTGTTGAAAATTTAGGGGCTTCAAACATTAGATTCTGTATCGCCGCGTATTTATCATTTCATTTTTTACTCCTCTATCTTTTAATAAACTTGAAAACTGAAGATGTACCTTCTTTTCCGCTGACATTTAAGAAATAAGCTCCTGGAGGCAACGCACTCAAGTCGAACTGACTATAAGTTTGAAGTTGCACATCAGCTACAGTAAACTTGCGCACTGTTGAACCGTTAAAGGCTACTACTTCTACAACAACATCTCCTGCCCAGCGGCTTGTCCACTTAATATTTATTGCATTTACAACCGGATTAGGGAATATGTTAAGCTCCATAACTTCTGATTGGTTTACAATAACCGTTACGCGTTGCTCAACACTAGCTCCATAAATATCTGTTGCTGTCAATATTAATTCTGTTTCTCCATTAGAAAGACTTTCAACTGTAAACCCATCTGCAGTCGTTACTACTGATGCAATCGAAGAATCTGCCATACTTGCCTGAAAAGTCAACTTATCTCCATCTGGATCACTGAAATATTTATCAAAAGTAAAGGCCTCTTGTACAGATAATCTATTAAACATTATTGATTGTGCACCAAGTGCTAAAGGAGCTTTATTATTTACTACTGTAATTTTTATTTGTTGCACAGTACTTAATCCAAAAATATCTGTCGCTGTTAAGGTCAACATTGTTTCACCTGCAGCATGTGTTTCAATTACATATTGACCCAACTCCTGACCTATTGTTACTGAAGCAATATTTTCATTTGCTACCGTTGCATTGAATGTCATTTTATCGCCATCAGGGTCTGTAAAATAAGCCGCAAATTCTCTTACATCAAAATAGCTCAATTTAGAATACACCAAATCTTCTGTATTAATAACAACTGGAGCTCTGTTGGTTTTTAATACCTGAACCTCCAGTTTCATTTCATTTGATGCACCAAGTTCGTCTACAGCTGTAAAGTTTATTGTATATGTACCAGCCGTTTCATAACCCGGAGCAAGTTTAATTGCAATGTTTCCAGCACTTACTTCATAAGTAGACCACGATGGCGCATTTGGAGATGTAACCGTAATTACGTTACCTTCCTTATCGTTCAGGCCGATGTTTACCACTACTTCAGAAGCTTCATTAACAACAGTAACTTCTTCAGGTACATTAGAGAAAACAGGAGCTTCATTAATATGTAAGTTAACCGGAACCTGACCCACTGTATTAACAGGATCATTAGTTCTTATTTTTAAAACCGCATGTTGATCTCCGCGAATTCCATTAGCCGCTGTAAAGTCTAATTGAACCTGTTTTTTCCCTCCAGGCGCAACTTCTCCATTTGCAATTCCATTCATTGAAACCCAGGCATTAGAAGTAAATTTCTCTTCTCCAGCTCTAACCATCCATCCAAAACCAGGATATAAATCGGCATCTTGCAAATCATACCATTTACCTTCACCATCAACCAATGTATATCTGCCAGGAGTATTAACAATATCAGCAACTGCCCCTTGTACAAAAGGTAATTCATAAGGATAAGTGATCACAACATAAAAATCTTCATTTGGATAAAGTCCTTTAGGCTCTTTGATTGGTAATGTTACCCACGCTCCCGTTTTTCCACCTTCGTAAACATAATCCACATAACCTTGGTCAATTATGGTTGCATCTGCAACAGAAGAACCACCTGCACGTATTTCGTAAGCAAGAGTTCCTGCTGGTTTGTCCATACCAAACATAAAAGTTTGAAAATGTGACAATGTAAATCCATCTTTTCCAGCATTAAATCGTGTAGCTGCCGTGAAAGGTTCTCCACCATCATAACCAAAATGAGTATCTGCAGCCATCTTGTCTTCGTGGGCCAAAACTCTATTGAAACTAGGATCAGCATATACAGCGGTTCCTCCAGTAGGCGCAGGAAGAGATTTTAATATTGAATCTGCCTTGGCTGTTTTTGCCTTTTTTGCCATTACTTCTGAACGTGAAGTAATACCAGCCGCCGCTTTTCTCAGATAGTCAATACTCAATTCATATTTTAAAGTCCCACCACCATTGCCATTATCAAAAGTGGCAAATTGTGTATCGGTATCTGTCAAATAATTAACAACACTATTAACTTCATTACTTTGTACCACTAAAGTTGGAGGTAATGTAACTTCAGCTTTTATCGGAAGCATCATTTTCGCTACTGTCGCATTGCTTTCAATAACAACATTGTCAGTTACAGTACCTGCCACAGTTGGAGCATATGTAATTCTGAATTTAGAGTTTTCGCCAGGCAGTATTGCTGGGTAATCTCCCATAAAATCATTAATATTTGCCCAACTCCAATAACCATCTCCAAACCATCCTTCAAAATAGGCGTAGGTTTCAATAGTATATTCTGCAGAACCACTTTCTATAGCAATATTTGATAATTTTAGTGTTTCAGCACCTGTATTTTGAATTACAAATTCTTCTGTATAGCTCATAGCAGGATTAACCATTATTTCGCCATAATTAATTTCTTCACGATTTGAAGCAATTATAGGCGCTCCGGTAACCGTTAGATTAATTGGTTTTTCAAGCCATTCTTTGCCTGGTACATTGGTACGTAATTTTAATTTACTTGAGTATTCTCCTGCATATATATTACGTGCATCAATATCAATCTGAGCATTTAAAGTTGTTCCAGCCGGAACTACAAGTTTCTCCGCCGGATTGATCACATACGCTAATCCTGTTCCGTGATTAACATTTGCATAATTTGACATTGCCACAAAATCGGAATGATCGCCATTCTGAAGTCCAATAGCAGTCAAATTCGTGGTTTGATCTACAGTTCCGTTAACTTTATACTGAAACTTCATCGTTCCATTTTTATAAAAGATAACTTGTGCTGAGGTTGGGTCTCCCAATCCTCCAAAGAAATTAGAAAAATACTCCCATGAGATAATAACCTTTTCAGCATCGCTATAATAGAAAACACCTACTTCATCTGCCGGATATGTCGTTGTATCAAAAGCAGCAAACGTCCAATAAGGAGCAATAAGGGTTTTGAACAAATCTGTTGGAATCATATCATTCATTGTAGCATCGGTATCTGGCGTATCAAAAGTTAATAATCCAGTAGTACCAATTTGAATATCTGTATACTCTTTACCATAAAAATTAAATGACCATGGCAATGTCTTTTTATGCCAATATTGATCAACATCAAACAAATCTTCAGCTAATGGAAGCTGCGTTCCCGTTTTACGGATATCAATCCATTGATAGTTGGTGCCATCATTAAACATTTCATAATTATAAGTGTAATTCGGAATAGCTTCTGCAGTACTAACTGGTACAGAAGCAGTCAGCCAATTAGTTCCTGTTGCAACTATTTCAAGGTCAGCTATACCAGTATTTTCAATTTTTAAAGGAAATTTGGCAGTTTGACCATGTTGTAAAGTTGTCGCTATTAAGTTTAAGTCAGTAACATTTATTCCAGGAGGATCTAACACTTTTCCAGAAAGTGTAATCGTATAACTAACACCTTTGTTATCTGTAATTCTTAACACATCTGCTAAAGCAGCAACAACGTCTGTAGGCATACTTACATCGTATATTTTACTAAGTCCAGGTGCAATAGTTGCAGTTGTTTCTCCTGTAACTTGAAATTTATTATTATCTAAAGCAAAACCTGTTAAGGTTACAGCTGCTGTACCATTGTTTTTAATGCTGAATTTTCTTGAAGCAACAGCCCCTTGAAATACATCGCCATAATTAATATCAGTATGAGACACGGTAAGTTCAGCTTTACCTCCACTTGTGATATTAATTTGAATTAGAGGACTTACTTGCGCATTTAGTGGATCTGTAGATACAACATTCAAATATCTATTTATTGTACCCTCATGCAAAGCGGCAGTCTCCATAACAACATCCATCTTCGCAGATTCACCAGGCAATAAAATTCCTCCAGCATTGCTGATAGAGGTAATCATGTTTGGTCCCGGATAATCAAATCCTAAAGCCAATCCATTATAAATTTTTGCTGGTTTAGAATAATTGCTAATTAAAATTCCATCTGTCTGCGCATAATCTTCGATCAAAATATTCAGATAAGCCAAATTCTGCTCAGAAAAAGTAATATTATCATAATAAAAACGAATATTACCATCTGCAAATAAAACCATTTGCGCTGTTAGGGTTCCTGAATATCCATCAGAAAGATTTGTATATTGAATAATCACTTTATCTGGCTCTACTTTGTAATAAACAGCACCACCAGCAGCCAGTTCAACAAAAGTCCCTAAAGGAGAAATATATCCTTTTGGCGAATAAGGCGCCCCATCTAACTCTGGAGCATTAACCGGTCTGACCGTATCATCAAAGGTTGTAAACCCTCTATAACTGATAAAAAGTTTTTTCATTTTTTCAGCATAGTAAGGAAAATCAAATCCCATTTCAACAGGGTAATATCTGTCAGCCTCTGCTTTAAAATAATTTGTAATATCAGTTCCCGATCCGGAAATATCCTGATATTGATAAGTTAACGGCGAACCCTCTGATGGATAATTTGTACGGTACTTGTACCCATATTTATGGTAACCGCCTTCCCAGGTTTCACTTATTCCAGATTGATCGTAAGTTGGAATAAAGTATTTAAGCGCGGCCTGACCTTCGTTTTTTACCGTAACCGAAGCAGTTACCTGATCGCCTAACGCAATATTGTCAATCAATTGCGTCATTGGTTCAACCACGATTTTTGCAGGTTCAGAACTTACTCCAAATAAAATAACCCTTAATGTTTTAGCACTGCTAGTAGAGTTCAACGTTAAAAAACCATTGTCGTTTCCTATAGTATTTGGTGTATATTTTACTTTCAGCAGCACTTCACTATCTGCAGCAATTTGATATGGAACTGAACTGATAAGCTCAAAATTTGGATTAGAAATGGCAACCGCTATATCATTAAAATTACCTAATCCTGTATTTTTAACTACGAATTCCATTTCTTTTGAAGTGCCTTTAAAAACACTTGCAAAGTCTAGTTTTTCAATAGACGTAAGAGCAGCTTGCTGACCAGATACATTAACAGTAACCGGAAGTCTTAATTCTCTATTTGTTCCATCATTAGATTTTAAAATAGCATTTGCATGATAAGTACCATTTATCAATTGAGATGCATCAGCAGAAAGATTTGCTTTTTGCGTAGTATTTCCGTTTAATTCTCCATTAGCAGGATCTAAAGACAAATATTCTCCTAAGTATTTATTTTGACTGCTCGCAATAGTGAACCAGGCAAAGTCATTGCTATCAAGAGCTACGCTTAGAGGCCCCCAAGTTTGTCCAACATCAAACGATATGAAGCTATTATCAGAGCCTTCTGGCGAATTTTCATAACCAATAGTTAAAGGATAAAGATTTCCTGCAGGAATATGCATAACCACCCAAAAAGTTTCTCCCTGCTGAAAATACAATTGCTCATCTAATGTAACATACGCATAACCTTGAGCAGCACTCCAAGGTGTATATTCCTGCGCATAAACTAGATTTTCTTTTTTAAGCTGAGTTCCTTTATAAACTTCAAAAACCACAGGACCTAATGCCGGATCTACTTGTAAATAACTCACAATTTGTGTCAGGTTGAAACCATCAGTTTCGCTTACAACATATTTTGTAGCAGCCGAATTTGGAATATTGATGTCTGTATCACCAATAAGGTCTGTTGGATAGTCACAAAAAGTTTTGTTTTGAGGAGTAAATTGAGAAGTTGTAGCAGTTGCATCTTTAGATAATGATGCAGCCTTCAACTTCTTTCTACCTACTTTTCCTACAGATGCAACTTTTGTTATTTTCGCAGAAGGATATTTTATATTTGTTGCAGAGTATGAAAGCGAGGTTTCTTTATGACGGGTTAAAAACTCCCATCTCAATACCCCTTCTCCATTGTTTAAGATTGTCATTTCATGTGCTCCTTTAAAAGAAGTACTCGCATCAACATCAATTACAATGTCTTTACTATTATCATCAACATTTATTTTTGGCCCATCATTCGTAGTACCTTGAATAGTATTGGATAATTCAGATAAATTATTCCATCTGTCTCCCGAAATCACAGTAAAATAATAATGTGTAAGTCCTAAAAGTCCGTTAACCGAATGAGTAACCGTTTCTCCTGGCAATGCTGTATTTTTGATAATATCATATTGCGCTGATGCAATATTGCTCTTTGTTATAGGCGAAGTACTATAGTAAACACGAAAATCAACTGGTTTTGAATCATCTGTATCTGTTGGAACAGTCCAAGATAAATTAGCAAATTCCTGTGCAATTCCTGTTAAAGCTAAATCTGTAATAGCATTTGGTGCAACACCTGCATTATTTTGGATTGCCAAAAAGGCATCAATATGCCCCGAACCCAACTTTCCTGTATAGTCTGGATTGTGAGAATCAATATCTACAACACCTGTCAAAAGTTTAGTTTTTAAAACTTCCGGCGTTAATTGACTTTTTCTATTGGCAAGGGCAAGGGCTGCAATACCAGAAACGTGAGGACACGCCATTGATGTTCCCTGATAAAAACCGTATTGATTTTTAGGTAAAGTACTTAAAACCCCATTTTTAGAACCCAAATCTGTTTCTCCTCCCGGAGCTGCAATATCCACCCATGTACCATAGCAGGAATAGCTGGCTTTTTGCCAGTTAGGACCAATTGAACTTACAGACAAAGTATTTTCATAATGACCTGGATACCATTCCTCGTCAGAATTTTGGTTTCCTGCAGCAAATATTACAATTCCTCCTTTCATTGGACTATTTGGATAATCTCCTGCTTCTGCAATAAAATAATCTATGGCATCTTTTACAGATTCATCAAAATTGCCAGGGCTAGTATATCCCCAGCTGTTTTGAGAAATCACTGCACCATTGTTGGCTGCATAGATATAAGCTTCTTCAAAGCTACCGCCTCCTAAACTTTGACACGACATTACTCTTGTACCGTCATTATTACCACTACCCCCGGCAACTCCACAAACTCCAATACCATTGTTGTTTACCGCAGCAATTGTACCTGCTACGTGCGTTCCGTGAGGCTGCGCTTCAATGGCTCCGCTATTTTTGTCAAAATTCCATCCATGAATGTCATCTGTGTAACCGTTTCCATCATCGTCAACACCAGGAACTCCATTTAGCTCCGGTAAATTGGTCCAGATGTTTGCTTTTAAATCAGGATGCTCAATATCAACTCCCTGATCATGAATTGAAACAATAATGTTTGGATTTCCTTTAACTACATCCCAAGCTTTAAATAAATTTACATCAGAGCCATCCGGATATCCGGTTTGTCCTGTATTATTATAATGCCATTGATCCGGCAAACTTGGATCATTAAAATAAGAAGCTGTTGCTGAAGCCTTCTTCTTGGCCTTAATTTTAATTGGTGTAAAATTATAATCAGACAGCACTTTTTGCTTCTCCGTTTCAGCTGTCTCTATCTCAGCAATTCCTTTATATTTTCGAACTGCTTCTTTAACGCTCTGGTTAGGGTCAATGTCTACGACATACCACAAATCAAGCTTGTGTTTTCGCAATTTTGCTTCTAATCTAGGATTAGGGTTTTCAGGAAATAGTCTACGCATTTTCTTGGCTCCTACATTTGCAGAAACTTTATCAAAAGCCTGAATTCCTGTAGAAAGTTTTTTCCCCGTAGTAACATTCATTTTCTTCAAAGTCGGAGCTAACTGTTCTGAAAATTTAATTTTCACAGAACCTTGTTTGACACCTTCCTTAAAAGTCGCTTGCTGACCAAAAGAAAAAACTGACCAAAGCGAAAAAATAAAAAACGATAAAAACCGTATTCCTTTTTTGTAATAATTTGTCATTAAAGTTGTTTTTTGATTAGTTAATAATAATTTAACGTAAAACGCAATAACCATCCTTTATACTCTTTTTCAAATAATGAAATGTTTCTAAAAGGTTAATTATTGAAGAAAAAATTAAATCTTTGAGCGCAAGAATATGGAAAATTCAAACAGTTAAGATTTAAAGAATAGTTACATTATATATATAGCTAAAAAACAATGATTACATTTGTATAACAACAAACACTAACTAACTATTCAACAACACATTAACCAGCACAAAATAATAGCTCTATACATTTAAAAAATGGATATCTAAAGGGTTAAAATCCTCAATTTATAATATAATATTTATTAAAAAAATTCTATTAAAAATCAAAATACGAGCTTAGGTAAATAATAGAACTAAAGATATGAAAGTTGCCTTGGTATAAAAATGACCATAAAATTTTACACAAATATTTTGTTCTTTTGAGAAATAAAATGGATTTTCTTTAAAGTCTGATTTGGTATAGCAACTGCAAAAAATGCAAATTTGCATACATCAATTTTTGCAATTGCAAGAAGTGATCAACTAAAACTCGAAAATTATTCATAGTTTAGCTAACAAAATTAATTGATTTGAAGCGTTTTTATATTTATATAAGTTTTTTTATATTTTTCTGTGAAGCGATGTTTTCACAAGATCTTGATCGTTTAAAACTTGAATATCTTACCACTTCTGATCCTGATAAAAAAGTAGGCTTACTGCTTCAAACAGGATACCTGCTCGAAAAAAAAGATTTAGATTCTGCCTTATTCTATTACAAAAAAGCTTTGTCTTTTGAAAAAAAAATTACTGATACCCTATTGGCCAGAGTATATTCCAGAATAGGAAATGCCAATCTTCTTAAAGGTAATATTGATGTTTGTCTTGATTATCAATTAAAAGCATTAAAATTCTACGAACTCTATCCGCCACAGCAGGATGTCATTAGAGTTCATAACAGTATTGCCCTTGTTTATTTTTATCAAGCGGACTTCGAAAAGGCATTAATAAAATTTAATCAAGTCAAGACTTTATTAGATAAAAATATTATAAAAGATTCCACAAAAGTGCACCAAATTAAAGGGAAAGTGCTTAATAATATTGGTATTATTTATGACAATAAACATCAGGAAGATCGTGCTCTTGAGTATTTTATGCAGGCATCCACTCATAGCAAAAAAGCACACGACAATGAAAATTTATCTTCAGTATATTCCAATATGGGCATTATCTACCTAAAAGGAAAGCGTTATGATCTTGCTGAAGCTATTTTTATAGAATCTCTTAATTTACGAAAAAAAGATAACAGCATATTGGGGTTATGTAAATCCAATTATCATTTGGGAAGGCTTTATAAAGAAAAAAAACAATTTGATAAAGCGGAAGAATATTTACTTACGAGTCTCAAATACTGCAAACAGGCAAATTCATCATCTTCTCGCGCATCTGTTCTGGATGAACTTAGCCTTGTTATGGCAGGAAAAGGAGATTATAAAAATGCATACAACTACCATGTTGCTTATAAGTCTTTAAGCGACAGTCTATTTAACAAAGAAAATCAGCAAAAAATTACCCGTGCTGAAATGCAGTATAAATTTGATAAAGAAAGTCAATCTGCAAAAATCGCTCAAAATCATAGAGAACTTGTTTATTCCATTATTGCAATTGTTTTGATCCTTGGGATCATTATTGCAATGATCATGTATCGTCTTCAGGAATCGAAGGCTAAAATTCAACAATTAGCCAAAGAAAGTGCCGAATTGAGCAACAAAGACCTTTCGCTTAGGGAAGATAGTTTAAAAAGAGAGTTAGAATTTAAAAATAAAGAGCTCACAACCAACATCATGTATCTCTTAAAAAAGAACGAATTCAATTCTGAGATTTCAACCCGTTTGGTGGAATTAAAAAAGCAGATGAAACGAACCGATCAGGACATTATCCAAAAAATAATCATCGACATAAAAAATGCGCAGGATGATGATATTTGGAAAGAATTTGAAGTTCGGTTTAGTCAGGTTTATAATGATTTTTACGAGCGCCTAAATAGTAAATATCCCGATTTAACCCTAAATGAAAAAAGAATTTGTGCCTTTTTGAGGCTAAATATGACCACCAAAGAAATCTGTGCGCTAACTCGGCAATCCTATAACAGTCTTAACGTGGCAAGAGCAAGACTAAGAAAGAAGCTCAATATTCAAAATGAGGATGTAAATTTGGTGACTTTTTTAGAAAACATATAAATTTTATTCTTTGTAAAACCATCCATTTTTCACATATCTATATGTCTTTTTAAATTTTTACCCTATTTTTTATTTAACAGAATTTTTATGACATTTGTTTATTGAAAATATTTTCCCAAAAATAAAACCAATTTTAAACTAACCTACATGATTAAGAACGCCCAAAAATGGCTTTTTAGCATTTTGCTATTAGCCAACCTCTTCTTTTTTACCAGCTGCGAAGATGGAGATGATGACACAAATTACCAACCACATTATGCAGCAAGTATTGACGCTACAAATTTGCCTTCGGGAAATAAACCAATGACAATGTTTGAAGATACAGAGAGTTCTTCAAAAATGTATGATAACAACGATCGTTGGTTTAGAGTAAATGAACCTTTACAAGTTATACAGAAAGGAAAAGATTCAGTACAAATATCGTTGTACTCTCCTGTTGGACTTAGCGATGTAAAAATTTACGCTAAATTACCTAACTACGACAAGCGATTTGTAATTTATACCTTTTCAAAAATCCCTGCTTTTCATCGCTCTTTTCATCAAATCCCTCTAACCGCAGGAAAAAATGATTATTTATCTGAAACAGGAGAACCTGTTACAATAGACAAAATTGTAGGATTTTCTTCAGGAGGTATCGAGTTTTCAGTGGAATCAAGCGATCCCTTATTCGCAAAATTCAAAAAAATAAAATCTTCACGTTTGGTTAAATTTAGCGATTCTTATCATTTAAATAATCCCGCAGATGATCCAAACAAGTATTTACCGATGAATCCTGCTTTGGCAAAAGAAGCCATCACTATGATTATTAATTTTTCATATGCCATTAGTCATCCAATGTACTATGACACCTTTATGAATTTTGACCGATATAAAAAAGAACAAGCCGCAACAGCAGGAACTGCAATAAATGGTGCACTCAATTGGCATGGAAATGCCGATGATGTTGATGGTGTTTATGACTATTTAACCAAAATCCAAATCGAGCAGGCATACACAACCTATATTGATAAAAGACAACTTAATATGGCCATGGTTGGCGGAGGTTCTGCCTGGGGAGGCGGTGCTTTAGCCTCTCAATGGGAATCTGGTTATGTTACCGGTCACTGGAAAGGAGAAATGTCAGTTTGGTCACATGAATATTCACATCACAGTGGTTACAACCATAGTAGTAATTTAGCCAATAGTGGCGAAGGTGGTGGCCAACAGGAAATGTTAACTCACTTTTATAAGTATTTGATCTATCTAAACGATCTTCCCTTTACAGATCCTGAGATACTTAAAACATATACAAAAACAAACTATGTAACCGGTACTTATAAAAAACCAGTTTTTACAATTGACCAAAAAAATCCATTTTTAGTAAAATATAAAGGAGAAGGAAAATGGAACTAAAAAATAAAATCAGCATGAATAAAATACCATTTATCCTATTATTACTTTGTTTCTTTACTAGTTGCAGTAAAGATTCTGACTCAGAAAATAACGGTACAACGTATAACTATTATTATCCTACTGATGAAACAGCAATCACAGCAACCGAAATCGGTGCCGGAACTGGAACTCTTGACCCAAAAGGTATCGCAATAGCAAACAATAAATTATATATATGCAATGGTGATGTATTAGAAATTTTTGATGCTACCACTTTAAAATACATCAAAACAATTTCAAACTACACTAAAGGCACAACGACAATTGCCCTTACTAAACTTTCCTCTGTATCTATTGATAATGGTAGAATCTACGTAGGAAGTCGTGATTCAAGACTTTTTGTATTTGATGAAAATACAAATGCAGGAATTAGTACGGTAGGAGATGGACAATGGTGGAATACCTTCGTACACGTTTTTGGTGTTGTAGTAAAAGACGGATTAGTATTTGTTAAAGAAAAAGAAACCTCTATTAAAGTTTTTGAAACATCACAAATAACAGAAAATAGTAACTGGGATCTAAAACCAATAGCCAAATTAAATACTTTAAATGGTTTTGATCAAGTTTATTCATTAGATGTAGTCTCAGGAAATTTAGTCGTAGCAGGGAGAGATGCAAAAAGCTATTTGTATTACAACATTGCAAATATTAAGGCTAATGCAGCCAATTCATTAATAGAACCAATAAAACCAACAACTGCACCTTTTTCTGATGCAAAACCTATTGCTATTTCTTTTAGTGAAAATTGGGCTATTGCAACAGAAAATGTTGGAAGCGTAAACTATTTGCGTCTTTACCCTAAAGAGGAATTTATGAATAAAAATTATTCCCCAAGGATTAATGCTAATGATATTATGGGAGCAAATCCTTTTGGAAGTGTTGTTAGTGTAGCACAAATGAATGATCGTATTTTTTTATCAGACAATACGAATAAAAAAATTCGGGTTATTAAACTCAACCACTCTATCATTACAGAGCAAAAATAATCATATCAAAAACATAGAGAGTTAGCCATCTTTATGACAAAGAAGCCCAAAAGCATATATAAGCATATATACTTTTGGGCTTCCTCTATTAAGGAATATCATTTAAAGGTAGCTATCATTTAAAGCTGTTTAAAATTTAAATTTAATTCGTAAATTAGGTTGATAATCTAATTAACAGAATATATCCTTAAACCAAATAAATATGCGTTATATCTTTTTCCTCACAATATTTCTTTTAACCATTTCTTGTCAAAAAGAAAACAAATCAGAAACACTTAAGGAATATTTTACTTACAATCAAAAGAATACCATCGAATCTGCTGGTATACAAATGATTCCAATTAAAACACCCGTTGGAGAATTTAAGGTCTGGACAAAACGATTTGGAAATAATCCTAAAATAAAAATACTCTTGTTACATGGTGGCCCAGCCATGACACACGAATACATGGAGTGTTTCGAAACTTTTTTCCAACGTGAAGGATTTGAGTTTTACGAATATGATCAACTTGGCTCTTATTACAGTGACCAGCCAAAAGATAGTAGTTTATGGACAACTGAACGTTTTGTAGAAGAGGTAGAACAAGTTCGCAAAGCCATTGGAGCTGAAAACAATAATTTTTACATCTTGGGAAATTCATGGGGAGGAATTCTGGCAATGGAATATGCTTTAAAATATCAAAAGAATCTTAAAGGTTTATTGATCTCAAACATGGTCGCTAGCGCACCAGAATATGGTAAATATGCAGATGAAGTCCTGGCAAAACAAATGAAACCAGAAATTCTTGCAGAAATCAGAGCATTGGAAGCTAAAAAAGATTTTACTAATCCTCGTTACATGGAACTATTGATACCTAATTTTTACAAAGAGCATTTATGTCGACTAAAAGAATGGCCAGATGGCTTGAATAGAGCCGTTAAACATACGAATGGTGAGATCTACACTATGATGCAAGGACCTAGTGAATTCGGAATTAGCGGTCGTTTAGCAAAGTGGGACATAAAAAATCGCTTAAAAGAAATCGAGATTCCAACTTTAATGATAGGTGCCAAATATGACACTATGGATCCCAAAGCTATGGAAGAACAAAGTAAACTAGTTCAAAAAGGACGTTTTTTATATTGCCCAAACGGAAGCCACTTAGCAATGTGGGATGATCAGCAGGTATTTATGAAAGGGGTAATAAAATTTATTAAAGATGTTGATCATAATGAATTTTAAAATTTACTATTTAAAATTCATTCTCTAAAAAAAACTTAATCCCTGATACTCAGTACCTTGCAAAAATAAAATTTAGAAGTATAAAAAAATATTATTTCTAAAAAGAATGGCGTTCCCTCCGGGTCGGGCTATCCGCTATATCTTTTGCGATAGACGTTTCGGTTTAAGAAGAAGTCCAGAGTATCGCAAAAGGATGCCAATTCCATCCCTAACGCGGTTTAATATAAAGAAGAGGTCCAATTTTCAAAAGAAAGTCCAACTTTTAAATTCCAAATTCCAATCCAGAGTAACGCATAGTTTTGTATTCAGAAGAAATCAGGTACAGCAACTGCTAATTTAACCGCAAGGAACGCAAAGAGATACGTAAAGTTCGCAATGAACAGCTTAGAAGCCTTAATAAAGGTAACATTAGCAGAAAGGAAAATATCCTTTGCGTATTTTGCGGTTAAAAAACACAAAGTAATGTAAAACAAAAAACCCCGTTT